>DHLU01000022.1:7090-16205 GCA_002405435.1 Flavobacteriales bacterium UBA4660
CGATGGGCAGACCGGGGAAACCCGAAAAATTAAGCCCCTCCATCCGGAGGGTAACCCCCTGCGTTTTCACTGGAATTCGGCCATCAGCGCCGACCCTTTCAATCCGGATGGGGTCTATTACGGTTCCCAGTTTGTCCATTATTCTGCAGACCGCGGCCTCAGCTGGAAAATACTTTCGCCTGACCTGACTACCAATGATTCGACCAAACTCCGCCAGTTTGAAAGCGGCGGACTGACCATCGACAATACCTCGGCAGAAAATCATTGCACCCTCCTCAGCATCACGCCTTCTGCGCTCGACCGCCAGGTGATCTGGGCAGGAAGCGATGACGGCCAGGTGCACATCACCACCGATGGCGGGGCAACATGGAAAAACTGCCGCAGTGCAATGCCCGGATTTCCTGCCGGGGCCTGGGTTCCGCAAATCGTAGCCTCTCCGCACCGCGCTTCGGAGGCTTTTGTGGTGGTAAACAACTACCGGCAAGATGACTGGAAGCCCTACCTCTATCACACCACGGATTTTGGCAAGACGTGGAAAAACCTTGTTACTCCGTCAGCGGTGAACGGCTACTGCCTCTCGGTGGTGCAGGATCCTGTGGTCAGTGCACTGCTTTTTCTGGGCACCGAGCATGGACTCTATGTGAGTCTGGATTCGGGCGCACGCTGGCACCAATGGAAGCATCATTATCCGCAAGGCGTGGCAACACAAGACCTGAAAATTCACCCGCGCGAACACGACCTGATCATAGGCACTTTCGGACGGGCGGCCTACATCCTTGAAAACATTGCTCCGCTTAGAAAATTTGCCCTGGAACGCGAGGTCATGCAGAACAACCGCATTGTAGCGATTGCGCCTGCACCGGCTACGCAGGCCAGTTACAAGCAGCCAGCCGGACCAAGGTTCGGTGGAGCCACCGAATACCAGGCCAGCAACAAATCGCCCGGTGCTCTGCTCACTTACTACTACAACGTGGGTCCCGCGGCTGCAACTACTGAGAACAGGGGCCGGTCAAAACCCAAGGATGAACCACCAGCAGGTGACAAGAGTACCGACGCGACCAAATCGAAAAAGGTGAAGATTATTATTCAGGATATGGCCGGAGATACCATGCGCTGGTTTACCCATGAGCCGGATACAGGAATCAATATTGTACATTGGTATTTTGATACCCGCGGCCCGCGCATGCCCGCATCCAACAAGCCCGAACCTGATGCAGATCCTCCCGGAGACGGACCACCTGTGATGCCCGGAAAGTACAAGGTCGTATTTGTATCAGGTCAGGACAGGGATTCTACCGAGCTAACCGTCAATGCCGATCCGAGGCTTCCGTTTGACAAACAGGTCTATGAGGCCCAGGCCGCACTTTACCGCCGTTGGGAGGCTGAGGTAAAAAGGGCGGCAAAAGCCTATGACCAGGTGGTGCTGATGAAAACCAACATCGAGCATGCCAGAACGTCGTGGGCCCATGTGAGCGACAGCCTGAAAAAAACAAGTGTCACCGCATCCGACACGCTGCTGAAAGCACTCAAGGAACTGGAAAAACTTTTTATCGCCGTGGACGAGCCTGCGGGTATTCATGATGACGCGCATTACCTGGTGTCCAAATGCTGGACAGCCTTAGGGTACCTCTCCCTGTCAGACATGCCCGGTTCCAACGCTGAAAATGCGATGAAACAACTGGAACAAGCCACTGCGGAAGTGGTCAAAAAGGTGACCGCATTCGCCGGTGAGCAGTTTGAGCCCTGGAGCCGGGAGGCCGAACGCATTCCCGTGCAACTGTTTAAGCCGCTCGAACCCATAGAGTAATGACGCCGGATGGCCCGGCGAAATACACGCTGGCCTCTGTGTTATGCCGGACTTCCGGCGGGCAGGCTCCTTGCGCCCGCTCGGGGGGGTCGCATTGCTGTGTGTCAACAGCGACAACTTTCCTTGTGTGAAGTGGGTAAAAAAAAACAGGGCACTCCGAAGAATGCCCTGCCTAACCTAACTTTAAACTATGTGCAGCGAGGCTGCACTTAGCGCTATTACCGAAGTCCAGCGGACTTCGAACTATTTTCTTACTGCCCACAAAAACTGCGGCGCGGAGGCCGTAAAGGCAGGTAAATCTTTTGTCTTTACTTTGATCCGGCGTTTCCGGATGCTGCATGCCAAAGGTGAAGCATTTGCTTCGCAGCAGCCTCTTGACATTTGAAGGTTGTTAACCGGGCAATGTGTATAGGGTAAATATTTGATAATTACCAGATTGGTCTCAGAAACGGGCATACTTATCCACGCAACACGGTTTGGAGATAACCGGGTTATTCTCCGGTTGTTTCACCGAGAACGCGGCGTGCGCGCCATTTTGATGCGGCCGGCCAAAAACAGGCCCGTTCCCATGCCCCTCTCCTTGTTGGCCGCAGAGGCCCGCTTCAGTGAAAATATGCAGGTAAGCACGGCGCGGGAGGTGAACGTGGTCAATGCCATGTCCGGCATTCGCGCAGACCTGATAAAGTCTACCATGTCGCTCTTTATGTGTGAGGTGTTGCACCGTTCGCTGCCCGATGGCTACACGAGCCAGGCCCTATTCGATTACCTGTACACAGAAATTTCCTTGCTCGACACCTTTCCCGCTGCTCCCTCAACCCTCTTGTATTTTATGCTGCGTCTGTGTCATTTTTATGGCTTTTATCCTGCCGATGAGGGAGAAGGTGCGTGGTTCGACCTTCGCGAGGGCATATTCCAGACGTATCCGCCACCGGCCGAACACGCCCTTGATCCTGCGGCAAGCACCCTGCTCCGCCAGCTCATTGTCACCGATCTTGACCATAGCCGCACGACCCGTTTTACGTACCATGAGAGAAAGCATATGCTTCACGCCCTGGTTACGTACATGCGTTGTCATGTGGAGGGTATGGGCGAGGTAAGGTCGCTGGAAGTGCTCGAAACGGTATTTAACGATTGAGTCGGCCGTGTCTTTGCCCTTGCAGGATTCCTCAGCCCGCTGCCGGGCCGGCCCTCCTATTTTTGCCGCATGATCTCTTTCGGCGAAGCCATCGGCCAGCATGACGTTAAGTCAAGGCTGATAAGGTCATTTTCAGAGGGTAAACTTGCCCATGCCCTCTTGTTCCACGGTCCGGAAGGCAATGGTGCCCTGTCACTCGCCTTGGCCTTTTGCCGCTATATCGCCTGTGCATCGCGCACTGCATCAGATGCCTGTGGCCACTGCCACACTTGCCGTAAGTTCGCCTCAATCCAGTTTGCCGACCTACACTTTACTTTTCCTTTTTTCAACAAGCAGGACAACAAATCCACGGTCTGTAATGATTACGCCCGCGAATGGCGCGACTTCCTGCTGAAGGAGGGTTTGTATGGCGAAGTAGAGAACTGGCGTAGGTTGCTCGATGCCGATAAAAAACAACTGCATGTCTCGGTCTATGAGGCGGGCAGCATAATGAAGAACCTCAGCCTCAAGGCCTATGAGGGCGGTTACAAATTTCAGATTATCTGGCGCGCCGAATACCTGAGAAGAGACACGGCCAATAAGTTGCTGAAGATCGTGGAGGAGCCGCCTGACAACACCTTGTTTATTTTTATTACCGACAGCGTAGAGAACGTGCTGCCGACCATACTGTCAAGGGTGCAGACACTGCATGTGCCGGCCATAGCCGACAAAGATCTGGCAGAGGCCCTGGAGGCTGCAGGCATCGAAAGCGCCCGCGCAGAGGGTATTGCCCATTATTGCGCAGGCAACTGGAACCTGGCCCTTCAACTGGCCGGCTCGTCTGATCCCCACGCGTTTCTGGCCCAGCAGTTTCAGCTCTGGATGCGGCAATGCTTCAAGCGCAGTGCATCGGAGCTTGTCAGGTGGTGCGATGGCATCAGCGCATTGCACCGCGAAGAGCAGATTAACTTTCTCGACTACGCCCTCGAACAGGTAAGGCAAAATGCTGTTATCAATTATGCCGGCGGAAGCCTGGCGAGAATGAATGCGCTGGAGCAGTCATTTTCCGAAAAATTCGCCCCGTTCATCAACCACCTCAACATTGAGGACCTGTACAGTGAAATCAACCGTGCACGTTCCGACATCGGACGCCAGGCGTATTCTAAGCTGGTGTTTTTTGATCTTTCCCTGAAGGTATACCGCTTGCTGTGTCGCAAGGAGCCCGCCTGAGGCGTTGCCACCCGTTTCGGGCATCGCCGGCCCCGTGCCATTCATCAACAGGGCCCGGTTGCCTTCTTCCTGGCGGTGCAATGCCCGGTCGTTGGTTTAAAGTTGTATTTTTGACGTGACTACCCGGAATAGCTATGTTCCGTGAGAAAATAATATTTACTAAACTACAAGCAGGCAATTCCGGTTTCGCCCGGAGGATGCCGGGGGAAATACACTATGGGATGTGCATCGTGCGGATCGTCCGCGAATGGTCTTCCGGCAGGTTGCCGAAACAACGGGGCTTGTGGCCAGTATGGCTGCAGCCGTATGGACTCTTTCGACTGGCTGGCGGGCATGGAATTGCCGGCCGGGCAAAAGCCCTTTGACATTGCAGAGGTCCGGTTCAAAAACGGCAGGAAGTCATTTTTCAGGGGTGGAGGCCTCGAGCTGATGGTTGCAGACGTCGTGGCGGTGTAACCTTCTCCCGGCTACGATATCGGGGTTGTGGCGCTAACCGGCGAACTGGTGCGGGCCCAGATGAAAAGGAAGGGGGTAAAAGACGATTACCAGGTGAGGAAAGTGTTCCGTAAAGCCACCCGCGAAGACATCGAACGTTGGCAGGAAATCAGAAAGGCCGAGCCTGCGGCGCTGCTGAGGGCAAGGGATATCGCACGGTCGGTTGGACTGGAAATGAAACTGACCGATGTGGAGTACCAGGGCGACCAGGCCAAAGCCACGTTTTACTATTCTGCAGAGGACAGGGTTGATTTCAGGGAGTTGATCCGGAAATACGCCGAAGAATTCAGGGTAAAAATAGAGATGCGCCAGATCGGTCTGCGCGTTGAGGCGGGCCGCGTAGGAGGCATCGGTGTATGCGGCCGCGAATTGTGCTGCTCCTCCTGGATGAGTGATTTCCGCAGTGTCTCTACGGCGGCCGCCCGTTACCAGCAGTTGTCGCTCAACCCTTCCAAACTCGCGGGCCAGTGCGGCAAACTCAAGTGCTGCCTCAATTACGAACTCGACCAATACCTCGAGGCCCTGCGTGACTTCCCCTCTTCGGGCATCCGGCTGCAACTGGCCAAAGGGGTAGCCTATCATGTCAAGACCGATATTTTCCAGCGTATGATGTATTACGCGGTAGAGGGACATGAAGCCGATGCGCCCATTGGACTAAGCCTGCAAGCCGTGAGAGAGATCATTGACAAAAACCGGAGGGGTGAAAGGCCTGAGGATTTCTCGGCCTATGCAGCACCGGAAGAATCCACCGAAAAGGCAGTGGACTTTGCCAACGTAGTCGGACAAGACAGCCTCAACCGCTTTGACCGGAAGAAGGGCAACCGCCGTTCACAGGGTGGCCAGCGCCGGGGAGACAACAAACAGGGTCAAAAGTCGGGCAACAACCGGCCGCCGCGTCAGCAGCCGCCCAATAACCAGGGCAATGCGCCCCGGCAGGGTGGAGAGGGTGGCCGGTCACAGGGGCGTGGCAAGCGGCCGCCCAGAAAAAACAATCCCGGTCAGGGAGGCAATGCTTCAAACCCATGAACAGGTGGTTTCCGCTGGTAGCGCTGTCGGCTTGGCTGATAGCGGGTTGCGGTGAGGCGCCCCTCTACGAAAAAAACATCTCTGTAGAAGGGGCCTCCTGGAGCGCCTCAGACGTAAAATCTTTCGAATTTGAAGTGGCCGACACCGTGTCGCTCTACGACCTCTCTGTCAATCTCCGGCACAACGCCGCCTATCCCTATTCCAATCTCTATCTGTTTATCGAACTGAAGTTCCCCAACGGAAAGCGGGCCATGGATACCCTTGAGTGCGTGCTGGCCGATGCCTCCGGAAAGTGGTACGGCAGGTCGGGCCTTGGCAGCATCTATGAACGCCGGTTTGGATACTACAGCGACCGCCAGTTTCCGCTGGCAGGGACCTACCGGGTTGATGTGGTTCAGGCCATGCGTGATGAACCCCTGCGCGGTATTACCGACATCGGCTTCCGCGTGGCCGGCAAGTAAAGCGGGCTTGCCGCCCCCCTTGCATTCATCCGATTCCTTGCAGCGAAACTGCTCCGGGGCGCAGGGCTTGGTTACTTTTGCCCCATGTCGTCTGTGAGACTGGAGAAAATTTCGGCGCTGATCAGGAAGGAATTGTCCCTCTTATTTCAGAAAAATATGAAGGTCATGTTTGACGGTTTCATGGTTACCGTTACCCACGCCCGTGTTGCCCCTGACCTGAGTATGTGTAAGATTTACCTCAGTTTCTTTCCGGCCGGTTCGGCCAACAGGGGCATGGAGTTGGTGGAGGACCAAAAAAGCAAAATCAGGAAGATGCTCGGCGACCAGACCGCTTCGCAATTGCGGAGGATTCCGGAACTGGTATTTCATGTCGATGACTCACTTGATTATTCCGATGAAATTGAGCGACTGCTCGGAAAAAAGAAATCCTGATCCAGGCAGAGGCCATGCATTACGATCCCGTTAAAAAAACCCTTGGCAACATATTTAATGCCACGCCGCTGGCACGCATCCTGTTTTACAAGCTGCTCGACATCCTGCTGCTCAGAACCTGGCATATACACAGGGAATTGCGCAAGTGGAAAAAAACGGCGCCCGCCCGCGCGCACATTCTTGATGCGGGAAGCGGATTCGGACAGTACGCCTATTTCATGTCGGGCATGAGTGAATCATATTGTGTGCTGGGCGTAGACGTCAAACAAGACCAGGTCTGTGATTGCAATACATTCTTTCGCCGTATTGGCCGGGAAAACGCGCTCTTCAGGGTCGATGATCTTACGACATTCCGCAAAGACAATTGTTTTGACCTCGTATTGTGTGTGGATGTGATGGAACATATCGAGGAAGATGTCAAAGTGATGACCAATTACTGCAGCAGCCTTAAACCCGGAGGCCTGCTTATCATCAGTACACCCAGTGACCAGGGAGGAAGCGATGTACACGGCGACCAGGATACCTCATTCATCGAAGAGCACGTGCGCGACGGCTACAACATGAACGAAATAAAAGAGAAGCTCAAGACGGCCGGGTTTACCCGGGTGAAGGCCCATTACAGCTACGGTCCGCCGGGTCAGGTTTCGTGGAGGATTTCTATGAAATACCCGATGAAATTGCTCAACTTCTCCCAACTGTTTCTCATTGTATTGCCTGTGTATTACCTGGTGGTGATGCCCGTAGCCATGGTGTTGAATTTTATTGACAGCCACGCCGCCCACCGCAGCGGAACCGGCCTGGTTGTGCTTGCCTGGAAATAGGCACGCCCGGTGGAGCATGCTGCCGGATGCCGCCCGAATGTTGACTGACCACCTTCAAACACTGTCTGAAATATCCGACTGAGTTTTTATATATCGCGCCGCTATCTCTTCGCCAAAAAATCGAAGAACATCATCAATATCATCAGTGCAATTTCGATGGTGGTGGTGGCATTCATTACTGCGGCGATGATCTGTGTAATGAGCATCTTTAATGGAATTGAAAACCTGGTAAAGGAGCTTTTTGCCAACTTCGACGCACCGCTGACCGTGTTGCCGCGCGAGGGTAAGGTGTTTTCCGATTCGCTGCTGACAGACACTGCGCTGATGAACTTGCCCGGTGTGGCCTCATACACACGGGTGGTGGAAGAAGATGCCTGGATCAATTTCGGTGACCAGAATGGTGTGGTCACCGTCAAGGGTATTGACACGGTCTTTGCCCGTAATTCACACATCTCCGGCATGATGTACGCCGGCTCGTTTGTCCTGAACCGCAAAGGATATGACTATGCCGTGCCCGGGCTGGCGGTATGTGGTCAACTGGGTATTCCCCTGGGCACAGAAGAACCCGTCATCATCAACATCAATGCGCCGGTCAGGGGAAGAAAACTGAGCCGCTACCGCGAAGCCGCATTCAACCAGGCTGCCGTGATGGTGGGTGGAGCTTTTTCAGTCAATGCCGAGCTCGACGCCAGGTACGTGTTCGTTCCGCTGGCCTTTGCCCGGGAAATTTTCGAAATGGACAGCGCAGTATCCGCCATAGAACTCACGCTTGAGCCGGATGCTGATGAAGCCGCTGTGCGCAGTGCGCTTGAACAACGGCTTCCTGCCGAACTGATGGTTCAAAGCCGTTATGAAAAGAATGCGCTTGTTTACCAGACCAATGCCTCGGAAAAATGGGCAACCTTTCTGATTCTGGTTTTTATTCTGCTTATCGCGTGTTTTAACATCAGTGCCTCCCTCACCATGCTGATTATAGAAAAGAGGAATGATATCGGGATTCTTTCCAGCATGGGCGCAACACCGCAAATGATCAGGCAGATTTTTGTGCTCGAAGGCGTGCTAATTAATGCTACCGGAGCGTTTTCCGGCATGTTGCTCGGACTACTGATCTGTCAGCTGCAGGTGTCACTGGGTCTCATCCGTATGGAAGGAGCCATGGTCGAGTTTTATCCCGTACTCGTCAAAACGCGCGATGTGGCGGGCATTATGTGCACAGTGCTGTTGGTAGGCTCGCTCTTTTCGCTGGTGCTGGTCAGGGTGCTGCTCAGGCGCTTCGCCGGAAAAACAGCCTGATGAACAGCTGTCATGGGGCTTATCAGCGCAGCAGGGTGATGTGCCCCAGCAATTCGATCTCCTGACCCTCTTCAATGCCGATGCCACCGGTAGTGCGGTAGGTAATGCGGTAGAGATACACCCCGTTGGGGACATAGTGCTCTCCGTCATTCCTGCGTTCACCCAGCCAGGGCTGGTTGATGTCATTCGACTCAAAGAAAAGCTCTCCCCAGCGGTTCCATATCTGCATCTTGAAAGACTCAATGTTTTCACCCTGGGCTAAAAACACATCATTGATTCCGTCGCCGTCAGGGGTAAAACAATTCGGCACATAAATCACGCCTTCGCATTGTTCGGCGACCACCATGGAAAACAGGTCGCTGCATCCGAAGGGTGTTGTCACGAGTACTGTATACAAGCCCGGCATGGTAACCTCGTAGGTCTGCTCGCCGCTGTT
>DHLU01000022.1:16332-17311 GCA_002405435.1 Flavobacteriales bacterium UBA4660
CGCTGTTGTCGTTCCAGAGGTAGGTAGAACCTTCATTACCGGCATCGAGCATCAGTGTATAGGGCGGAAGACCGAAACAAATTACGGTATCCAGGTACAGGTTATTGATGGGCAGCGGATTGAATACCACAGAGACATCATCGGAAGAGAAGCAGTAGTCGTTGTCTACCGTCACTTCATAGAACCCGCTGGCCGTAACGGTGAGGAACTGCCCTGTGTCGCCCGTGTTCCAGCTATGGTTGAGCGTGGGGCCTCCGGCATTGAGCAGGTAGCTGTCACCGAAACAGAAGGCCGTGTCGGGACCGAGGTCTACTACCGGGTAGGTAAACTCGTTGAGCATTATCTCGTCGTAGGATGTGCAGCCAATCGGGCTCGTCACCTCTACGGAAACCAGTCCATCTTCAGAAATTTCAATCGAAGGAGTGGTGTCACCGGTGCTCCATACAAAGGTGTAGGTATCGGGCCAGCCTGTATCCAGCGTGATGGTCTCGTCTTCGCAGAAACTGACGTCAGGTCCGAGGTCGGTGTCTTCCTCAATCAGTGTGATCGACACGGTGGCCTGTGCGCCGCAGCCTGCATCGTTGATAGCCGTAACAATCAATTCGGCACTCGCACTGCCGCTATAGGCAGTGGAGGGAAGGTTGGGGTTGTCTACCAGGCCGGGAGGTGACCATGACCAGTCGAGTGGCTCATTGGTATCGGCAACTGCCACCAGGGCTATGCCCTCTACATCACATGCTGCGGTGTCTACAGGTGTTGCCTCAATGCTGAATACCTGAAGCACGCTGATAGACACTTCATCCATCAGGGTGCAGCCCGATTCATCGTCTACCGCGGTCATTACATAAGTCACATTGTCAAAAGGCTGGGCGGTAGTGGTAGGATCATTCGCGTCAGCAACCCATGTATCAGGACTCCAGGTGAAGGTAATGCCCGAGATATCTCCGCTGATTTCAGCATTCAGCCCGATAATTTCGCC
>DHLU01000007.1 GCA_002405435.1 Flavobacteriales bacterium UBA4660
ATTGCAGGCACTGGTATTGTCGTTCATCAGGTAATAACACCAGCCACGGTAATACAGTATCTCAGAGGTGAAATCGGTCTCGAGCAGCATAAGTTGATCGAATATTTCGAGGGCCTTCTCGCAGCCACCCAGGTCCATCGTGAGTACCGCAGACTGAAACCGTGCCCGATGGTGCTCGGGCATCTCGCGAAGCGCCGACCGCATGTCATCCAGCGCAAAATAGGCTTTACCCATTTCCGCATAGTTGGCGCCCCGCATATAATAGGCTTCCGCAAACGAGGGGTTCAGGTAGATCGCCTCATCGAGGTAGCGTATCGAGGCCCTGTTGTCAAGAGACAAATACTCAACTACGGCAAGCCAGTAATAGGCAAGTGCATTCGCGCGGTTAAAGGAAAGGGCCATGGCCAGGTCGGTGCGGGCACTTTCCAAATAGCCGAGGCTGGTCTTGCAGATGCCCCTGCTCAGATACAATGTCTCGTCGTTCAGGCCGAGTATCTTGGCCCGGTCATAGTCGTTGAGCGCCTCCACCAACCGGTCCATCTTGTGCAGACAGTTGCCGTGCAGCAGGTAAACCTCCGCAGTCCAGTCATCCTGGTCAATGCGGCGCAGGCTCTCCTCCGCAGCCTCATAATGGCCCTTCCCATACTGCGCTTCGGCCGCTGCCAGGTATTGCTGGGCAGACAACCTTACCATAGTCAGCAAAAGGGCCAACGTCAGTTGCAGTGAAGTCTTGCTCATATTATTTCCTACGCCTACAGGTCAGGAAAGTTTCCGACTTATCTTCACCCTCACGATGAAAAGCCTCAAGAAATTGCTTTCCTACCTGTGCGCAACTGTCGCGCTGGTGGCGCTGTTGCTGTGGCTCACAGGCAACCAGCATGTGCTCTATGGATTGGGTAAAACCTATTTCATCGGCAAATCAAAGCCCGACATCGACGATATGCCGTACTTTGCCGTGTCAACGGTCAATATAGGAATCCCGACCCCCTGGCCCCAAAGCGCGGTGTTCAACAAGGTGGCACCCGCGGCGGAAGACCTCGCTTACCTCGACGCACGCGAAAGCTGTGCTTTTCTGGTGATCAGGCAAGATTCGCTGCTCTACGAAAACTACTGGCGCGGATACTGCGATACCACACGAAGCAACTCATTCAGCATGGCCAAAAGTTTTACGGGCATGCTGACCGGAATTGCCGTCGATGATGGTTATATAAAAAGCCTCGACCAACCGGTGGGTGATTTTCTCGACGCGTTCAGCGCAGGCCAAAACGCATCACTCACCATCCGGCACCTGCTTGAAATGAGCTCGGGCATTCCCTTCGGAGAAAGTTACAACAGTCCGTTTGGCTACATGGCCCGCGCCTACTACGGAAAAAACCTCGAGAAGGAAACCCTGAAATACTCCGTGCAGACTGAACCCGGCACTACCTGGGCCTACGAAGGAGGAAACAGTGTGCTGCTCGGTCTGGTGCTGTGCAAGGCAACCGGTAAATCTCCCTCCCGCTATTTCAGCGAGAAGGTTTGGTCTTGCATAGGTGCTGAGCATACCGGACACTGGAACCTTGACCACCCGGGAGGACTCGAAAAAACATTCTCGGGGTTTTACGCGACCGCAAGAGATTTTGCCCGCGTGGGCAAGCTCTACCTGCACAACGGGAGCTGGGAGGGCGATACGCTGATAGACCCGGCCTTCGTGCAGGCGTCCATCACCCCTTGCCGGGTACCCGACCCCGAAGGCAAACCCTGCACGTGGTATGGTTACCACTGGTGGCTGGGTGATTACCGCGGAGAAACTTTTTATTCCTGCCGCGGTATGCGGGGCCAGTACATCGCCGTGCTCCCTTCCCGCAACCTCATTGTCGTCAGGCTGGGCCACCAAAAAGAAACCACACAGGGGGAAGGGCATGCGGCAAAAGACCTCCTGCGCTATCTTGACATCGCTATGTCCCTCGCTGCACAGTAAACAATCCCAATACCTATACCCAGATGAAAAATGATATTGAGTGGCCCGAAGTGAAGGATGTCGGTATCGCCATTGCACCGCTGGAAGGCAGTTGGGAAGTGTATTTGCTCAACCTGCGCCATGCGCCCCTGCACGATGCGCTGATAAGCGTACGCGGCTACGGAGAGGTAGAGGGCAGAAACAAGGAGACGGCTACGGTACGCCTCTTCCTGGGAGAGGTATCGCCCGGATCAGCGAAAAAAATTGAAAACATGCTCACCGAGGCACTGGCCCTCACGCACCAGTACTGGCTCACTTTTTATCAGGGAGGAAAGCTGTTTGAAAAGAAATATATTTTCGTTCCCGGAAGCATAGAGGAACGCCATTTCATTTCCCTGCCGTTAATTCACCGCCGCGGCGTAATGATTCAATAGAGAGGAGGCGCGATGCTGTCACAACTAAACCTGGAGGAAATTCTTTTCCTCGATATAGAAACGGTTCCGCAAACGGACGGATTCGAACGGCTCGGAGATGACTGGAAAAGTCTGTGGTCAGACAAGTCGAGGCCCATGCGCGAAAAACACCAGACCGCTCTCGAGGCCAGCTACGAAAGCGCGGGCATCTACGCCGAATTCGGAAAGATTATCGTCATCGGTGGCGGCTACCTGGCATGGCAGCACCGGGAGCGGGTCTTTCGCACCAAGGCCTTCTCCGGACACGACGAAAAGGAGGTGCTGACGGCTTTTGCCGCGCTACTCAATAAGCACACCCACAACCCCTTCCGCCTGCTGTGCGCACACAACGGAAAAGAATTTGATTTTCCTTACCTGTGCCGCAGGATGCTGGTGCACGGCATTCCGCTGCCGCAACTGCTCAATATTGCCGGCCGCAAGCCCTGGGAGGTAGCCCACCTCGACACCATGGAACTATGGAAATTTGGCGACTACAAGCATTATACGTCATTGCGCTTGCTGGCAAGGCTTTTCGACATCCCGACCCCAAAAGACGATATTGATGGCAGCCAGGTCAGGGAGGTGTACTGGAAAGACAATGACCTGGCACGCATAGAGCGCTACTGCCTGAAAGATGTAGTGACGGTGGCGCACCTGCTGACAAGGTTTACCGGAGATTCCGAATTCCCCTCACCGGAAGAGGCCTAGCACACCCGCCCAATGACGGCGCGGTGAGCAAACAGTAACGGCCCTGTCAAAACAAGGCCGCCACTGCTGAAAAAACCTTCGCTCTTGCACAGCGAACGGGTTGCTTTATTAAAACGGGATAATCTGCACTCCGACGGAAAGGTTGTACACCTCCGGCCCTTTGTCCTTGAGGAATACAGGCGTAAGGCCGTAATTGGCCCAAAGGGTGACATCACTGAAACCCACCCGCACGCTCGCGTCGAGAGACCAGTCAGAAAAGTTAAAGTCTGACTTCCTCCGCAGGCGCTGTTCTTCGCCGTTTTGCTCAAACTTCTTCTTGCTCATCGCGCCCATGCGCCAGCCTCCGACTACTCCGGCTGCGATGTGAAAAGCTTTGTCGGGATCTTCACTCGTATTGAACTCGAGCATTACCGGGACATTGACGTAGGAAGCGCGCAGTTTGTTTTTGGTATATTCCAGCTCATCGGGGTTGCGGTATACACCGATGGTGCCCAGCGAATCATCCTTCAACACGTCGACGTTGTTTTTCAGTCCATAGCTGTTGTAGGTTAAGCCGGCACCCACCAGAATTCCGGCATAGTCCTTTACCAGCCGTATTTTTTCTTCCAACACGTTGATGCGCCAGCTCATTGAACGGGCATAGTCGAGCAGGAGCCAGCCGTTTTCCGCTTCATCGACGCCGATCTTGCCATCTGGCGTGCGGAGCATGTTGACCCCGATGTCAATGCCACCCCAGTGGGTGAGTTCAAGACGGTCGTCGTCTTCCATTTCAAAGCTTACATCATGGCTTCCGTCGTTGTGGTCTTCCTCATTGATCATGAGCACCTTCATCGCGCCAATCTGGATGTGGGTGGTGTCTTTGGCCTCCTGGGCGCTGAGCGATGCGGCAGCGGACCAAAGCAGGCATGCGGAGAGAATCAGGGGGTGCAATCTTTTTGTCATAATGGGGTATTTGGGTGTGTGACGGCCGCCGGGGTGATTTGGTTACAACCCGACGGTTTTTTTCGAAGCCGGCCGCCGCATTCCCCGTCTGACCGCTATGCGCTGGGGTGGCATACGAGGATGCCCGCCGCCCGCAGGGCTGCCACTTGCCACGGAAATCCTCCGGCCGTGGAAGGCCTGCAATAAATTTTGTAAAAAATTGTAACATCGCATCCGATTTGGCCGTCTATCCCTTACCATTGACACGCTCAAGCACCTTACCTGCCATGAAAGCCGCCCACATACTGATTGCATTGGCGCTCGCGCTGGCAAGCGTTGTGTGTCTGGCTGCGGGCCAGTCGCCTGCCGGCCAAAAGAAGCCGGCCGATGGGGCACAGCCAACGGAAAAGAAGATTGAAGAAAAACAGCTGGAGGGGTCAGTAGAGGTGAGTTTCAGCGTCGATGCACAGGGTAAGATCCGTATAGTGCAGATTGTCGCCAGCAGCCAGGAATTAGCCGATTATGTCATCAAAAAGATGAGCGACATTCAGCTCGACAAGAACGACACAAGCCAGATTGGAAAAATCATCAAGTACCGCTTTGTCTTTAAGAAGCAGGCGTAACGGACGCCTGATTGGCTGACAGTCTGATGTCGCGCACCATCAGCTGCAAACTCACCCGGCCGTTCCATTCGTTTTCCTCAAGGCTGTAAACAACATCTGCGGCACGACCTTCTTTCAGCATGCCGGCGAGGTGGCCCATGTCAAATGCGATGCCGTCTATAGCGCGGCTACCGTCGGCCCGCCGGAGCTGAAGTTTCAGGTGCTTTCCATCGTTACCGACCGTGCGGGTGCCGCCGGCGTCAACAAGTCCGCGGGTGAGGAATAAAGGTGTCATGTTTTCAGGTCCAAAGGGCTGAAACCACTCCAGTTGCTGAAACAGGTTGTGGTCAAGCGCATCGAAACTGAGTTCTGCGTCTATAGGAAGTTGCGGCGTGGGCCTTCGGTATCCGAGCGTTTCGCCTACCACGCGGTCAAAGGCCTCACGGAAAGCTTCGAAATTGGCGGGCTTCAGGCTTAGTCCGGCGGCCATGGTGTGTCCTCCGAACTGCTCGAGCAGGGGGGCACATTTGCTCAGGGTTTCATAGAGGTCTATGCCGGCGATGCTCCGGGCGCTGCCGGTGAGTTTGCCTTCATTTTCGGTGAGCACCACGGTAGGTTTATAGAACTGTTCGACCAGACGCGCGGCGACGATACCGACGACGCCTTTGTGCCAGTCGGGCTGATACACCACTGTGGCAAAGGAGTCGGTATAGAAGGGGTCCGCTGCGATAAGCTGGCGCGCCCCGCCGGTAATAGCGCTGTCAAGTGCTTTGCGTGTTTTGTTGTTTTCTTCAATGGCCCGGGCAATCGGACGCGCATCTTCCCCGGAGTCTGACACCAGCAAGGCCACGGCCTGTGTTCCGCTGAAAATCCTGCCGGCTGCATTGATGCGCGGCGCCAGCAAAAACACTACGTCTGAGATGGTCAGCGCGGATTTTTTAAAATCGGCCTGCTCCAGCAATGCCGCAATACCCGGTCTTCGCTGGGTCTGCAGCAGGGCCAGGCCGAACCGGGCCAGTATTCTGTTTTCGCCGGTCAGCGGAACAATGTCGGCCCCGATGGAAATCGTCACCAGGTCGAGGAAAGCGAAGAGCCGCCCGGGTTCTATACCCGCCCGTTGGCTGTAGGCCTGCATGAGCTTGAAGCCGACGCCGCAACCGCTTAGTCCTTTATAGGGGTAAGGGCAGTCAGGTCTTTTGGGATTGAGCACGGCCAGCGCAGGGGGCAGTTCGCCCGCATTGTGGTGGTCGCAGATGATGACATCGATGCCGGCCTCTGTGGCAAGCAACACCCGGTCGCGGTCTTTTATGCCGCAATCCAGGGTAATAATCAGCGAAAAACCACCTTCCCGGGCAAAAGCCACCCCGGCAGCAGAAAAACCATAACCTTCCCTGTGCCGGTCTGGTATGTAGTAAGAGGTGAAAAAGCCCTGCGCCGACAGAAAGGAGTGAACCAGCGCCACAGCGGTGGTGCCGTCGACATCGTAGTCGCCGTATATGAGCACTTTTTCGCCCCTTGCCCTGGCCGCTTCCAGACGGCTCACCGCGACGTCCATGTCGGCCATCAGAAACGGGTCGTGCAGGTTGCGCAGGTCGGGGTGGAAGAAGCGGTAAGCTGCCTCGGCCGTATCAATGCCGCGCTGCAGCAGCAGGCGGGCCACCAGCGGAGCCACCCCCAGCGCTGCCGCCAGCCTCCCCGTCTGCTCCGGGTCGGCCCCGCTGTATACCTGCCAGTTTTTCTCCATAAGACCGGCGAAAATAGCCATCTCAACAGCCCATTGCTCATTACTATGCAACCCTTTGCACACCGCAATGGTCTGCATTTTCGTATATTCGACCCTTATTTTCAACGATCAATCCAACATGAGAAGATCCCATTTTTTCGGTTTCACTGGCCTGTTTTTTCTGGGCGTCGTGCTGTCTGCCTGCCTCAACGACGACAATAAGATTCCACCCAATTGTTACGATGGAATCCTAAACAACGAGGAGTTTCTGCTCGACTGTGGCGGGCCTAATTGTCCCGAGTGTGACCACTGCATCAACGGCATTTTTGAGCCCTGGCTCGGAGAAACCTGCAGGGACTGCGGCGGTGAATGCGGCGAGTGCAATGTGTGCAACAACTGCGTGCAGGACGGCGACGAGTTCGGTATTGACTGCGGCGGTACGTTCTGCGGCCCCTGTGAGGCACTCTGCAACGACGGAATCCTCAACGGTACGGAAGACGCCATTGACTGCGGAGGTGAATTCTGTGAATCCTGCCCTACCTGCACCGACGATATGATGAATGGCTCAGAAATAGGCATCGACTGCGGAGGAAGCAATTGTCCGCCCTGCGCAACGCCGGGTAACTGTATCAACGGAATCCTCGATGGCGAAGAACTCTGGATCGACTGCGGAGCCAACACCACAGGCTTTTGTGAAGGTTGTGACACGCTCTACACCTGGAAAGCGGGTGGCATGACCCATGAATGTTCGCCCGACGACGTGATCTTTACCTTCAACGGAACCGACCTTACCGTCGTAGGCACCAGCCTGCAGGGCGGCGTATTCACCTTTACCGTCAATGATCCCCCGGCCGGTTGGGAGGAAGACCTCGAAATCACCTTCAACCCGGCAACGGTTCCTGACTACATCATGACCTTCCTCGACATCGACGGCACAACGCTCTACAGCACCGGTGTAGGCACCGGTATTGGTGAAGCCTTGGTGGTTCGCTATGTGCCTGGTCCTCCCGGTATACTGCGGATTTCCTTCAGCGGCACCTTCTACGAGGCCATGGGAGGCAGCAAGTCAATCCAAAACGGGTTGATTCAGGTTCCCTGGTATTAACGACATAAGGGCCTGCATGATGAAGCAGGCCTCAGCATAAAAAAGGCGCGATGGATATCGCGCCTTTTTTCGTTGCCCGAGCTGGATTCGAACCAACACACACAGAACCAAAATCTGTAGTCCTGCCATTAGACGATCGGGCAATACCGCTCGTAAAAGCGGCCGCAAAATAAATGCATTCCTGCCCGTGCGCCAAGTGGAATTTTGCCCTGTTACCGCCCACCGGGCCTAAATTTCGGGCCCTAACAGGCAAAGCAGTGGAGAAAATACTGAATTATATCGGCGGGGCACTGGTGCCCGCAGCCAGTGGCCAGTGGCTTGATAATGTGAATCCAGCCACCGGAAATGTCTATTCCCTCATACCGGACAGCGACCAACGCGATGTACAGCAGGCCGTAGAAGCGGCCGAAGGGGCCTTTCTCGCCTGGAGCACCCTTCCGGCGGCCGAGCGGTCAGCCATACTCGTGCGCATCGCCGACTTGATACGAGACCGTTGTCAGGCGCTGGCCCGCGCCGAATCGATCGATAATGGAAAACCCGTTTCGCTGGCCGCGGAGGTGGATATTCCCAGGGCCGAAAGCAACATGCGTTTTTTCGGGACCTCCATCGTGCACTGGAGTTCCGAGTCACATGCCATGGAAGACCGGGCGCTCAACTACACCCTGAGAAAACCCTTGGGCATTGTGGGCTGCATTTCTCCCTGGAACCTGCCCCTCTATCTTTTTACCTGGAAAATAGCCCCGGCACTGGCAGCAGGAAACTGTGTGATTGCTAAACCCTCGGAAATCACCCCCATGACGGCCTACCTGTTTTCCGGGCTCTGCAGAGAGGCCGGACTGCCACCCGGTGTGCTCAACGTGATCCACGGTCGGGGAGGCACCGCCGGGGAGGCGATTGTAGGGCATACGCGCATCAAGGCCATCTCATTTACCGGAGGAACCCAGACCGGACGGCATATCGCCTCGGTGGCCGCGCCAAAATTCAAAAAGTTGTCGCTCGAACTGGGCGGTAAAAATCCCGCGCTCATTTTTGATGACTGTGACTTTGAAGCCACGCTGGCGAATACCGTGAGGTCTTCCTTCTCTAACAAGGGGCAGATCTGTCTGTGTGGATCGCGGATACTGGTTCAGAAAGGCATTGCGGAACGTTTTACCGAAGCTTTCGTGGAAAAAGTCGGCCGCATGAAAACCGGCGACCCTCTTGATCCACAAACCAAAAGTGGCGCGGTGGTCAGTGAAGCCCACATGAACAAGGTGCTGTCGTATATTGCATTGGCAAAGCAGGAAGGCGGCAAGGTGCTGTGCGGGGGTTACCAGGTGCACCATGAGGGGGCGCTGGCCGGAGGGTATTTCATTCAGCCGACCGTTATCAGCGGACTGGGTCCGGATTGTCGCACCAACCGGGAAGAGATCTTCGGCCCCGTGGTCACCATACAGGTTTTTGAAACAGAAGAGGAAGCAATTCAACTGGCCAATGCCTCCGAATACGGACTGGCCAGCACGGTATGGACCCGCGACCTGAGCAGGGCACACCGCGTAGCGGCCAGGATGGAAAGCGGAATCGTATGGGTAAACTGCTGGTTGCTGCGCGACCTCAGAACCCCCTTTGGCGGGGTCAAAAATTCAGGCGTAGGCAGAGAAGGAGGATGGGAAGCCTTGCGCTTCTTCACCGAACCCCAAAACGTTTGTGTCGCATTCTGAGTGCCGAAGAGACACCACAGGCACCCTGAGCGATTATCCCTTATAACCGTTGGTAAAGAACCAACCGAATTTGCGGTTAAACCAACCCTCTATGGATGACAGGAATTGAAAAAAAGTATTCATGGTTTTTCAGATTAAGCAGTCACTAACAACAAAAACAACACAGAGGGTGGAAAATTGCGTGCCAATTTTAAAATCGCGGCGTGTGAACCGTCCTTTTATTGGAGACCCGAATAGGGAGGGGCGGGTTGCAAATAGGGCTGCAAAGTTAACGAAAATTCACGCCATCCGACGCATGTCCGTTGTTTTTGCATAGCCGCAGGGGCCAGTGTTCACCATACCGGAGGGAAAGCCGGCCGAGCCGCCGCGCTAACATTCTCATGTTCAAAAGGATACGATCAGGGGGCCGAGACATGGCGCCGCTGAAATAGTTTTGCCCTCAAGTCAATGATTACCATGAAAATACTGCCTACCCTTTGCGTTGTCCTCGTTGCCGGCATGATGGCATCCTGCGTAACCGCGCGTAAGTACGACGAAATGGCCGCCAAAAAAACACAGGCGGATGCGGATAATGATGCCTTGCGCAAAAAGAATGAATCCCTGCAGGCGACGCTGAAGGAGCAGGAATCCAGCCTGGGCGTGCAGCAAATTCAACTGGCAGAATTAAGCGCAGATACTTCAGACATGGGCAAACAGTACCGTCAGTTGCGCGCTCAGTACGACAAAATCAACCAACTTAATGACATCCTGAGCAACAAGAGCAATATGCTCCTTGACCAGGCTTCGTCAGAAAACAAGAAGTTGATGGCCGAGCTCGATGCCACGCGTGTATCGCTGCTGAATAAGGAAGATGTATTAAAGTCGTTGGAAAAGAAGCTGGATGAGAAGGAAACCACGCTCAATAAGCTGCAGACAGATCTTCAGTTGCGCGAGCAGCGGGTAAGTGAATTGGAGCAATTGATGGCCCAGCAGGTGGCGGCATCCAATGCGCTGAAGGATAAGATTGCCAATGCGCTGCTGGGCTTCAAAGACAAGGGGCTCACCGTGGAAGAGCGTGACGGAAAAGTATATGTAAAGATGGAAGCAAAACTTTTGTTTCCATCAGGCAGTACCAAGGTGGAAGACCAGGGCAAGCAGGCATTGATCGACCTGGCCAAAGCGATCGAAAATGAAGCCGATATGGAAATTGTGGTAGAGGGTCATACTGACACAGATAAAATTTCGTCGGCTTCCATTCCGAGAGACAACTGGGAACTCAGTGTATTGCGCGCCACGGAAGTGGTCAAGATCATGGCGGCCAACAGCAAACTTCAGCCAAAAGTGCTTAGTGCCAGCGGCCGCAGTGAATACCATCCTGTAGACCCTGCCGACAAGGCCAAAAACCGCCGCATCGAAATTATTCTCTCACCAAAACTGGATGAGTTGTATCAGTTGATCGGGAATTAATCCCTCCATTCATCTGGAGTTGGTGCCTTGAGTTGCGTTGAGGTGTGTTCAATTATCAGTGACTCACCACAAAACTTCCCGTATGAACGATTTGAATGGCCTGCGCTTCGAAAAAGTACGTGCCGGAGGCAAAATGACCCACGTCCACTTGCAACTTTCGTGTGGGTTGTGCCTCTGACCACATAAATGTCAGTGCGCCTCGCTCATCCCAGATCTTTATCAGATCCATATAGTCCCCTGATTCAAAATTCACTATACTATTGGCCGGGTTTGGATAGACATGAAATCCCTGCTGACCGATTTGCTCGTTGATACTTGGACAGATCAATACCAGGGTACTATCCATGTCAGAAGAACTGCATCCGTTTTGATCGGTATAACTATAAAAAATGTCATACAACCCTGGTTCGACGACCGACAAATCAACTGTATTTCCGGTTACGATCTCTCCACTATAAAGGCCTCCTCCGGGCATGCCTGTTGTCAGCTCATAAATTTCCATGTTGGAACACAAGGTATCAGGAAGGGTAAAGGAAACTTCCGGAAGATCAAAAACCGTAAAATTATAAGTGGCAGTGTCTGATAACACGCACCCTACCGAACCGGTAGCAATCAACTCCAACTGATATGAACCCCCTGTTGAAAATTCCGTCTCAATGATCGTTTCATTTCCTGCGGCATTTCCGTTAATGATCCATGCTATGTTTTCAGCATTGGTCACCTCCGCCTCTGCCACCAGTTGCTGGGGAACACATCCCGCAGGGTCCTCAATCTGTGAAATATCAGCAGTCACGGGTGGGCCAAAGTTAATTTCAACCGTAAGTGAATCACTGATATTACACCCTATATCATAAGCCCACAGTGAAATCTGGTAAATGCCCGGCTCATTCATCTGGGCAAGTACCAAGGACTGATTGCTCACCAAGATACCACCGGGTAATTGCCACAGCAGGCTGTCGTTGCCTGTTCCCGTATAGGTCAGTGGTAACTCCAGCGAATTGCTGCAATCATCAAAATCAGGATAATCCCACGATGCTTCCAACAAGCTTTCAACGGTGGGTACATGAATAACCACTTTCATGGTATCCCATACATTGCACGAATTGATGTCATAAGACACGAGCTGAACCAAATGCGATCCACCTTCTGTAAACGAATAACTGAAAGACATCTCACCAATTGTCTGCCATCCCAAACCATCATCAAAATTCCACTGATATGTTGCGCTATCACTCCAGTTGCTAAACAGTACCTCATAGGGTAGACAGGAAGTCTGTGGAGTGTAGGTGAATGAACTTACTACTGACTCGGCTTCAAAGTCTATTTTAAAGACAGCCGCTTCAAAAGAGTTACTTTGGGCCACATCGTAAGCCCCGGGCAAAGCTTCAAACGGATTGCCATCAAAATCAGCATGGGAACATACGGCTTGGTACACTACTCCATGTTTGTCAAAATGATTTTTACCGCCGTTACTATGATTTCCTGTATAATACGTAGAATAAGCAAGAGAAGATAAGCCCGGATCCCAAACGGACACAAAAAAACCACCTTCATCTGCAATGGAGTCGGAAGTGAGTTCAACACTATCAATCCATTCAAACAACC
>DHLU01000066.1 GCA_002405435.1 Flavobacteriales bacterium UBA4660
TGTAGATGGTTATCGTTGATTATCGGCCTTTACTTGCCGATACAAAACTTAGAAAATATATTGTTCAGCACATCGTCTGAACTGATTTGTCCGGTGATTTCACCGAGGTGAAAAATTGTCTGCCGGATATCAACGGCGAGCAGATCGCCCGGGGTACCCTGTTCGAGGCCCTCACGAACCTGTTGCAGTGCCGAAGCGGCTGCGGTGAGGGCCGCATGGTGGCGGGCATTGGTGACTATCGTTTCTCCGGGCGAAGCAGACCACGACAACACAACGGAAACCAGCCGGTCGCGCAGCCGGTCGAGGTGATGTCCGGTGCGGGCCGAAACGGGCATTACCTCGCCCGCCGCACTGAACCTGCTTATGATCGCTGCCTCATCTGTAGTGCCCGGGTCGCATTTGTTGGCGAGGAGCAGCATCTCCGCTTCTTTCGGAGCATGCCCGCGGATAGTATCGACAAGCCTCAATAGCATGTCTGGCGTGGTAACGGCGACATCAAACAGCAAGAGCACGAGCGAAGCCTCACCAACCTTAGACAAGGCCCGTTCTATACCCATCATTTCAATGGTGTTATCCGTATCGCGAATGCCGGCCGTGTCGATAAAACGAAATCGGATTCCTCCCAGCGTAATCTGGTCTTCAATGGTATCACGGGTCGTTCCGGCAATGTCCGACACTATCGCCCGCTCTTCATTAAGCAGGGCATTGAGGAGCGTGCTTTTACCGGCGTTAGGTGCTCCCACGATGGCCACGGGCACTCCGTTCCGCAAGGCATTTCCGAGCGCAAAACTGTCGCGCAGGCCTGCCGTATGTTTCAGCAATTTGTCAACCAATGCACACAGCTGCGTCCGGTCTGCAAATTCAACATCTTCCTCTGCAAAATCGAGTTCCAGTTCGACCAGCGAAGCAAAGTGCAGCAATGCTTCGCGGAGTGTGTTCAATTCCCTTGAAAACCCGCCCCGCAATTGGTGTATAGCCTGCCGGTGGGCGGCGCTGCTTTCACTGGCGATAAGGTCGGCCACCGCCTCTGCCTGTGCGAGGTCCATCTTTCCCGCAAGGTAGGCGCGCATGGAAAACTCGCCTGGTTTGGCCAGTCTCGCTCCGCGTGCTATGCACACCCCGAGCAGCCGTTGCTGGATAAACACCGATCCGTGGCACGTAATCTCCACCGTATCCTCTCCGGTAAAACTGCCGGGTGCACGAAATAACGCTACCACGACATCGTCAATTTTTTCTCCCTCTGTCGAAATCCATCCGTGGTGCAGGCTATGGGATGCTTTGTCGGACAGGGGTTTCGAAAAGATGTTTTCCACCAATGCCAGACTCCCCGGACCTGAAAGACGGATGATCGCCAGCGCGCCCACTCCGGGCGGAGTGGAAAGGGCACAGATAATGTCGTTTCCGGACTGCATGCGTGCGCGAAGTTAGGGGGATGAACGACATTTGCCTGAATGAGCACGCGCGCTGCACTGCCGTCAATACTGCTGCTGATGCTCTCGTGGCTGCCCAACCGCGCCCGAGCACAGCCCGGCGAGCCGGGTAGCTGGTACCAGTACTTCGGTATCAATCCGGTTTCAGCGCGGTGGCTGGTGCACAATGAGGTACAGCACCGCAACTATAACCTGGCCGGCGATCTTGAGCAACTGCTGGTGCGGGTAGGTGCCGGGTACAACCTCACCGAATCCAACCACAACGTGCTGATTGGCTATGCTTACCTCTACAACGAAACTTACCGCAATAGAGAGAAGGTCGCCTCCGACGAAAACCGTTTGTTTGCCCAATACATAGTCAAACACCCCGCCGGCCGCCTCAGCGTCGGACACCGCTGCAGGGTCGAGTATCGCATGAGGGAAGAAACCGAGGCATGGCGGGCCCGGTACATGGTGTGGATACAACTACCGCTGAATAAACCGGTGCTGGAAAAAGGTTGTATATTCTTCATGGCCAGCAACGAGTTGTTTGTCAATGCCAGCGGCAACGGTTTCGACAGAAACCGGCTATACGGCGCATTCGGCTATGCGCTCAACCGACGGTTTACCATAGAAATCGGCATGATGCGGCAATCGCTGGCTTCATCGGCACGTGACCAGTTTCAGGTGGCTGTGTTTAACCGCCTGCCCTGGCATTCGGAGCGGAGGCCCTGAATGGAAGGGCGCACGGCCACCGGAAAACCGGCCAGCGTGCGCCCCGCTTACCATCCAGACCCGGCAGGCCAGCACACGTCAGTCATTGCCCGACTGTCCGCCCGACCAGGCCAGTGTCTCCGCATCGTTAGCCACCCCCAGCACGAGGAGGCATGTAGCCGTGCAGAAGACAGGACTGGTAATACAATGATGTCCGTTCCATGATCCATCATCATTTTGAATATCCAGCAGCATACCGCAGGTCTGGCTGTACCAGTTTTTCCACTCTGAGCTATGGCTCATGATCATACCCTCACCGGTTTGCAGGAAACTCAAAAATTCTTCTCCACCGTTGTTTCCAAATCCGGACATTACCTCGCCTTTCAAAGACTGGGTTGTGGCGGCTTCGTTCACCTGATAGGCCGTATTTAATTTCAAGGCCTCTGTTTCCGAATAGCCTGCCTTCATCAGGTTTTCGGTGTTTACTTTTTCACCTTCCTTGAGTTTACCCTCTTCTTTCGCCTTTTTCAAGGCGATTTTGGCTTCGCGGGCATCCCGGGCACTGGAACGCGCCGTTGAGGTAACAGAATACAAGACCACTCCCGCCGCATCATCGGTGCGCACGCTTTGGTCTTCAATATTGATCGCTTTCATCTGATAGTCTTCTGCTTTTTCAAGCACAGGGGCTTCCACAGACACACCGACATCCCGGGCAGATTGAAGCGCGTTCACCGCGAAAGAAGACTGCAATACACCGGCCCACGATCCTCCGCTTACACTTCCATTTTCGCCCGTATTTCTTTCTATCATTCTGACACATTTCTCCACACACTTTTTGGTGCGGGTATGGCGGGCATCCCCTTCTTCGTAGTAGGCCAGCAGGTTGGTCAGAAACTGGCTGGTGAGCACCACATCAATGTTTTGTCCAAGCTTCACCTGGGGTTGTGTCCCCTCGGCATGGCCGATATTGGCGGCACCGGCGGCCGTCTCCTCCACCACTCCGAGCAGATAGACCGCTGCCTTGTTGAGTTGTTCTGCATACGTCCCTTCCTGCGGGGAATTTCCGCAGCGCAACAGAGCCAGGCCGACCATCGAGGTGGTCGCTGCATCGCTGGGTACGGCATGGGGGTTATTTTCCGACTGATAGGCATGGGTTCCGGCGCCCCAGCCACCATCCTCGTGCTGGGCCCTGACAATCCAGGAAAGGGCCTCGCGAATGCCTTTGTCCACATTGGCCGGAACTTCGCACACAAACAGCAGGGAATCAGCAGGCACCTTGCGGAATACCGTATTGAAAACACAGGAACCGCCGGCATGGTCTGCGGGTGCCGGTTCGGTTTGCGCTTCAGGCGCAGCGGGGGCTGAAACAGGTGTATCGGATGACAGAAGCACTGCAGTCTGTCCGACACGTGCGGCCGGAAACACTACAATAATGGCAATGGTGGAGGTGGTCACAAAGACCAGAAGGGCGAGTAACAGTACATGGCGTTTTTTCATGGTAGTGGTTTTATATTGTTTGAACTGATACAGGATTCAGCGCATTGCGTTCATCCACATCTCAGTCTGTTAAAAAATGTGAGAAATACCTGCTTACTTTCGCACCAAAAAATTGTGAGACCATGGGCGTTCTAGTTGGAAAAAACTCCAAAGTCATAGTTCAGGGATTTACCGGTAGTGAAGGCACGTTCCACGCGGGACAGATGATTGAATACGGCACCAATGTGGTAGGCGGTGTGACGCCTGGCAAGGGAGGACAGACCCACCTCGACCGCCCGGTTTTCAACACCGTGGCAGATGCCGTCAAACAAACCGGTGCCGACGTTTCCATCATTTTTGTACCCCCTGCTTTCGCGGCCGATGCCATCATGGAGGCTGCAGAAGCCGGTATCAAGGTGATTGTGACCATCACCGAAGGCATTCCGGTAGCAGACATGGTCGTTGCCAAGGAATTTGCCCGCGCCCGGGGATGCACGCTGATCGGTCCCAATTGTCCGGGTATCATTACTGCGGGTGAAGCGAAGGTGGGCATCATGCCCGGATTCGTGTTTGTTTCCGGAGAGATCGGCATTGTTTCCAAAAGCGGAACGCTGACCTATGAAGCCGCCGACCAGGTGGCCAAAGCCGGACTGGGTGTTACCACGGCCATTGGAATTGGCGGGGATCCCATAATAGGTACCACAACCCTGGAAGCAGTCAAACTGCTGGTTGCCGATGAAAAAACCAAAGGCATCATCATCATCGGGGAAATTGGAGGTGAACTGGAAGCCAAAGCTGCCCAATGGATCAGGGAGAATAAAGTCAGCAAACCCATTGTCGGATTTATTGCCGGAGAAACTGCGCCGAAGGGACGCACCATGGGTCATGCCGGTGCCATTGTGAGCGGAGAACATGAAAGTGCTTCCGCCAAGAAGAAGATCATGCGCGAATGTGGCATTCATGTGGTGGATTCACCG
>DHLU01000046.1:0-648 GCA_002405435.1 Flavobacteriales bacterium UBA4660
AACAGGCCTTTCTGCCCGAACTCGAGTCGAAAGGTCTCAACGATTTCCGGCGACGCAAAGGATCGGTGCTGCGTTCGTTCGGCGCAACCGACCTCATCGAAACTCAGCTAACAGACCTCCGTCATTCGCGGTTGCTTTACAACAAGGTGCTTCTTTCCATTCCCGGCTGGAACAAATTCATCGCCCTGCTCTAGTCATTGCTCATAGCTTAAGCCGGACTTATTCCTGGCTGGAGCCAACGCAAAAGGCTCGAGCCCTTTCATTACGCTTCCCGGTTTGGAAAAGATATGGAAGCACCGCCGCTTGAAGGATTGGAAATTTCGCTGGCAGGCAATCCCGAAGATGTCTTTATCGCCGAAGAAAAGCCCTATACAAACACGATGCTGTATTACTACATGCGCTACGCCTGCGGTACCGGGCACATTGATCTCAATAAATACAGCACGGTAGCAGAACTCGGCAGCGGGGCGGGTAAAAACGCGGAGATTGTTATGAAGTTTCATCCGCACCTGACCTACCTAATCTTTGACATCTCGCCCCAGCTTTACGTCTGTGAACAATACCTCAAAACCGTTTTTCCCGGTCGGGTAGTCGGTTATGCCGAAAACCGCATGCGCAGCGACCTCAAGGGCCTCGCGCGCGGTAAAA
>DHLU01000046.1:783-2950 GCA_002405435.1 Flavobacteriales bacterium UBA4660
GGACCTCAAGGGCCTCGAGCGCGGTAAAATATACATATTGGGTGCCTGGCATTTCCCGCTGCTGGCCTCCTTCAAGCTAGACGTATTCTGGAATTGTGCGAGCTTTCAGGAAATGGAACCCGATGTAGCCCTCAACTACCTGAAGTATGTCAACGAATCGGCTCAGCGGGTTTACCTCATGGCCAAGATGGACGGAAAAACGCAGGCCAAGCGCAAAGGTGAACCCGGTGTGCTGGTGCCGGTGACACTCGAGCATTACAGGAAGGGACTGAGCAACTTCCACCTAGATAGTATGGAAGACTGCTACTACCCCAGCGGCCGACCGATGTGGAAAGGCTACCGCGAATCCGTGTGGCACCGCAAACCGGGATTCTGATTACCATGTGTGGCATTGCCGGTTATACAGGAAGCGTTCCGCCCGATGAAACCCTCATCCGCAGGGCGCTTGATTCCATGGCACAGCGGGGCCCTGATACCCGTCGCGCCTGGACCAACACGGGTGCGCGTCAACCTACCTGCCTGCTTCACGCCCGGCTGAGCATCATTGACCTTGACGAACGCAGCCACCAGCCTTTTCACCGCGAAGGATGCACCCTGGTGTTTAATGGAGAAATCTACAATTATGTTGAACTGAGAGAGGGCCTGGTGAAGAAAGGCATTGCGCTGCAGACACACAGCGATACAGAAGTACTGCTTTGCTTTTACCTGCTTTACGGCAACGAATGCGTCAAGCATTTTGAAGGCATGTGGGCCTTTGCCATCTGGGATAGCCGTATCAACCGCCTGTTTGTTTCCCGCGATCGGTTTGCCGAAAAACCCTTGTACTATTTGACAGACACGAACGGTTTCTGGTTTGCCTCAGAAATAAAAACCCTTGCCGCCCTCTCAGGCCGCAGGTTTTCTGTCAACGAACACCAGCTGCTGCGCTATGTCATTAACGGGCACAAATCACTGTACAAGACGGAGGAAGGTTTCTTTCACGGGGTGAAGGAAATTCCCTTTGCCGCATCGGCCGAGATAGGAGAAGATTTTTCGCTTTCGATCACTAAGTACTGGACACCCAGTTACAGTCCGCAGCCGAATATGACCCCGGAAGAAGCCATTGAGGGAACGCGGTTTCACCTGATGGAGAGCCTGCGCCTTCGTCTGCGCTCCGATGTGCCGCTGGCCTTCTGTCTCAGCGGTGGCGTAGATAGTGCCAGCCTGGTATCCATCGCTGCGAAAAGTTTCAATGCACAGGTGCATACGTTTTCCATCATTGACACCGATCACCGCTACGATGAGCTTGACAATATCATGGCGACGGTCAACGACACGGGGTGCACCAATACCCGAATCATACTGCAACCGGGCGATGACAACATCAGCAGACTGGAATCACTGGTGCGCTACCACGATGCACCCGTAGCCACCATAAGTTATTTTGTGCACTCTTTCCTCAGCGAAGCGATTGCGAAAAATGGATTTCGCATTTCCATATCGGGCACCGGAGCCGATGAATTGTTTACCGGTTACTACGACCACTTTTTGATGCACCTCTTCGAAGTACGCAGCGATCCTTCATTTGCACAACACCTCTCTGACTGGAAGCAGCATGTGCTCGGATTTGTCAGGCATCCTGATTTCCGAAAATACGACCTCTTTTTCGACCGGCCCGACCGCAGAGAGCATATATATCTCAACAACGAAGAATTCCGTTCATACCTGAATACAGACTGGAACGAAGCGTTCACGGAGACCGGTTATACCGACAACCTGCTGCGCAACCGCATGATGAACGAGTTGTTTCATGAGGTTGTGCGCGTGATTCTGCACGAGGATGACCTCAACAGCATGAAGTACTCCATTGAAAACCGCAGTCCCTTTCTGGACACACGGCTGTTTTCCTTTGCATACAGCATCCCGTCGCACCTGCTGATCAACCATGGCTACAACAAATACATACTGCGCGAAGCGATGAAAGGAATTCTGAATGACCAGGTGAGGCTATCGCGGGAAAAGAAAGGGTTTAACGCCTCCATTCTCTCCATTTTTGATTTCTCTAAGCCGGCGCACCGCGACTATTTCCTTTCAGATTCGGAGATTTTCCGCTGGTTTAAAATAGACCGGATCGCCGCATTACTCACCCGCACCGAATTTCCAAATTCGTATAAGAAGTTTCTCTTTG
>DHLU01000157.1:0-5362 GCA_002405435.1 Flavobacteriales bacterium UBA4660
CACCTACATGACCGACGTGACTTCTCTCAGCAATGGAACCTACCTGCTTGTACTCCGGGCAGAAGGAGCAGTACTTCAAACCGAAAGAATAATTGTGGAATGACAGGACATAGAACCTCGCCAAACCTCAACAGCTATCCTGAGTACAATCGGAAACAACAATCAGCAAGCCGATAGCATCCATTCCCTTCGGAGCGTAACGGATGTCGCGGATTCTGTCAGGAGATCGCCAAGGCAATTGATAACTTCCTGATGACTAACCCAAATCTGAATTCCGGCTGCTAAATACCCCTCCACAACTATCCCCAAATTCTTGCCCCAATACCACAAACATGGTATCTTTACATCGGAATTTATTTAGATCGTTTCTAAATAATCAATTAACACACTCATGATCAAGGTTTCAGATAGTGCCAAGGTTCAGGTGAACCACCTGATGACCACTGAAAATCACCCTGAGGGCTCCTTTATCCGCGTTGGGGTGGAAGGCGGCGGATGCAGCGGCCTCATGTACCAGCTCAAATTCGCCCACGAAATGAAAGAGGGCGATCAGGTGTTTGAGGACAACGGCGTAAAAGTCGTTGTCGACAAAAAAAGTTTTCTCTACCTCGTCGGAACCGAACTGGAATACAGCGGTGGACTGAACGGAAAAGGATTTGTTTTCAAAAATCCGAACGCATCGCGAACATGTGGCTGCGGTGAGAGTTTTTCAATCTGATCCAACCTCAAGGGAAGACCGCTATGGCATTTGACAAAAACAATATACTGGAAGAGGTAACCGGAAAGGAATACGCATTCGGTTTTACCACTCCCATCGATACCGATAAGGCTCCTCCGGGACTCAATGAAGACATCATCCGGCTGATTTCTGCCAAAAAGGAAGAACCGGCCTGGCTCCTCGAATGGCGCCTCGAAGCCCTGCGGATCTGGCAAAACATGCAGGCCCCCGCATGGGCACACCTCCAATACCGCGAACCCGATTTTCAGGCGATTTCCTATTACGCGGCACCCAAACAAAAACCGGCGCTCAACAGCCTCGACGAACTGGATCCCGAATTGCGCCGCACCATGGACAAACTCGGCATTTCCCTTGACGAGCAGAAAAGGCTGCACGGCAGAGCGGTGGATTTTGTGATGGACTCGGTTTCCGTAGCCACTTCCTTCAAAGCCAAACTCGCCGAACTGGGCATCATCTTCTGCTCGATGAGCGAGGCCATACGTGAACACCCCGCACTGGTGCGCAAATACCTCGGCACCGTGGTACCCCGCACCGATAATTTCTATGCCGCCCTCAATTCAGCGGTATTCACCGACGGTTCCTTCTGCTATATCCCCAAAGGGGTAAAGTGTCCGATGGAACTGAGTACCTATTTCAGGATCAACGCCGGTGGCACCGGACAGTTTGAAAGAACCCTCGTCGTGGCCGATGAAGGCAGCTACGTAAGTTACCTCGAAGGATGTACTGCGCCACAACGCGACGAAAACCAACTACACGCTGCCGTAGTGGAACTCGTGGCGCTCGACGAAGCGGAAATCAAATACAGCACCGTACAAAACTGGTATCCCGGCGACAAAGACGGCAAGGGTGGCGTATTCAATTTCGTCACCAAACGCGGATTGTGCGCCGGATACAAATCCAAAATCAGCTGGACCCAGGTCGAAACCGGAAGCGCCATTACCTGGAAATATCCAAGCTGCATTCTGAAAGGTGATTACAGCACAGGTGAATTCTATTCTGTAGCCGTAACCAACCACATGCAACAGGCCGATACCGGCACCAAGATGATCCACCTCGGAAAACACACCACCAGCACCATCATCTCCAAGGGCATCAGTTCGGGCCGAAGCCAGAACAGCTACCGCGGACTGGTGCAGATCAACCGCAACGCAGCACATGCCCGCAACTTTTCACAATGCGATTCCCTGCTGATGACCGATCGCTGTGGTGCCCATACCTTCCCCTACATCGAGGTAAAAAACACCACTTCCAAAGTGGAACATGAAGCCACTACTTCTAAAATCGGGGAAGACCAGATCTTCTATTGCCTGCAGCGCGGACTCGATGAAGAACAGGCCATCAGCCTCATCGTAAACGGCTACGCCAAAGAAGTGCTCAACAAACTGCCCATGGAATTTGCGGTGGAAGCCCAGAAACTGCTTGCCATCAGCCTCGAAGGATCAGTAGGATAAACGAACCGGAAATGAATCACATGTTATCGATAAAAAACCTGCACGCCTCTATTGAAGGAAAAGAAATCCTTCGCGGATTATCGCTTGAAATCGGTCCCGGCGAAGTGCACGCCATCATGGGTCCCAACGGAAGCGGAAAATCCACCCTCGCCTCGGTACTCGCCGGCAGGGAAGATTATGAAGTAACCGATGGCACCATCACCCTCAGCAAAGAAGGAGAAGCACCCATCGACCTGCTCTCCCTTGCACCGGAAGAACGTTCGCGCGAGGGCCTGTTTCTGGCCTTTCAGTATCCGGTGGAAATTCCGGGCGTGAGCAACCTCAATTTTCTCAAAGCCGCCCTGGCCGAACAACGCAAACACCGCGGCCTCGACCCGCTGACCGCACGGGAGTTTCTCAACCTGGTGAATGAAAAATCCAGGTTGGTGGAACTCGACGGACAACTCGCCAACCGCGCAGTGAATGAAGGATTCAGCGGCGGAGAAAAAAAACGCAATGAAATTTTTCAGATGGCCATGCTCGAACCACGGCTCGCCATTCTCGATGAAACCGATTCGGGTCTCGACATCGATGCCCTCCGCATTGTGGCATCCGGTGTAAACGCACTGCGTTCGAAAGACCGGTCCTTTGTGGTCATCACCCACTACCAGCGATTGCTCGAATACATCGTGCCCGACTTCGTACATGTATTGTACAAGGGTCGCATTGTCAAGAGCGGGGGTCGCGAACTCGCCCTCGAACTGGAGGCCAAGGGTTATGACTGGATCAGGGAAGAAAATCAACCCGCAAGTGTGTGAGCATGGAAACTGCAACCACCGCCAATACCACCTCTTTTCTGGAAGCCCTGCAAGACCAGCCTTCCGCACTTTCGGCTCATCACGGGCAACAGGTGAATGATGCCCGCAGCATGTCTGCCCTGCTTCCCTTTCCCACCACCAAATCGGAAGCGTGGAAATACACCCGCACCGGCAGAATCAGCAACCAGCCCTGGCGCGTGACGCCCGCACCGGCGCCCGATGAAAGCACCGAAAACCGGCTGACAGGCCTTGAAACCTCAGGGCGCATTGTCTTCATCAACGGCCAACTCAGCTCGGTGCAACTCTCCGAAGAAGCCCGCGCCTGCGTGCGCATCGAAACCGATGGCAACCTGCCTGTTCGCCTGCTTCCACAACTGCACGGTGATACGTTCAATGAAATCCATACCGGATGGTGTACCTCCGTCATGCAAGTGCACATCGCAGAAGGCGCACACCTGCATAAACCACTGCAACTGGTTCACGTCATCACCGGCACGCAGGTTCTTGCGCAACCGCTTCTGGTAATTACGGCAGCCAAACATTCAGTATCGGCTTTTGCGGAGACCTTTATCACCGCCGGTACCCAAGACCATTCCTTTACGCACCGGAGACTCTGGTTAGATATTGCCGAAAATGCACACGTGCGATTCGACAAAATCCAGTCAGAATCAGGAGAGAACTTCCTGCTCAACCGCGAACAAGTCAGCCTGAAGCGCGATGCCCGCTTCCGCATCAACACCCTTTCGTTGAACGGCCAGTGGATACGCAACGAATTGTCCATTTCCCTCGAAGGCGAAAATGCCGAAGCAGGGCTCTATGGGCTCTTCCTCCCGGCGGGCCAGCAGACCATCGACAACCACACCCGTGTAGACCATAAAGCCCCGCATTGCGAAAGCCGCGAACTCTACAAAGGCATGCTCCGCGACCAGTCCACCGGTGTGTTCAACGGAAAAGTATTTGTGCATCCCGATGCACAGAAAACCAATGCCTACCAAAGCAATGCCAACATTCTGCTGAGCGACGATGCGCAGATGTATACTAAACCGGAACTGGAAATTTATGCCGACGATGTCAAGTGCAGCCACGGCACCACAACCGGACAGCTCGATGAAGCCGCGGTGTTTTATCTCAAATCACGCGGCATCGGAGAAGAAAATGCCCGACGCTTGCTCACCAATGCCTTCCTGAGCGATGTGCTCAAAGAAGTAGAGGCAGATGCGCTGCGCGACTTTGTACTCCGCAACCTCTCCGAAAGAGGACTCCTCTACAACGAATACACTGCAGCAGAGTGACAGCAACGGAAACCATCAGGCACGAATTTCCCATTCTGAATCAACAGGTGGGTGGATATCCGCTGGTGTATCTCGACAACGCGGCTACCACGCAAAAACCCGCCGCCGTCATCCGGAGCCTCACGGAATATTACACCACCACCAACGCCAACATCCACCGCGGCGCGCATTACCTCGCCCACCGGGCAACCGAACAGTTTGAAGCCGCTCGGGAAAAGGTCCGCCATTTTATTCATGCGGCCCACCCCGAAGAAATCATTTTCACCAGCGGCACCACTGATGCCATCAACCTGGTAGCCCAATCCTGGGGCAGAAAATTTCTTTCGGAAGGCGATGAAATTCTGTTGTCGGTGATGGACCACCACAGCAACATCGTTCCCTGGCAAATGGTGGCAGAAGAACGCGGTGCAGTCATCCGCGTGCTTCCCGTTTCCTCCGCAGGTGAATGGGACCTCAATGCAGCCCAGCAGCTGATTGGCCCGCGCACCAAAATGGTGGCCGTCAATCACGTATCCAACGCGACCGGCACCATTAATCCGGCACGGTGGATGGCAGAACTTGCGCACCGGCACGGTAGCCTTGTGTTGTTTGACGGTGCCCAGGCAGTTGCTCACATGCCCGTGGATGTACAAAGCCTCGGGTGTGACTTCTACGCCTTTAGCGCCCACAAGATGTACGGTCCGACCGGCACCGGCGTCCTCTACGGAAAAAAAGAATGGCTCGAAAAAATGCCTCCCTGGCGAGGTGGCGGCGAGATGATCCGTCACGTCAGTTTTGAAAAAACCACTTACAACGACCTACCGTACAAATTCGAGGCAGGTACCCCCGATATCGCCGGTGTTATTGCCACCGGAGCGGCCGTAGATTTTATGCAGGAACAGTTGTCTAATGGCAATCTCGAACTGGAAAATCAGCTGCTGTCGATGGCCACACAGGCCCTCGGCGAGATACCCGGTGTGCGCATCGTCGGCACCGCTGCTCAAAAGGTGCCCGTGCTTTCGTTTGTCGCCGACGGCGTTCACCCTTACGACATCGGCACCCTGCTCGACCAGCAGGGTATCGCGGTGCGCACGGGCCACCACT
>DHLU01000157.1:5498-5937 GCA_002405435.1 Flavobacteriales bacterium UBA4660
GCGGTGCGCACGGGCCACCACTGCACCGAACCTCTCTGGACTTTTCTCGGTTTACCCGGCACGGTGCGCGCTTCCTTCGCTGTGTACAACACTGAGGAAGAGGTCGAACGTTTTGTGCGCGCCCTCGTCAAAACCCTTTCAATGCTCAGGTCATGAATATCGAAGCGCGGCAACAGGAAATCATCGCCGAATTTTCCCTATTCGATGACTGGATGCAGAAGTACGAATACCTGATCGACCTCGGCAGGGAACTCAAGCCCTATCCTGAAGCGCAGAAAACCGACGAACACCTGATCCGTGGCTGCCAGTCGCGCGTGTGGCTCCGTGCAAGCGAAGCCGAAGACGGCACCCTTTTGTTCAATGCCGACAGCGATGCCATTATTACCCGGGGACTCGTCGCACTGGTGATCCGACTGCTCTCCGATAGCCGGCCTGAAGA
>DHLU01000157.1:6073-6254 GCA_002405435.1 Flavobacteriales bacterium UBA4660
CGCACTGGTGATCCGTCTGCTCTCCAATAGCCGGCCTGAAGAGATTGCCGGTGCTGACCTGCACTGCCTGAGAGACATAGGCCTGTATGATCACCTTTCGCCTACCCGCAGCAACGGCCTGGCCAGCATGATTGGACAAATGAAAAAATATGCCCTCGCCGCACTGGCGAAAAAAGATGCT
>DHLU01000218.1 GCA_002405435.1 Flavobacteriales bacterium UBA4660
GGCCCTACTCACCAACTCGCGCAAAGCACTGGGCGAGATGTTTGGCCGCTACCCGGGGCTGGAAGACCGCGCCGCAGATTTCGAAACGTTCTACGCGCACTATTACCGCCACAACCACCGGTTATGGACCTTGCTGCGCGAGCAACGCATCAGTAAGGAAGAACTCCGGGTGCTGCGTTTCCGGCTGGCCTTCGGTGACATGGCCATTGACTGCGCGCAATGGGTGGAGCCTTTTGCAGACGAATTCATGGAACTGTGCCCGCGGCAGGGGTACCTGATGAATGGTGCAGCTGCGCTGCTGGAAAAGCTCAGTACGCGCTATCCGCTGCACATCATTTCGAACGGATTCCCTGAAGTACAGTACATCAAGATGGAAACCTCGGGCATTCTCGGCTATTTCGGAGAGGTCATTCTCTCTGAACAATGCGGGGTAGCCAAACCCCACCCCGATATCTTCAGGCAAGCCATGGCGGCGACGGGTGCCCGTGCTGAAACAAGCCTGATGATCGGAGATGACTGGGAAGCCGATATTCTCGGGGCCCTTGGCGCCGGTATCGACCAGGCCTTTCTTACCAGCACAGAATCACAGGTTGACCCCGCCTTCGACCGGCACCGGATTCAGCCACCCACCTACGTGCTCGAAAGCCTTGGTGAACTGCATAGCATTCTGTGAGCCATCATTTCACTTTCTTTTATTGATGCGTTGGCAGGGCCTGGTTGGATTTCACCGCCATTCATGCCGACATTTGCCTGCGATACATTAGATTACCATTTCCATTTCCCATGAGTGAAAATAAGAGCCAACCCCAACTGAATATCGAATTGTCGGAAGACGTAGCTCAGGGCGTGTACAGCAACCTCGCCGTTATCACGCACAGCGCAGCAGAATTTGTTGTTGACTTTATCCGTGTCGTGCCCGGAGTGCCGAAGGCCAAGGTAAAGTCACGGGTCATACTGACACCACAGCATGCCAAGCGGCTTATGCGGGCGCTGGCAGACAACATCAGCAAGTTTGAATCTCAGCACGGAAAAATTGCAGAGTCAGTGCCGGGTGAACAGCAACTTCCCATCCACTTTGGCGGGCCCCAGGGTCAGGCCTGAGTGGTTGTTACCCGAATGTACTGTGGCCCAGATCCTGCCTGACAGCGTCTTCCCGATAAAAGGGGAGTTGGCTGATTTTGATTTCCAAATACCGTCAGTAACTGTGGTCTCTGTATCGTCTGAAAACACTGTAAGGTGAGCGGGTGCTCCTTCGGTTACATGCAGTTCGGGTAATCCAAGAATTTTCCTGGGTGCAGCCGACAGCCGCTGCACCAGCGTGGCGGTGTCGATGCGCTTGGCTGCAGCCGTGAGCGCCACATTCCAAACCAACTGAATGCCACTCATACCGGGTGTGGCATGGTCAAATTCACAATCTTTCGACTCGGGCTCCAGCGGGGTATGGTCGCTGCAAATGGCATCGATGGTGCCGTCAGCCAGTCCGGCGAGAAGTGCCTCAGCATCCCGTGAGGTGCGCAGCGGAGGCAACACCTTGCACTGCTGGTCAAAGTGGCGAAGGGCCTCGTCGGTCAGCAGCAGCTGGTGGGCGGCGACGGAAGCGGTTATCTGTAATTTTTCCTTTTTGGCCTTGCGCAACAGTTCAACGCCCCGTGCGGTGGAGAGTGCCACCACGTGCATGCGTCCGCCGCAGTAACGGAGCAGTTCGATGTCGCGCATCAGCCGCAGTTCCTCGCTGAGTGATGGAATACCCTTCAGTCCCAGCGACACACTCATCTTACCCTCATGCATCTGACCGCCCCGGCAAGAGCCGCTGTCGTGTGGAAAGGCGTAAACAAGTCCACCGAAATTTTTCGCGTACTCCAGTGCACGCATCATCAGCTCAGTGGATACATTGTGGTGGTCATCGGAGAAAGCCACCGCTCCGGCCTGGTGCATATCAAACATGTCGGCGAGTTGCTTGCCGGCCATCTGACGTGAGATAGCGCCCGCGGGCAGCACGGAGGCGGGCAGTCCGTCGGAGCCTTTGACCAGGTATTCGACCGCAGCCTTGTTGTCGGTTACCGGGTCGTTGGCCGGCAGAACGACCACATGGGTAAAACCACCTGCGGCTGCCGCGGCTGTGCCTGTAGCCAGGTCTTCGCGCTGTTCAAAACCCGGATCGCCGAAACGGGCGCACATATCCACCCAACCGGGCGAGAGCATGGCACCTTTCCATTGAACTGCCTTGTGACCGGCATCCGCAATGCGGGCAGCTACTTTTTCAATGCGGCCCTTGCCGATGAGCACATCGCGCACCTTGCCATCGTGGATGCCGGCGGGGTCAACGATTTTGACTGATTTGATGAGTATACCCATGCGATAAATTGTCAATTCAAAAATGCACCCGGCGACCGCTTTTGGACAGGCTATCGCCAGAATTTTATCAGCAGCACTTCAACCGCCAGCCAAATCAGGGCCCAGACCACGAAGGTCCACCACAGTTTTTTGCCCTCACTGCGTTCAAGCGCACCCTTGCGGATGCTGGCCGTATCGTTCGTCAGCACGCGTGCACCCTGCAGTGCAGGTTCTCCGGTGAGGGCCTCCAGCGCAGCGGCGGAGAGTGCCGCGGTGGCCGATTCGGCGCGGTCATAATTGAAGGCAAGGGGTGCCAGCACCTGGTCACCCTGCAAAAGCCGGTAATTGCCCGATGTGCGCACCGAATGCTGCATGGAAAACTCCATTACCGGTCCCGCAAGACGGTGGGTAGGAATAAATGCCGTACTGTCAGAATACCCCTTAACCCTGAAAGCAATTTCACCGCTTACGGCTACATTTTTCAAGGCGATAGTCTCGTCTTTGCCGATGGTGTAGCAGAGCGGTGCATTAGCCCGGCTGTAATTGGCAACATTCAGCATGGTCACAGGAAAGAGCCAGTTGCGCTCAAAGTCTGTCGCTTCCTCGCTGAGCGGAGATGCCAGCAGGTACCACCGTCCTCTGCCGGTATTTCCTGTTGACAGGAAAGCAAGGCCTGAACGCGTGCCCAGCAACACATCCGCTGCCGGCGCTGTTCTCGGATCTACGGCATAACTGCCAGTGGCAGCGGGCATCGACACCCTGTCTCCCGCTGATTCGGTTACCGAGCGGTATAGCGGATGTTGCATGTTTACCGTGCTGACCGCAGCCGCTTCCTGCAGCCATGTACCCAACTGGGGAGCGCCTGACGCGGCGAGCAGGTTGTTGTAATTACCCACGTTGCACGCTGCCGAGGGAATGATGAATACATGGCCTCCCTCCTGCATGAGTTTGCTGAGTTCAGCCTGCAGTCCTGTCGGAATATCCGCAAGCTGGTTGACAATCACAAGGTTTTGCTGGGCAAGGGCACCAAAGTCCACCCGTGCCGCATCCATGCGGGTATAGCTGAAGGCGGAGTTGTCATCAAAAACCAATGACAGCGACCGTGACGGACTGCCTTCGGCATACAATTCGGTGACCAGCACCTTGTCGGCCACATCATAGCCGAAATACATGGTGTTGTCGAAAACCACGGGACTATCGTCCACCGAAACGGCACAATGGTGTTCGCCGGTGGCGGTATTGGAATACGTGAGCTGAAGCACCGCATCTCCGCCTGCGGTCACATCGGCTGCGCCCACGGCCTTTTGCTGGCCATTGACTGTAAGTACTACAGGAACGGCATTTTCATCTTCAGCACCGGTGTTTCGTATGCGCACGCTGAGTACCTCCGGCACATTGACGGTGCGCACCGGACTTTCAAACCAGAGTGAGTCGATAAACAGGTTGCGCGAAGCCTGCACGCCGTTTGGCACCAGTTGCAGCGAAATGGAAGTATCCTGGCGCACGTTCATGAGGTCGGCAGTGGATTGCTGAAAATCGGAAATGAGGAAAACCGAACGGTTGGGGGTTTCTTCCCTCACCACCGATTCGCGCAGCCGGCTGTATGCCTCGGAAACAAGACGTACGGCGGGCGACACTTCCACGTCTTGCAGCCACTCGATCATTTCTTCCTGGCTGACTACGCGTTGGTGACGGCCCTCGAAATCGTTGGTGGCAAGGGTAAAGCGATCGGCCGGACCATAGGCGCTGACAATCTCAATGGCCTTGTTGCGGGCGAGATCAAGCATTCTCACGCCTCCGTCTTCCGCCTCCATGCTGAATCTGTTGTCGAGGTAGATTCCGGTCACCCGTTGGGCACCGGCCTGTTCCTG
>DHLU01000127.1:0-15142 GCA_002405435.1 Flavobacteriales bacterium UBA4660
ATGCCATTTAGGAAAAAGAACCAGGCGGGAAAGATGTCTACCGCAGGGAAATAGTGCAGGTGACCCAAAAAATGCATTCGGTTGCCGCTGACAAAAAAGAAACCGATCACCAGGCACATGATTGTCGAAATCACATAGGCAAGGTCAATTCCGGTCAGGCGTGAAGATCGCGGCATACAATGTCTCTTTTAGTTAATGCGGTCGAGGAGGATGGTTAGCCCTAAACAAGCCCGCCATATTCGGGGAGCAAGGTAAAAAGAATCAACCCGGCGCATAACGGCGCAGCGTTTTGGTGCCGCCTATGCGGCTGCTCTTACCTAAAGAGAAACAGCATCACCGCTACCAGCAAGGTTGACAATGCCACCTTTTTAAGTTCTCCATCCAATTGCCGGTCTTCCGTGTTTCTGAACACAAACCGAAGGTGAATAGCCATCAGCCAGGCAGGAACGAGCAATGTAAACAAGAGGTAGATGTGCTGCCGGCCCAGCACAAAAATGATCAGGCATAACCAACCGGTGGTGAGCAGCAGGAGGTGGTAATATTTGGCGCGCACCTTGCCTAGCCTTACTGCCACGGTCATCTTTCCGCTCCTGCCATCATTTTCGCGGTCGCGCATGTTGTTGAGGTTAAGCACACCGACACTGAACAATCCGATGGCCAGCGCCGGCAAGAGCCACACAGGTCTGAACGCTGCCGTGAACATGAGAGAGGTACCCACAACGGCTGCACCACCGAAAAAAACCAATACCGCCAGATCGCCCAGTCCGCGATAGCCATAGGGTTTGTTGCCGGCGGTATAACGAATCGCTGCGGCAATGCAACACAGTCCGACAACCAGGAATGACCAACCGGTAGCGGTTCTTCCGGCACTGAAACAAGCGAACCACAACAAAAGCAGTCCGGCTGCCCATGCGATTATAGCAGTAATGATGATTCCCCGCTTCATGGCTTCGGGCCGAATGGCACCGCTCTGCACAGCGCGCGCCGGTCCTATACGTCCGGCGTTGTCGGCACCTGCCACATAATCGCCATAGTCGTTGGCGAGGTTGGAAAGAACCTGCAGGCTGAAAGCGGTGAGCAGGCACAGCATGAAAATCAGCCACGGTCTTGGTTGGTAGCTCCACGCCAGCGCACTTCCGCAGACGATGCCCGAAGCCGCAAGTGGCAGGGTTCTCAACCGCATGGCCTGAATCCAGTGTTTCATTGCTTGGCCGGTGCTGGTATCAGGGGAACTTCGGGTACTTCTGAAAATCCGGATCGCGTTTTTCAAGGAAGGCCCGTTTGCCCTCCTGAGCCTCATCGGTGAGGTAATACAATAGGGTAGCATCTCCGGCGAATTCCATCAGTCCGCGCTGACCATCCAGTTCGGCGTTGAGTCCGCGTTTTATCATGCGGATGGCCAGTGGAGAACGTTTCATGATGGTTTTGCACCATTTTACCGTTTCATCTTCCAATTGTTCGAGTGGCACTACCGTATTGATCAGTCCCATCTGCAGCGCTTCAGCGGCTGTATATTGTTCGCATAAAAACCATATTTCACGTGCCTTTTTTTGTCCGACATGGCTGGCCAGGTAACTCGATCCGAATCCGGCATCAAAACTTCCCACCTTCGGTCCGGTTTGACCGAACCGCGCATTGTCGGAAGCAATGGTAAGATCACAAACCACATGCAACACATGCCCTCCACCGATGGCATAACCATTGACCATGGCGATCACCGGTTTGGGCAGTTCGCGGATGCGTTTGTGCAGGTCGAGCACGTTTAGACGGGGCACTCCGTCTTCGCCGATATAACCCCCTACTCCCTTCACATTCTGGTCACCTCCGCTGCAAAAGGCTTTGTCGCCGGTGCCGGTGAGCACCACCACGGCTATGTCCTGACGCTCCCTGCAGATGTCCATGGCATCGATCATCTGCAGGTTTGTTTCGGGTCTAAACGCATTATAGACCTGCGGACGGTTGATGGTAATTTTTGCGATTCCTTCGTAGTACTGAAAAAGGATGTCGGAATATTCGCGTAGGGTTTGCCAGTTTCTGTGTGACATACGGTGGTGCTAAGTATTGAATACGGACTGTCCGATGGCGGCGAAAAAACGGTTGAGTTCACCGGCATTCTCCAGCCTCGGAGTAAAAACCTCAAGAATACTGCATTGTTCAGCGGCAAAGAGCCATTGCAGGCCTTCGGCAAGTGAGCCGGAATCATCGGCTTTTCGGTAGGGAATGCCAAACATGGCAGCCACGCCATGGGCTGAGCGGTGGTGGGTGGTTTCAAAATGCCGCTCAAGTGCCGGTGTAGTCGAGGGACCGTCGATGATGCGGAAAATTCCGCCGCCGCCGTTGTTGACTACAACAATCCTGAGCCCATGTGAAAGGTGATCATTCCAGAAGGCATTGACATCGTAGAAGAAAGCGATGTCTCCGGAAATGAGCAGGGTGGGTTTTCCCGATACCGCAACGGCGCCCGCAGCCGTACTTGTGCAGCCATCAATACCTGCTACACCGCGGTTGCCGAAGTAGCGCAGGTCTTCGCGGGCATCTGACAGCAGGATGTAACGGACCACACTGCTGTTACCCATCTGCAGATGATAGCCGGCTGGCACGGCTTGAAGCAAGGTATGAAAAACCTGCAAGTCACTGAAAGCAGCGCGCTGCAGGTAGGCATCACCGGCCTCACGTGCGCTGGCATTCCAGGCCTTCAGGCGTAACGCATAGGCATCAGGTGCAGCGGTGGTATCGGGAAGCGAAACCGATGAAAAGAATTCAGCCGGTTTCATCGGGATGATGCGTGTGAGGTTTTTCAGCGTATCAAGACCTTCCCCACTGAGGTCAACGTGCCAGTGCTCAAGGGCCACCGCGCGGAGCATCTCTTTGATTTTTCGCGAAATGATGTTGTGGCCGATGGTGATGAGGAGGTCAGGAACCAGGGCCGAACGGGATGACTTGTCCATCGGCAGCAACAATCTGTCGATCGTCGTGATGAAAGAAGGGTTTGCCAGATTGCTGTGCGCTTCGGCCATTACCACCACATGCGGATGGGCGGCAAAACGCACCAGCGAGGCCTGAAGTTCGGCATCGGGAAACAGTTGACCGGCAAGAACCATGATGCGGGGTGAGGCGCTGAGCCTTGCGGCAATCCAGGCCGACTCGGTGCCTGTGAGGGTTCGCTGTGTAGGTGATTGCACCACCCGTTTCACCGGCGCGAGGGGCTCGGTATTGGAACCATAAAGAGACTCACGCAGCGGAAAATTGATATGTACCGGCCCCTGCACGCCTTCCATAGCTGTGCGCATTGCCTCATCCATCAGGCGCGCGTTGTACCATGCCCCGTCTCCGGTGCTGTCTTCTCCGAAAACCTCGCAGGAAAATTTCGTGAAATTGGCAAACACACGGTGCTGGCGAATGCTCTGTCCTTCGCCCTGGTCAATCCATTCGTGCGGGCGGTCTGCGGTTACCACCACCATGGGCACACGCTGGTAGTAGGCCTCTGCAATGGCGGGGGCAAGGTTGAGCGCAGCCGTGCCACTGGTGCAGATCACCACCGGCGGGTGTCCGGTTTGCTGACCAATACCCAGCGCAAAAAAGCCGGCACTGCGTTCGTCCACGATGCTGTATACGTCGAATCCCTCAAGTTCAAAGAAACTGGTGGAAAACGGAGCATTCCTTGATCCTGGCGCAATGACGATGTGCCGGATGCCATTGGCCTGGCAGAGTGCGATAAAATCCCTGACCGGTTTTTTGTCGGAAATCCGCTTCATAGAGGGGTGCGAAGGTAGCGCAGAACGGCGCAGTTGATAAGGAACACCGCGCGGCTGCCGGTGCGGGCGCATGACCATAGTCATAGCATGCACACGCAATTCTTCGGATATTTCCCGCAAAATAGCAGACCCTATGAAAGTCATTGTTTTTGGAGCCACCGGAAGAGCGGGTACACAAATTCTCAAACGCGCGCTTGAAAAAGGACACCACGTTACTGCCTTTGTGCGGGACCCTTCGAAAGTGACCCTGCTGCATTCGAACCTCACCGCTGTGCGGGGTGATGCCCTAAGTCAGGAGTCCGTGTCTGCCGCCATGCGCGGACAGGAAGTGGTCATCAACGCGCTCAGTGCTGCCGACAATAACCAGCGGCAGGTTTTTATCCATCATCTCGTCAACGCCATGCGCGAACACCATGTAAAGCGCATCGTAGCACTCGGAGGAATTGGAGCCCTTCAGGCCAGCGAACACCTCAAGGTGTATGAAACCGCCACCTTTCCCAAAGAGTATGTTGATGTTACTCAGGCACACATTCGCGTGCTTGACGCGCTGCTGACCTCAGGTCTCGATTTCACCTTTGTTTGTCCGCCTGTGATTACCGAAGGCGAGCGCACCGGCCACTACAAAACGCAGGATAACTATCCGACCCAGGGCTGGACAATCAGCGCCGGAGACCTGGCTGACTTTGTCGTTGTTGAAGCAGAGGCCGGAAATTACCTGCGCAAAAAAGTGGGTATTTCTAACGGCTGAATTACGGGCAGCCGCGTGCAATCAATGTTGCGCAACGATTTGCCTGAGCAGCTGGAGTTTGTTTTCTGTTTCCACCCACTCCTCTTCCGCCGTACTGCCGGAGTTGATACCCCCGCCGGCAAAGAGTTCGGCCATATTGCCGAACCATTGCATGCAGCGCAGGTTGACAAAATAGATTTCTTCATTCCCTTCCTGTGACACTAGTCCGCAATATCCGGTGTAGAGTTTTCTGCGGTGTCTTTCGAGTCTGCCAATCAGTGCGGCTGCCTCAGTCGCCGGTGCTCCGCAAACGGCCGGCGTAGGGTGCAGGTGCGCCAGCAGGGCACCGGCACTACCCGTCCATTTAAAGTTGATCTCCGATCGGAGGTGCTCGATATTGCCGGCCCGCCAGGGTTCGGGCGCAGACACCATGATGGCCGAAGCGCCGCAGCGGTGCAGCAGTTCAGCGATGTATTCGGTTACCACGTGCTGTTCATCGCAGAGCTTTTCTGACCAGGGTCCGCGGGTCGATACAGGACGGGTTCCAGCCAGGGCCACCGTAGCGCATTGATGCCCCTGGCGGTGCAACAGCACTTCAGGCGAAGCGCCGAGCCATGTGCCATACACGGGGTGAGTAAGCCAGAAAACAAAGGCCTCCGGGAACCGGTCACTGAGCGCTGCGTAGATCCGCTGAGGGTCTTCAGGTGCTTCAGCGACCGGCACGTCAAGCACCCTGGACATAACGACCTTCTTCACCGCCCCCTGCCGGATTTGCCCGAGGGCCGCTTGCACATAGGCCATGTAATCGGCTTCGGAGGTAGACCCCTGCACGGCATCGAAACCATGAGTATCCGTGGCATTCCATGGCTGTATGACCGCGCTGAAGCCGGCGTCTGTGCGGGTGTCGACCTCCTCACGGCCGAATACACGGTGTGATGCCGGAAAGCGGCAGCGAAGGAAGGGAATGACGACTGAGGAATTCAAGGCTTACGGTCCTTTATCAGCACAGTGAGCCTGCTCACGGCGATGCGTGACCCAGACTCGTCGCATACATCGATACTCCACACATGGGTGCTTCTTCCCTGGTGGAGAATCTGGGCCTTACCCGTCACCACACCTTCTGACTTTGACTTGAGGTGGTTGATGTTTAATTCGACGCCGACACACATCTTGTTTTGGCCCACCACCAACAAAGCCGATCCGTGGCTCGCAATAGTCTCCGCCAGCGCAGCACTGGCACCACCGTGAAGAATGCCATAGGGTTGATGCGTGCGGGCGTCGACCGGCATGGTGGCCTCGACATAGCCCGGTTCGACCCGGGTGAAGCGTATGCCGAGCGCTTCCATCATCGTTCCGGGAACAAGGCGGTTTAACACTTCGTTTTCTTGCGACATGGGGCGAAGGTACGGCGGTCGGGCCAGGGCAAAACCTAAGCCCGGGCGACCAGCAGCGGGCGTCACCGACATAAGCACCGGTGCGCAGCCGCGGCCTTGAAGGACTCTACCTGGCGAAAATCAACGAAATTTGTCACCATAACAAGGGTTAAATGTCTGCATACCGCATTTTACTGGTAGAAGATGAAAAGGAACTGGCCTCCACCATGCTGATGAACCTCCAGCTGGAAGGATACGAAGCCGTGCACGTATCCGACGGACTGGCCGCGCTTGATAAACTGCGTTCCCAGGCCTTTGACCTGGCCATCCTCGACATCATGCTGCCCCGGCTCGACGGCCTGCAGGTATGCGAAACCATGCGGCTGGAGGGCAATGCTACCCCGGTGCTTTTTCTCTCGGCCAGGGCCAGCGGGGGCGACCGCATTGAAGGACTCAAAATCGGGGGTGACGACTACCTCACCAAACCATTTCACCTGGAGGAATTGCTGCTGCGCGTCAAAAAACTGATCGCACGCAGGCATGCCGGCGACAGCCTTTCAGATCTTGTGGAGTTCGAGTTTGGAGGTAATAAGGTGAATTTCAACACATTTGATCTCGTTGACCACCGCGGTGAAGTGCGGGTTATTTCAAAAAAGGAGATTATGCTGCTCCGCCTGCTCCTTCAGCGGAAAGACCAGGTAGTCAGGCGGGAAGAGATACTGGAAAAGATCTGGGGGTATGACATATTCCCCACAACCCGCACCATTGACAACTATATCATGGCCTTCAGAAAATATTTTGAGGAAGATTCGAGGCACCCCCGCTACTTCCATTCCGTCAGAGGAGTAGGATACCGGTTTACGCCCGGCGGGTAGGAAAAAGTTTCTCAAACCCGGGCAACCGATCGGGAATCCGGCCGTCATTAGACGGTGACGCAGTTTTCCAGAACTGCGTTGGTTTCAAAATTTTCCTTGCAGGTTTGCAGAAAGGGGTTCTTACAGGACTCCTTTTTGTTTTTATGCCTGTAGCTAAAGGGCTGTGGTCGGGCAAGCGGTGCGGACTTCAGTCAAGACGGCTTGTGTATGCCGTCAGTTCCTTGAATACGTCTTCCAGCTTTTGTTCCTTCCTGGCCAGCGTGAGGATGGTCAACCCGCGGGCGGCGGCCAGGTTTGACAGGTCGGGCCTGATGTCGCGGTCGCCGCGGGCGTATACCTTCCAGCCCTGCTCGCCCGATTCTATCCTTATTACCCCCTCAATTTCCATGAGCCATTGGGGCTCCACCGGTCCGCTGAACTCAATTTCCACCACCTGTTCCTGCCCAAACCGGCCGGACTTGAGCGCTGCGGTGGGTTCATCGGCCACAATACTTCCGCGGTTGATGATGATGGTGCGGCTGCAAAGCGCTTCTACTTCCTGCATGATGTGGGTGCTGAGCATCACCGTTTTTTCCCTGCCCAGCTCGGTGATGAGCGACCGAATCCCCACCAGTTGGTTGGGGTCAAGTCCGCTCGTGGGTTCATCGAGAATCAACACTTCAGGATCGTGAATCAACGCCTGGGCCAGTCCAACCCGCTGGCGGTAACCCTTGCTGAGGGCCTCAATCTTTTTGTGGGCCTCTACCCCCAGGCCTACGCGTTCGATCATCTCAGCCACCCGTCCGGCCGGACGTTTTATGCCGTTCATCTCCGCCGCGAAGGCGAGAAATTCCCTCACATACATATCGGTATAGAGCGGATTGTGTTCGGGCAGATAGCCAATGCTCCGCCGAACCTCCAACCCCTCTTTGTGCACATCGAACCCACACACCTCCACCTGACCCGCGCTCGGTGGAATATAGCAGGTGATAATCTTCATCATGGTGCTCTTCCCTGCCCCATTCGGACCGAGAAACCCCACCACCTCGCCCTTTGCGATCGAAAATGAAACACTGCGCAGGGCCTGTTGGCTGCCGTAAAATTTATCTACAGACCGAACCTGGATAGACATGGTGTCAAATCTACACGCAATGCAGGGCGCGAAAAAAAATAAGGCCTCCGACCCGAGAAATTGTGCGCGGGTTTTACGCCGACATCCGTAAACTTTGCCGCATGAATGGCCTTGTGCTGAAAACAACGGGAAAGTATTACGAGGTGGAAGGCTCAGACGGGCAACGCTACCAATGCCAGGTGAGGGGAAAGCTGAGGTTAAAGAACAATGCTACGACCAATCCGGTTGCCGCGGGAGACAGGGTTGAGCTGGAGTTTCAGAACGGAGAGTATTTCATCGCGGACATTGCTCCGAGGAAAAACTATATTATTCGCAAGTCTGTAAATCTTTCAAAGGAGGCGAGCATTATCGCCGCCAACATCGACTGTGCCTACCTGCTGGTGACCATCACCGCTCCTGAAACACCGCCCGGCTTCATCGACCGTTTTCTGGTTACCGCCGAGGCCTATGGCATTCCTGCAGTGCTGCTATTCCACAAATTCGATCAATACAACCCGCAAGAACGAGCAGCAGCAGAGGCGCTGATCGCCATGTACCGGCAGACGGGCTATACCTGCCTGCAAACATCCGTCGTTTCCGGGGAAGGCATGGACAAACTGCGTTCACGGCTCACCGATAAGATCAGTTTATTCTCGGGCCAGTCGGGCGCGGGAAAATCGACCCTGATTAACCAGCTTATTCCCGGACTTGCTCTTCGCACGGGTGAACTTTCTTCATGGAGCGACAAGGGCCAGCACACCACCACCTTCGCCGAGATGTTTCCTCTGCCCGGAGGGGGTTACCTGATTGACAGTCCTGGTATAAAGGGTTTCGGGTTGGTGGACATTCCCAAGGAAGAACTACACCATTACTTCATCGAGTTTTTCCGCCTGCTTCCCCAATGCAGGTTCTCAAACTGCAAACACCTCAACGAACCCGGTTGTGCGGTGCGGGAAGCGCTGTCTTCCGGGGCCGTTTCAGCTTCGCGCTACAAATCCTACTGCTCAATGATGGAGGATGAAGAGGGGCGGTCGTCATACCGCTGAAACCGTTTCGGGTGCCTAGCCCCGGCTGGTATATCTTCGCAACGTCTTTTCTGGGGTGCCGGGCAATCCGGCTGAGATGATACCCTTTGCGGCCGGTTCGTTAACCCGGCTGCAGGAACCTGGGCAGGTCATGCTGCCAAGGGAAACGCGGTGGCGGCCATGTGGCCGTTTCTTCGTGTGGTACTTCACGGCTCCCCGGGCGAGACACATGAAGCCATGCATACACTCTACTTTCTCTGGTTAACCCTGTTGGAATCACAGGCCATGGCGGTTGGATTGAGCGGCCGCATTGTTGCCGACCTGCCGCCCGATATCACCGCTGCCGTTACCTGCACGCAATCCGATTACCGCAGTACTGCAATCACCCGTGAGGACTTCGAGTTTGCGGGTTTGGCACCGGGAACCTGCCGCCTGACCGTCGTTTGCGTCGGCTACCGGCAACTCGACACCACACTGAAACTGCCGCTGACACAGGCACTGGAGCTTGTGCTGGAGAAAAACCTGCGCACCTATGGGGAGGCCATGATTGTGGAGGCCACGCGCGCAGGGAATGATGCGCCGTATGCCATCACCGAACTTGAAAGCGCAGACATTGCACAGTACAACAACGGAACCGACATTCCCTTTGTGCTGCGCTATACACCCTCGGCGAGTGTCACCTCAGATGCAGGCAACGGCATAGGCTATACCGGATTGTGGCTGAGGGGCACCGACGGCACCCGCATTCAGGTCAGCCTCAACGGGGTGCCCCTCAACGACCCGGAGAGCCAGCAGACCTTTTTTGTAAACATGCCCGACCTCAGTTCCTCCGCTGACCGCATTCAGATTCAGCGCGGAATAGGATCTACCGCACTCGGGGCCGGTTCCTTTGGCGGGGCCGTGCGCGTTGAAACCACATCGGGCCCTACCGAGGCCTACGCAGCCTCCACCCACGGGGCTGGCAGTTTCGGTACATTTCGCAACACCCTGCAGTTGGGCAGCGGCCTGCTGAACGACCGCTGGGTAACGGAATGCCGGGTCTCCGATATACGCAGCGAGGGTTATGTAGACCGGGCATCGGCACGGCTGCAGTCGGCCATGCTCACCCAGACCCTGTACCTGGCCAATACCACCCTGCGCGGACTTTACACCATCGGACAAGAGCGCACCTACCAGGCCTGGTATGGCACGCCCGTTTCCCGCCTGGCGGATGATACCGCAGGCATGGTGACGCATGCATTCAATAACGGATTTTCGCAGGAACAACTCGAAAACCTGCTTAGCAGCGGACGGACCTACAATTTTTACGAATACGAAAATGAAGTGGACCAGTACCGCCAGCAACACGCCCAACTCATGCTCACCCATCGGTGGACCGACAACCTCAGCAGCAGTGCCACCATTCACTACACACATGGCCAGGGTTACTTCGAGCAATGGCGCGGGATGCAGGAATTGTCAGCGATGGGACTGTCCGCTGTACCCATAGCCTCCGGTCAGGTATGGTCAGACAGTGTGGATGAAAACGGCTTGCCTGTCAGTGGAGCTTTTGCCTCACTGTTTGGGCCCGATGCGTCACTCAGTTTTGTGCCGCTAACCGATGCGCAGGGCCAGGTGATTACCGACTCCCTGGGTCAGACCCTGCTGCAGGCCCGGGCCGACTATACCGCGACAGACCTTGTCAGGCGAAGGTGGCTCAACAACCACTTCCTGTTTTTCACCGGCAGCGTAAAATACACCGGCCGTTACCTGACGCTCACGGCGGGCGTTTCCGCTTCACGCTACCGCGGTGAGCACTTCGGAGAACTTGTGCACATGGCGCAATGGGGTGCGCTGGAACCAGGCCACCGCTACTACCAGGGCCATGGCTGGAAGCTTGATGATTCGGGTTTTTTGCGCATGCACTGGGTGCAATCACGCTGGCAATGGTCAGGAGAAATTCAGCTGCGCCGCGTAAACTACCGCACCCAGGGCACAGACAACGACCTGCAGACCTATGGTGTGCGAGACGACATGGTGTTTGTCAATCCGAGGCTCGGGGTTCGGCACATCCTGGGCAGCACTTCAGCCGTTTACGGGTCATTGGCATGGGCAGGACATGAACCCAACCGCAACGACTATATCGATGCCCCGGAGGGCAGTTTTCCGAAGCCGGAATACATGCTGAACCTGGAGATGGGTTATGAATATGAAACGGAGGCGTCCCAGTTTACCGCCAACCTCTATGCGATGTATTACCGCGACCAACTCGTGCCTGACGGCTCGCTCAATGATGTTGGCGCGGTGCTCAGAATGAATGTACCTGAAAGCTACCGGTTGGGTATAGAGCTGAGCGGGCGGCAACGCATCGCAGCGCACTGGAGTGCTTTCGGCAACCTGACCCTGAGCGATAACCGCATTACCGATTTCAGGCAGATCCTCTATGACTACACCGATGGTTTTGCGCTGCTCACCATTCCACACCGCAACACCCATATCAGCTTTTCTCCGGCCGTATTGGCTTCGGGCGGCATTCAAATCCACCTGCCCACCCGGGGTACCGCTCATGCGTGGCGTGCGTGGGTGCAGGCCAGGTACACCGGAAGGCAGTTTCTCGACAATACGTCAGACCGGGAAAAGAGCATTCCTGCCTATGCAGTGGCCGATACCGGCATAGAATCCATCTGGACCCGGCCCGGCGGCAGCCGCATTGCCTTGCGTATGGAAGTATTGAACGCCCTCAACAACCTCTATGTGGCCAACGGGTATACGTATTCCTATATCATGGGAGAGAAAATTACCGAGCGATTTTACTACCCCCAGGCCACGCGGCATTTTATGCTTCAGCTGTCGGTATCCCTGGGTGCGGCGCAGTAGCCGCAGGCGAACTTCAGCGCCCGGTAAAAGCGTCTTTCGCTCCGGCCATGGCAAAGAGCAATTCGGGTTCATCTTCGAAGGCAGTGCCCACTACCACCACGTCGGCACCGGCAACGAAGGCAGCGGCGGCCTGCACCTCAGTGCGAATACCACCGCCTACGATGAGCGGTGTTTTCACCGCGTGGCGCACGGCAGCAATCATTTCTCCCGAAATCGGCACCGATGCGCCGCTGCCCGCATCGAGGTAAATGGTAGACAGGCCGAGCATTTCTCCGGCCATAGCGGTAACCGCAGCAATTTCGGGTTTGTCTGCTGGCACAGGCACTGTCTGGGAAATGTAAGAGGCCGCCGTAGGCTTGCCGCCGTCGATGAGAAGGTAGCCCGTTGAGATCACCTCCATACCGGAGTCGCGCAGCGCAGGGGCTGCAGCTACGTGCTGGCCAATGAGCAGGTCGGCGTTGCGCCCGGATATGAGGGAGAGAAAAAGCAAGGCATCGGCATGTGGATCAACCTGAGAGGCTGATCCGGGAAAAAGCACTACCGGCAACCTGGAGAGGGCCTTCACCTCGCGCACGCAACTATGGAAATTACTTTCCACCAGAAGGCTTCCGCCCACGAAGATAAAATCGGCACCGGCTGCGTTCACCAGGTCGAGCGTGCGACGCAGCGCATCCGGATCTGTGCAGTGGTCGGGATCAAGCAGTACCGCAAGCGCTTTCCGCCTGCGCTCCTGAAGCGCCCTGAACCGGCTGAAGATTTTTCTCATGGTGCGAAGATACATTGACCGCAATACATCAGTTTGGCTGCGGGCACCATGCCCGGTGTGCCAGCAGCCATGCCGCAGTTTCATTGACAAGCAAGCGGTGCCCAAGGGGCGCCTCGAGCAAAAAACGGCGGTGTCGGAGCACACCGGCAATGCGGTCTGCCATTACCGGCGGAATGAGTTTGTCGTATTGTCCGAATACCGCCCGGAAACCGATGCCGTACTGCGACAGCAGAGGCAGCCAGTCATCGGGGCGCAGGTGAATCTTTCTGTGGAGCGTCCACACTGCATAGACCTGCCAGCGCAGTTCCCTGCTCGAAAGCTGTCCGAGCGCAATGCGCCCCACGTTTGGTGAGAGCAGCCTGAGCGCAATCAGCGCCTTCACCAGCCGCAACGCGAGCAACGGATGGTCGACCATAAACCTGCCCAGCCGCCGACCAGCAAGGGTCATGGCAAAAAGACGGTAAAACGGGTGGATGAACAGGCCATCGGTGGCCATGAGCAACAGAGAACTGACGCGATGCGGCCGCCGCGCCACATAGGCCATGGCCAAACGTCCGCCCAGGCTGTAGCCGACCAGATGCACTTTATCCGCGGGCACGCTGTCGAGCACGGCATCGAGCATTGCACACCAGGTATCGATACCAGGAGGTGAAGAAACCACCCTGTCAGCGGGAAAAACGCTGTTGCCATGCTGGAGCAGGTTGAGTGCTACCAGCGACTGACCGTGAGAGAGCAGCGGTATAAAAACCTCAAAATCAAGCGCAGAGCGACCGAATCCGTGCAAGCAAAGAACAATTTCCCCACCCACGCCCCAGCGGAAATACTCAAAGCGGGACTCACCGACAGTCAGGAGGGTACGCACCGGCATGGGACAAAGGAACAACAGGAGGTTCAAATGGCAGTCTGAAAGTCACTTTGGTCAGACCCGGACCGATGATACTGACACAATTTCACCTTTGTCAGATGCCTTTTCCGATGGCACTATGATTGAGAGGCCGGCGCTACCAATATTTAACATAACAAACATTATGAGCAAGATTATAGGAATAGACCTGGGTACCACGAACTCATGCGTCGCCGTGATGGAGGGTAATGAGCCCGTGGTAATTGCCAACAGCGAGGGCAAGCGCACAACGCCCAGCGTGGTAGCCTTCGTAGAGGGCGGCGAACGCAAGGTGGGCGACCCGGCCAAGCGTCAGGCAATCACCAACCCCACTAAGACCATATATTCCATCAAACGTTTTATGGGCAATCAATTCGATGAGTGCCAGCAGGAGGCTTCCCGCGTGCCTTACAACGTAGTGCGGGGAGACGGCAATACGCCCAGGGTGAAAATTGATGACCGCAACTATACCCCGCAGGAAATTTCTGCCATGGTGCTTCAGAAAATGAAGAAAACAGCAGAAGATTACCTCGGGCATGAGGTAACCGAGGCGGTGATTACCGTGCCTGCCTATTTTAACGACGCTCAGCGTCAGGCCACCAAAGAGGCCGGTGAGATTGCAGGGCTCAAGGTAAAACGGATTATCAACGAGCCCACGGCAGCCGCCCTGGCCTATGGGCTCGATAAAAAAGCGCATGACATCAAGATTGCAGTGTTTGACTGCGGCGGCGGTACCCATGACGTAAGCGTACTTGAGCTGGGCGACGGTGTATTCGAAGTGCTCTCTACCGATGGGGACACCCACCTCGGCGGTGACGATTTCGACCAGGTCATTATCGACTGGCTGGTGCAGGAGTTCAAGAATGAAAACGGAAACCAGTTTGACCTCAGCAAAGATCCGATGGCATTGCAACGCCTGAAAGAAGGGGCCGAAAAAGCCAAAATCGAACTTTCCTCAGGAAGTTCTACGCAGATTAACCTTCCCTACATCATGCCGGTGGACGGCATTCCGAAGCACCTGGTCAAAACCCTCACCCGTGCAAAGTTTGAGCAGCTGGCCGACAGCCTGATTCAGCGCACCATTGCGCCATGCAAAAGCGCTCTGGAAAAAGCCGGGCTCAAGGTTTCCGATATCAATGAAATCATTCTTGTAGGTGGCTCCACCCGCATACCTGCGATACAGGAAGCTGTTAAGAAATATTTCGGCAAAGAACCTTCCAAGGGTGTTAACCCCGATGAGGTGGTCGCCATTGGAGCGGCCATACAGGGCGGCGTGCTTACCGGTGAAGTAAAGGATGTGCTGCTGCTCGATGTGACGCCGCTGTCACTGGGAATTGAAACCATGGGCGGTGTGTTTACAAAACTCATTGATGCCAATACGACCATCCCAACCAAAAAGAGCGAAGTATTCAGCACAGCCAGCGATAACCAACCTTCGGTGGAGATTCACGTGCTGCAGGGCGAACGCTCAATGGCCAGAGACAACCGGACCATCGGCAGGTTTCACCTGGACGGAATTCCTTCAGCGCCGCGCGGTATACCACAGATTGAAGTGACCTTCGACATCGACGCCAACGGTATCATTCATGTAGGCGCCAAAGACAAAGCGACCAACAAGGAGCAAAGCATCCGCATTGAGGCCTCCTCAGGTTTGTCAAAAGACGATATCGAGAAGATGAAGCGCGAAGCCCAGGTCAACGCCGACGCAGACAAGAAGGCCCGCGAAGAAGCCGACATCATCAACCAGGCAGACTCCCTGATTTTTCAGACGGAAAAACAACTGAAGGAATTT
>DHLU01000127.1:15256-15598 GCA_002405435.1 Flavobacteriales bacterium UBA4660
GGAAAAACAACTGAAGGAATTTGGCGACAAACTTCCCGCCGACAAGAAGCAACCGATTGAAGAAGCCCTCGGCGCGTTGAAGAAGGCCCATGCTGAAAAAGACCTGAACCAGTGTAAAACAGCGATGGAAAACCTCAACCAGGTCTTCAGCGCTGCGGCCACCGATATGTACAACCAGGGAGGTGCTGCGGCCCAGGGCAACGGATCACAGCAGGCTTCGGGCGGTCCCGACAACGAGGTCACTGACGTTGACTTCGAGGAGGTCAAAGACAACAAATAAAAAATTGTCTGAATACATAAAAACCGGTCCCCATGGGCCGGTTTTTTTTTTACACGGTTCGG
>DHLU01000127.1:15791-16071 GCA_002405435.1 Flavobacteriales bacterium UBA4660
GCTCAGCGGGTCTGCCTAAACCCTTAACCCCCATTTGCACTTATGTTCAAGGAATTCAAAACTTTCGTGATGAGGGGCAACCTCGTCGACCTCGCCATTGCCTTTGTGATGGGTGCTGCATTCAGTAAAATCGTATCTGCCTTTATTGATGGCATGGTGATGCCGCTGGTGGGCCTTATACAGAGCAGGGACTTTTCCAATCTGTATTACCCGCTTTCAGAAAAGGTACGCACCGCAGTGGAGATGGCCGAAGCAGCCGGTACCTGACTCTCACTGGATA
>DHLU01000229.1 GCA_002405435.1 Flavobacteriales bacterium UBA4660
CAGGCTTTGTTGCCCCCGTTCACCCGCACTCCTGTATCTTTGCACCCTATAATAAAAAAAAATGAACATGCTTCTCAGATTCGCTATTCCGGCAGTACTGACTGCTTCAACCATCATGTTTTCCTGCACGGCCCAGCGCGGTGATGCGGGTAAGATCAGTTCATCCAACGACAGCCTCTCCTACGCTCTGGGTGTTACCATTGGTGAAAATTTCAAAAAAAGTGGTCTCTCTGACGTTGATTATGACCTGGTCATGAAAGGAATACAGGAACACCTGGGCGAAAAAGGCCAGATGGATCCGATGGCTGCAGATACCTATGTGCGCGGCTACATGAAAAAACTGGAAGAAGCCAAAAAAGAAGTGGCCAAAAAAGAAGGCGAGGCTTTTCTTGAAAAGAACAAGTCAAACGCCGGTGTGGTGACTACGGCTTCTGGCCTGCAGTACAAAGTAACCCAGGAAGGAACCGGACTGATGCCCGACCAAAATGATAAGGTTACGGTGCATTACCATGGCACGCTGACTGACGGCACCGTGTTTGACAGTTCCGTTGAGCGCGGCCAACCGGCCACATTTGGACTCAATCAGGTGATTCCGGGCTGGACAGAAGGCCTTCAAACCATGAAGGAAGGTGGTAAAACTACATTTTATATCCCGCAAAATCTTGCCTATGGTGCCCGCGCTACGGGCAAGATTCCCGGGTTCTCTACCCTCGTATTCGAGGTAGAACTGATCAAAGTAGAACCCGTGCAGTAAGTGACGCGATACGAACCCATGAAAAAGGTGCCTATGGGGCACCTTTTTTTATGTTGAAAACGCCCGGCGAACCGGTGTGTTATTGCTTCACAAAACGGACCGGCCTCGGAAGTCCGGATCCGGCGGCCACCAGCATATAGGTGCCAGGCAAGAGGTCAGCCACCTCTAGCCGAAGGTCATGGTCGAGTGTCGATTTCATCACGGCGCGGCCTGAGGCATCAAACACGGTTACGGGCGTCCCTGCGGGCACTCCGCTAACCAAAAGCACATCGGCTGCGGGAACCGGAAAGACCCGTGGCCCTGTCATTTCCGCTTCGGCTATGGTAGGTTCGAGCGCTCCCTCAAAATCGGCCACCTGTACCGTGGTAACGATACCGCCGGTTGTGGTAATCTGCAGCACCGGAACCTTGAATGACTGTGACAACCATTTATATTCTACCGTCTGCGGGCGGTCAATGGACTGGCCGAAAGAAAGCGCACTCAGAAAAAGCGAATCGGTGATGTCAAGGGTCGTGCGCACACGCAAAACATCGAACGACGTTCCCCAAAGATTCAGGGTACCCCAGCCATCCACGGCATTGCTGCGGTTTTGCTCCATTTTGTAGAAAGCCAGTTCGGGTATATCGAGGCTCATCTCGCTGTAGCTGCTGCTGTTGTCTCCAAAAGCAAGCGGCAGCTCGTAGATCACATCTACCGGATCAAGTTGGATCGGGGTAGGTAAATTATTGATGGTAACCCCAGTTCCCACAGCGACATACTTGTCGGAATTGTTTTGGAAATAGGAATAGACATCAGTAAAGGTTACAAAACCAAAGAGGTCGATGTCGTCTACCCCAAAAGCGAAATCCGCGTTGTACTCAGGGTCAAAGGGGTTATTGAAGAGGAACTGGTAGAGAAACGGAGAATCGGCAACATCGAGGCAGGGAACGGAATTCTGGGTGCCTGTTGTCACCAGTTGGCTTTCAGAGAAACTCCAGGCGTAATCCGGACCGGTAGCACCCAGGTCGGTGTCTTCCAGCAGAAGACAATTGAGCTGAACCAGGGTATCGCCTTCAACCGGCAGATGCGAAGACGAAATGGTAATCTGTGCAGCGACCTGAGTGGCAAGCACAACGGCCGCCAATGCGGAAATAGACTTCATGTGTGGTAGTTTGAGACGGCAATGTACGCCGAATCCGGACACGGGCGGGCCGGAAGGTACCGAGCGGTTGAAATGTTGTGAGCAAAACACCGGAAGCGCCCCCCTTAACGGGCATGGTGCGCTGCCTACTTTGCGCGGCGATTTCCGAAAGACCGGGGTAGATCGAGGCGTGCATTAGAGGGCGTTACCTTTTCTTTTCCCTACCCGGGGTGCGGTGAAGGGAAGAGCCCGCAGAAAACAGGCTTTGCTATGAAACCAGTTAACCCGAACAGTTATGGTGCTTGATCGTTACGATTACCTCATTCTTGACATCATCCACGCTCACCGCAAACAACACCGCAACGCATTCATCAGGTTGAGTGCCATAGAAGACATCTACTGGACGCGCATTAAACATGAGCAAACCTACACATCGGGTGACGCACAACTCGGCGAGCGTATCGCCCGGCTATACCTGCAGGGCTATATTCAAAACAGGCAGGGTTACTCAGTAACCCGCAAGGGCAAGGCAGAACTGCTGTACCAGATGGAGACCCTCGACTGAGGTCAGAGATTCCAGGAATTTTCCAGGTCGCGCTGAAGGCCAACCATTTTGAGGGCGGCCACTGCGCTTTCTACGCCTTTGTTGCCCTTGCTTCCGCCACTGCGTGCCTGGGCCTGTTCCAGCGTTTCATCGGTGAGCACCCCGAAGATGACCGGCTTGCGTGTCACGAGGGCAACCTGCTGAACCGCCTGTGCCACCGCATGGGCAATGATGTCGAAATGCGGGGTCTCACCCCGAATGATGCTCCCCAGACAAATGACGGCGTCATTGCGGGTATTTTCCAGCAGGAGGCGCGCACCTGTCGGCAACTCAAAACTTCCCGGCACATAGACCGTCTGGATATTGTCGAGGGATACACCGCAGTCGGTCAGCGTCTCCATCGCACCGCGCAAGAGTTTGTCGGTGATATCGGCATTCCACTGAGCTACCACAATACCTATTTTCATGGTATTGCAGTCCGGTAACAGGGCCTTGTCGTAATCGGATAGGTTGGTCGTTGCCATCAGTCCTTGCGCGCAGAGAGTGCCGCGTGCAACTTCACCGCCTCACCATATTCGTTTTGAACGGAGGGGATACCTTTGTAATTCTCTGTAATCTGCCTGAGCAGCGACTTCGCCTTATCATTTTTGCCAAGTTCCATGTTGACCCGCGCTGCTTTGAGGTAATAGATCGGAGCATAGAAACGGTCTGAAGCAGAGGAAGAAGCTTTTTTTGCGGCTTTTTCCAGCCAGCGGGCCCCGTCCTCAAAGTTATCCAGTTCGACATACATGTCACCGACATTGCCGGCTACCATTACACCAATATTCTGGTCATCAAAATCAGCTTCAAGAAAATGGTCGAGTGCTTCCTGCCAGTTGGCCTGACTGCGGCTGATGATACCCATCCAGTAGTGTGCGCGTTTGGCTGCGCTGGTTCCGCTGTAGTCTTCGATTACCTGAACGAATCCGATATGCTCACCCTGGCCGTTGGCCGCCCAGTCAAGCGAATCGAGTTCCATCCACTGCTCCGCCTTCCAGATGGCAGCAGCCGCTTCCGCCTCTCGGGGAGCCTTGTAGAGGTACTGAAAAGCGAAGATACCCACCACCAGGGCGGCTACCGCACCCAACACAATCAGCAGGACCTTGCGGTTGCGGTCTACAAACAATTCCGTCTTTGTATAAATCTGCTGTACATCTACAATGGTTTCCTCTTTGGTGGTCTTTGCCATGTCGCTTTTTTTGGAGGCGCAAAAATAATAGAAACCTCGCATCCTGCGCAGGCAGGGACCTATCTTTCAGTGTACTGTAATACAGGCAGTTACCAAATTGACAGAGACTGACTATATTTGCCACCGTTTTTGAGAAAGGGGGTATAGCTCAGCTGGCTAGAGCGCTTGCATGGCATGCAAGAGGTCATCGGTTCGAATCCGATTATCTCCACCCGGTTCCCCGAAAAATCCGCCCGCAAGGCGGATTTTTCTTTTTGGCCCTTGAATGGCTGCTGTTTTCTAGGGTGCGTTAAATGAAAAAACCCCGCGGTTGGCGGGGCTTTTCACATTATGTGGGAAGGTTATTGTCTTTCCTTTTCCAGTTTCTCCATCTCCTTCTCGAAGGTATCCTTGAATTTCTCGTAATTGAAATCCGCCTTCAGCTTTTCGTTGTTGGAGAGGCCTTCCTTGTAGGCATCAGAGAGGCGCTGGCCACTGAGCTCGATGGCGACATAGCTCACGAAGGTACCGTCTTCACGCTGGGTGAGTTTTTCGCAGATCTCTACTGATCCGCGTACTTCCTGATCGACAACGGTGCGGGCCATTTCCTGGAAGGTTTCTGTGACTTCTTCTTTGTTGTTGAACTCGGTTGAGTTTACGTAGTTGTCACCTACAATCTTCATGGTTGCGCTGATGGATTTAGACAGCTCCGACATCGCGTTGGAACGGGCCTTCTTTTTGGCAGTTTCACGGTCCATGCTCTCGCCTGTTGCCGTAGCGCGGAAGGCTTCCTTGGTGCTCATATACTGCTCACCTGTGCAGTATTCGTTCACCAGTACTTCACCTTTCGGTTTCGGTTGTTCGACAACTTTTTTCTTCTTGCCGCAGGCAGTGCTGAAAAGCACGACAGCTGCGAGGAACAGGGCGGTAGTAAAACTTTTCGTATTCATAGTATTCTGATTTTAGTGATTACTTTTTATTGATATTTCCAGTGCATTTTCAGCAATCGTGCCAAAGTTCGAAAGACCTCATCAATGCTGATGTTTTCTTGTCACAAAATCGCGGCTAACATAGCATCGATTACTTCATTTTTCAGGGTTTCACGGGTTTTTTTATACGCTTCAGCCGAAGCTGCGTCGTAATTCAGTTGAAGGCCTTTTACACCGGTTTCTGCCTTTTGGAAAACCACCTCTCCTCCCACGCGGCGCTTAACGGTGATATTGTATTCGAGCAGGGTGACAAAGAAGCCCTGGGAGGTGCCTCCCTGTGTGGTCTTGGATTCGATGAGCAAAAAAAAATCGCATTCAGCAGCCGAAGAAGCGAGGCGGTAGGATAT
>DHLU01000244.1 GCA_002405435.1 Flavobacteriales bacterium UBA4660
GGGCCGGTCATGGCTCATCGGCCGGGCGCACCGCGCCGAACATTTTCAGGTAGCCTGTGCTGATGTGGTAGTCGTTGTCAGCCCCGCCCTGCAGACCTACCTGGCCAAAAAATACCCGCGCAGTGCAGACCGGATTATCGTTACACCTAATGCCATCAACCCGGCGCAGGCAAAGGTGAATCCGGAAGCACAGGCCCTGCTCAGACAGAAGATGGGCCTAACGGGGGGTGAAGAGGTAATCGGTTTTGTGGGATCGGTATTCCGCTACCACGGCGTTGACCGCCTGATCGAAGCCTTTGCGGCCATCATGGTGGAATTTCCCCGTGCCAGGTTGCTCATTGTTGGAGATGGCATTGTGCTGCCTGACTTGCGCCGGTATGTGCATGCAAAAGGGCTCGACGCCAGGGTGTATTTTGCTGGCAATGTGCCCCATGGGCAGGTGTATGATTACATCTCGCTGATGGACATCGCTGTGATGGCCACATCCAACTGGTACGGATCACCGGTGAAGGTTTTCGAATACGGTGCCTTGTGCAAGGCAATCATTGCACCTGATAACGTGCCACTGCGTGACGTTATGCAACCCGACATTGACGGGCTGCTGGTGAAGTCAGGTCCCGGTGTGCTCGAGGCTGCGCTGCGCAAACTGCTCTCAGATCGCACCATGCGGGTTTCGCTGGGCAATACCTTTCACGCCAAGGTGGTATCCCGGCACACGTGGTCAAATGTGGCTGCTGCCATTATGGAACGCGCCACGCAGGTGATACAAGACATCAGGGAGTCACGCGCACTGGCCAACGGCTGGGACCGAAAGGTGCTGGTGCTGCGCACCGATTTTGCACACCACGGCGCCGATTCAGGTTACAAACAACTGTTGAAGTATCTGCGGCCCTTCGCCGTGCTTGGCATCAGGGAAGGAGAGGAGGCACTGGCAGGTAAGACCAAAACACGCTACCAGTGGTTGTTTGAATTTTCCATACGTCCTTTCAGAAAGCAAATAGACCTCATTCATATTATGTATGCTGAGGATTATCTCCGGTTTTCTCCCTGGCTCTACAGGCCGCTGCCTGTGGTGGCCACCTTTCATCAACCGCCCGAAACGCTGTTGAAGGAAATTACCTCCGGGGCAACACGTGGCCAGGTGGGCATGATTACCCACTTCCTGACCCGGAGGCGTTTTAGTCGTCTCGCCGCCGCTATTGTTACGGAAGCCAACCAGAAGGAGGTGCTCAGGAGGGTTATGCCTGCCGAAAGGATTCACGTCATTCCCCTCGGCGTACACCTGCAAAAATTTCACGCCGCCTTTCACCGGCTCGGGTCAGCTGGGGGTGAAACGCGGTCGGCTGACATCATCACCGTGGGCAACTGGCTGCGCGACTGGGACCTGTATCTTCGGGTGTTGAGCCTATGCCTGACCCAGCGCCCCGTCTGGCGTTTCCACCTCGTCAACCGCCGCCTGCCCGCGGACGTGGCCTCAAGGCTTGAGGATTTGCCCAACCTGACTATTCACGGCGATGCCAGCGACGAAGAATTAAAGCGACTGCTTTACGCTGCGCGCGTACAATTTCTTCCGGTGTTGAGTGCCAGCGGCAACAATGCCCTCATGGAAGGCCTTGCCATGGGCTGCCCGGCGGTGATGACCGATGTGGTCAGCGATAGCTTCCCGCTCAAATCCGACTCCTTACTTTTACACGCGAAGAGCGATAGCCGGGATGCGGTGCAGTGCATCAGCCGTATTATGGACCTTGATGCCGGCGCATATGAAGCGCTGAGAAAGAAGACTTTTGAAATTTCCTTCGGCTACGACTGGAAGGCGATCGCGGAAAAAACGCTGAAGGTGTATAAATCAGTTTGCAAATGAATGTAGGTGTTTTCGGACTCGGGTATGTAGGCGTTGTCAACATCGCCTGCCTGGGTAAACTAGGTCATACCCTCTACGGGTGCGATATCAAGCCGCACAAGGTAGAGACCGTGCGCAGCGGAAAAAGTCCCATCTATGAACCCGGCGTGGATGAACTGCTGGGCACACTCAACGCAGAAGGAAGGCTGTTTGCCACCACGGATGCTGCGGAAGTAGTCAAAAACACCTCTATCGCGCTGATTTGCGTGGGAACCCCTTCGCGCAGCGATGGAACAGTCAATCTTGACTTTACACTCAATACCACACAGGAGATTGCACGGGCCGTGCTGGCGCAGAATAAAAAGTACACGGTAGTCTTTCGCAGCACCATACCGCCCGGAACCACGGAATCTTTCCTGCGGGCAGAGTTTCGCAAGGTCATGGGCGAGCAATCCGGACTGGTGGAGGTCGCTTTTCTTCCCGAATTCCTGCGCGAAGGCAGCGCTGTGGATGATTTTTTCAACGGCCCGCGTATCGTCATCGGATGCAGCGGCAATCGCCCCGAAGCCCTCGAAGCATTGTTCAGTTTCAATCCGCAGACTCCCCTGGTATTTACCGACTACAACACGGCGGAATTTGTCAAGTATGTCGACAATGCCTTTCACGCACTCAAAATCGCCTTTGTCAATGAAGCTTACCGCGTCGGAGCCGCTTATGGCATTGACGTAGAAGCCGCCAACCGGATTTTTCTGATGGACAAACACCTCAACATCAGCGCATATTACCTGCGCCCGGGCTTGCCCTTTGGCGGATCCTGTTTGCCGAAGGACCTCCGTGCCATTAACCACCTTGCCAGACTGGCAGGAGAAGAAGTGCCCGTGATCGGCCATATCCTCGACAGTAACCGCGTGCTCCAGCAACAACTCTTTGAAAAAATTGTCGCGACGAAAATGCAGCGGGTGACATTGTACGGACTCACCTTCAAGAACGGTACAGATGATGTCAGGGAAAGCCCCATGCTCCACCTCGCACTGCAACTCATCGCAGCCGGGTACGACCTGCATATCTATGACCCAGACATCAGCCTCGCTAACCTGCGAATTGAAAAACCTGAAGTAGTGCGGTTCGTGCGCAACGACCTGTCGGTATTTGCCTCAGCTGCGTTGGTAGTTGTTTGCAAGAAGGGATTTGAAGCCCTTGTGTCTCATCTCTCACCGGAAGCCCTTGTGCTCAATTTCTACAACCAGCAGGTATTTGACATTCCCAATACGCAGCAACGGCTATACGCATGAAGATACTGCTGCTCACCGACGGCATTTATCCATATGTGGTGGGAGGTATGCAGAAGCATTCTTTCTACCTGGCAAAATTCCTGGCGCTCAGGGGCCACCAGGTTACCCTGGCGCATTGCGTGCCTGTGGGTAAGCATTTGCCCACTGAAGAGGAAGTAAAGAATGTGATGGGTCTTCAGGAAGAAATCGCGTTAAAATGCGTGTGCATGCACTTTCCCAAGGCAGGCTGGCTACCCGGACATTACCTCAAGGAATCGTATCTCTACTCACACCAGCTTTTCGCCCGGTTCAAGTCAGCGCTGAGCGGTATTGACTATATCTATGCCAAGGGGTAATGTGCCTGGCATTTCCTCAAGCGGAAATCCCGGGGTCATGTGATGCCTCCGGTGGGTGTAAAATTTCGCGGCTACGAGATGTGCCAGGTAGCGGCGACGCCACGTTCGCGGCTGGAGCGCGCCCTGTTGCGCGGTCCGGGGAAATGGG
>DHLU01000197.1:0-2190 GCA_002405435.1 Flavobacteriales bacterium UBA4660
TGTCAATGTCAGTGCATAATCCGAGCGACAGTCAGTAAAACTGGTAGAAAAATTATCCGTATGGTGTTTGAATCAGGATAACCGGGCAGGAGGTGCAACCCGCAGGCTGGTATAGATCGGCTGCCAGAAACGCGCCGTCCCCCATGGGAATCTCCAGGGTCACGGGGTCGAGTTGGCCGGCACGGGCCATCGTGAGCAAGAGGGCAGGAACCGCAATCAGTTTCAAAGGTGGGGAATTTCAGGGTGATGGAAGCCTCTTGGTGTGGCGCTTAGCCGTTGGGTAATGGCTTCAGCGTGGTGGTCATCGTGATCAGCCATGAAGGATACGTGGTCAGCGAGAGAAAACCGGCGTTCAAGCCTTTCATGCCAGGCCGAGAGCGCCAGGCATCGGGGTTGTAGTTCTTTCAGGTAGTCCACCATGGCGTGGCGGATCGATGCAAACTCATTAAGAATGGCGTCGGCCTGCTGGTTGTTGAAGTCGGCGGCGTCGGTGTCGGCATTCGTCCCATTCCAGGGCCTGAGAACTTCCCTGCCCATGACCAGGTCATCGAGACGGGCAATCCACAGCGACTCCATGACCAGCAGGTGGCCGATTTGTTCCTTCACGCTCCATTTCCCTCCTGGCTTGTGCGACAGCAGCGGTTCAGCGGCAGTGCCGAGTAAATGACCTAGGCGCAGCGGCGTATGGGCCAGCCGGCCGAGCGCGGTGGCGAAGTCCTGTTCCGATTTGCCGGTTTCGAAGCGGCGGTCCGTCCAATTCATAGGCAGTGAACAATCCGTTGAGGAGGCAATTTTTACAAAGAAACGCCGAAAAGCATGCTGCGATATCAGGTTTCCTTTTTTCTGACTGCAGCGGTGATGCTGCCCTTGTCATGCAGCCACACTGCTGTGCCTCAGGCCGCTGCTGTGCTGAGCCCCGAATTTGAGGCCTACTGGTTTTCCGGACTGGCAGAACTGTCTGTATTCGATTTGCAGCAGTCGCGTTACGGAGCCTTGCGCAAGGGAACGCCGGCTATGGTTTTTGTTACCGAGCCATTCAGTGTGCGCAGGCAAGTGAAGCTTGACCAGCCTGAGTCTGCCGGTGACGACCGCAGGGATGTACTTAAACTGAACATGACGCGAAATTTTGATACCGGCATTTATCCCTACTCAACCGAACTGTCGGTATTCAGTCCGGTGGATCTTTCAAAGAGCCCCCACGCCCTGAAGTCCGTTTTCTCTTGCCAGGAATGGTGCGGACAGGTGTACACCCAATTCAACCGCAAGGGAAAGCACTACGCCGTGCAGTCCTACTCCTATTTCGAGTCTGAAGGAGACCGGGAAGAAAAACTGCCTGTGACCTGGCTGGAAGATGAACTCTGGAGTGTGGGAAGGATCAATCCGGATGCGTTGCCGCTGGGTGAAGTAAGCATCATTCCTTCTGAAACCTATACCCGCTTTTTGCACCGCGTTCGAAAGCCCGAACAGGCCATGGCAGCTTGGCTGGAAAGTGACGGCGGGCGCCTTTATACGCTGACGTACGCCTCAGGCCGGGTGCTCAGCATACAATTTGCGGCGGATTTTCCGCATGCGGTGCTGGGATGGACAGAAACCTACCGCGACGGGTCCGGTGCCGGAGCCGCTGAGCGGGTGACTTCCGGTACGCTGCGGAAGCGGATCAGGATCGATTACTGGAACCATAATGCCGTTGCAGACAGCATCTGGAGGCAGGAACTGGGTTATTGAGGGGTGACGCCTGAATGGAACGGAACTTGATATTGCCTCAAGAAAATGTTAAAGAAATGCGGCCAGCGAACCCGAAAAAGAACTTTGGCGTCTAACCACCGTGTGAAATTTGTGCCTTGATGAAGAAAAAAGCCTTATTGTCAGTCTTGATTTGTATAGCGGCGGCAACGCTCTCTGCCCAAAGCGGAAAAAGCATGTCGCGCTTCACCATTAGCGGAAAAATCTCCGGATTGAAAGACACCGCTGTTTACCTGGCCAATTATTACGGCAACAAACTGTACTACAACGATACCGCCCGGGTGGATGCCAAGGGCAATTTCTCCTTTGAGGGAAAACCCTACAACGAATGTGGCAAGTACGCATTCGTGATGCCGGGCCCCAAGTACTTCGACTTTATCGTGGCCGAAGAAAATATTTTCATCGAGGCAGACTCATCCAACAACGTCGAGAAAATCAGGTTCAGGG
>DHLU01000197.1:2352-4871 GCA_002405435.1 Flavobacteriales bacterium UBA4660
AGGTTCAGGGAATCAAAAAACAACCAGCTTTTTTACGACTACATCCGATTTATCAATGGGAAACGCAAGGAACGGGAGCCGATTGATGTAGCCCTCACTGATTCAACCAAGACAGATGAGCAGAAAAAACCCTTCAGGGAGCAACTCGATGTGCTGAACAAAACGGTGATAGATTACCAGAAGAATCTCATCGCCTCAAACCCCGATCTGCTCGTTTCGAAACTGCTCAGGATGAGCATGGATATCGAAATGCCTGAATCACCTGCAGGACTTTCTGAGGAGGAAAGGGTGAAGTGGAATTATTTCTGGTACCGCCAGCATTACTGGGACAATGTAGACCTAACAGACCCCCGCCTGGTGCGCGACCCGGCCTTTCACAAGGTCCTGGAGCGCTTCCTGACGCAAACCCTTCCGCAGATTCCCGACACCATGTGCGCCGAAACCAAAAAACTGGTAGACCGCACCGGAGCCAATTACGATGCCTTCAAGTACGTCGTTCACCAGGCTACCTACCTGGCGGAAACGTCTAAGATCATGTGCATGGACCGCTGGTTTGTGTTTATGATAGACAACTGGTACAAGACCGGAAAAGTTGACTGGATCAAGGAAGACAAGCTGAAAAACATTATCGAATCAGCAGACGAAAAACGTTTTTGCCTCTGCGGAGAAATAGCGCCAGACATCATACTGCCCGATACCACCGAAAACCACTGGGTTAGTATGCACGGGCTGAATGCCAAATACACCTTGCTTGTTATCTGGGAGGCGACCTGCGGCCATTGCAAGAAAGAGGTACCAAAACTCTATGAGCTTTACCAGAAATGGAAAGACAAAGGGTTGGCGGTCTATGCGCTGGAGGGTGAGCTGGAGAATGACAAATGGAAAAAATTCATTCGCGAAAAGAACCTCCTCGACTGGACCAATGTGAGCGATACGCCGGCCATTATGCAGCAAGACTCGGCCTCCAAGCTGATTTGGAAAGGCACTACTACCCTGCAAAGCCTCAACTTCCGAAAGACCTATGATGTAAGCAGTACGCCTAAGGTATTTTTGATGGACAGCGACCACAGAATTATCGCCAAGCAGCTGAGTGCAGAGCAACTCGAAGAGCTGTTGGGCAAACTGGAAAAGGGAGAGGATATCGACGCTTCCAGGATGAAGCAGACCGAGTACGAGGATGAAGACGAAGCGCCGGTGAAAAAGCCCGGAACAGTCAGGCAGCAGGCCAACCGCCCCAAACAGTAAGTTTCTTGCGTTCACGGTCTGCGGGGAATCCCTGACAGCCCTTGCCGAAAGGCCTTTATCGGCTTGCGGTATTTTCCAATGAAGTCAACCCAACAATCTCCCGCATTTGAGGCCGCCACGGTGCTTGTCACGGGCATGGGTGTGCGAGAGGTCCAACACTGGGCGGCAGCGGCAGCGGCCGACAGGCTGTTGTTCAGGCAACTCGTTGACATCGCCGTCGGTAGCCCTGAAACACCCGGAAAAAAGGCAGCCTGGGTGTTGGCGCATGCCGTGGCATTAAAGCCTGCCATCGCACAACCCTGTTTCACACACATTGCAGCGGCACTGGAGCAAGCCGCGGGCGGAAGATTGCGGGAATTGTTTAAGGTGTTGTTGTATACCTGCAGCGGTGAAGAACAACACGCCGTCTGTATTGGGTGGTCGTTCAGGTTGTTGTCACAAAGGTCTTCCGATATCGCGGTAATGAATGCCGCCAAAGGTTTTCTGGAAAAGGCCTGCGACCGCTACCCAGACCTGGCTGAAGAGTTTGCGTGGCACCTCGAGTTGGTCGCCGCCCTGCACGGAAGGCCCTGGCAGGAGCAGGTGAAAAAGACCCTGGAAAGGTTGCAACGGCTGAGGCCCGGCCCCGGGAGCATTGCATAAAAAAAGGAGTCCGTGGTGGACTCCTTGGTGCTTCTGTAGCGGGATCGGGGCTTGAACCCGAGACCTCATGATTATGAATCATGCGCTCTGACCAGCTGAGCTACCCCGCCAAAATTGCGGGCGCAAATATAGCACTAATTTCTTTCCGGAAGTGGGGTGTCGGTGGCCGTGCAGGGTCGGGTGTGCGGCTGTTTTTGCCGCGGGCGCCCGGCAGGAGATATGCAGTCGCCGGCGCATCACGGGGCCAAGGCAGCGGCATTAAATAAAAGTATCGTCTTTGATTCATCCTTCATTTGGGAGTATTCTTGCAAAAACCTAAGCAGATGGCTAAAGTCAAGTTTGAGCTGGAGTTTTACATACGTACATCAGACAGCATCCTGTACAACTGCCTCACGACACCGAGCGGACTGGAAGGCTGGTTTGCAGACAAGGTCAACGTGAAGGGCGATGTTTATTCCTTTCATTGGGAGGGAGAAGAGCGGAGGGCAACACTGGATGGCAAGAAAAAAGACCAGTGGGTCCGCTATGAATGGCTTGACCAGTCGGGAGAGAAGACATTCATGGAGATGCGCATTCGCATCGACGAGATGACAGGTGACCTCGCCCTGCTGGTGAATGACTTTGCTGAAGAA
>DHLU01000197.1:5010-5923 GCA_002405435.1 Flavobacteriales bacterium UBA4660
AGACGAAGTAGATGAGACCAAAATGCTTTGGGAAGGCGCCGTGCAGGAGCTAAAGCGGATTCTCGGTTCCTGAATATCCTTCTGCCTTTCCCCGCGTGAATTTATCAGACCCCGTTGAAGAGCTGGCTGCGCTGGCCATGTGGCTGAAGCAGGAGCAGGAGGAGGACTTCCGTCAACACGAGGCCACCCTGCGCAAGTCCGGCATCCACGACAGGAAAAAAGAAGGCATCACGTGGTTTCCCCTGAGGATTGTAGAAGACGGCTACGGCCTGGGGGCATATCCCTTTCTGGTGCTCGAACGAAATCCCGGTGACACGGGCAGGCACCAGTTTCAGGTGGCTGCGCCGGTTTCGCTTTTCAGCGCAGTGCAGGGCAATGAGGGTGAATCTATCAACGGCACCATCGGTTACCTGGATGACCAGCGGATGAAGGTCAGTTTTTTCCACGATGAAATTCCCGATTGGGTACATGACGGCAAAATCGGCGTCAACCTGTTGTTTGATTCCCGCACCTACGACGAAATGTTTCTGGCGCTGAATACGCTGATCAATGTGCAGAAGGGACGCCTGCTCTCCCTGCGCAATACACTGCTGGGCTACCAGCAGCCTTCCTTTGTGCCGAGACCGCCCGTGGAAATTCCCCACTTGAATGCATCGCAGCAGGAGGCCGTCAGGCACATGCTCGAAGCGGAAGACCTTGCAGTAATACACGGTCCTCCGGGTACCGGAAAAACCACCACCCTCACCGAGGGCATCGCCCTGCTGGCGGCAACTGACCGCGTGCTGGTATGTGCGCCTTCCAACGCAGCCGTCGACCACCTGACCCGTTGTCTGTTTGCGCGCGGATTGCGGGTGATCCGGGTGGGTAACCTGGCGCGCGTAGATTCAGACACCACCGCGCATACCCTGGATGT
>DHLU01000197.1:6126-8753 GCA_002405435.1 Flavobacteriales bacterium UBA4660
GGCCGCTGAGCTGAGGCGCATCGGCGGAAAGTACAAGCGCAGTTTCGGCCGGGAGGAGGCCGAACAGCGAAAACTGATCTACACGGAGGCCCGGAGCCTAAACCGCGAGGCACGCGAACTGGAGTCTTACCTTGTACAGAAGCAACTCGACCAGGCCCAGGTGATTACCTGCACCCTCATCGGCAGCAGCCATGAATACCTCAGAGACCGCCGTTTTCCCGTTGTGGTGATTGATGAGGCCGGACAAGGGCTTGAGCCGGCCGTCTGGGTACCAATACTGAAGTCAGAAAAGGTGATTATGGCGGGAGACCCCTGGCAACTTCCCCCGACGGTGAAGAGCCGCGATGCTTCCCGTACCGGCCTTACAACTACCCTGCTCGACAAGGTCATTCAGCGGCACCAACGGGTAAGTCTGCTGCGCGTCCAGTACCGCATGAACCGCCACATCATGGAGTTCAGCAACCAGGAATTTTACGGAGGCAAACTGGAGGCCCACCCTGCTGTAAGTGACTGGCACCTGGCCGAAGATCCTGTGCCGGTCAATTTTATTGATACCGCAGGCTGCGGCTATAATGAGGAAGCCGGAGAAGACGGAAGTTCGCTGACCAACAGCGAAGAGGGGGCCTTGGTACTGCGCCACCTAAGGGCAACACTCGGCGAAGGGGAATGGCCCTATACCGTGGCCATCATTTCTCCTTACCGCGCCCAGGTCGAGTGGCTGAGGCAGGAGGCGGCTGAGTGGGGACTGGGAGAATCGCGCCTGACCATCAATACCATTGATTCTTTTCAGGGACAGGAGCGCGATGTAGTTTATATCTCGCTCGTCAGGTCGAACGACAGCGGTGAAATTGGATTTCTATCAGACTACAGGCGGATCAACGTGGCGCTGACCCTTGCCAGAAAGAAACTGGTGATGGCAGGAGACAGTGCGACCCTGGGCAATGATCACTTTTACCGCCGGCTGCTTGAATACTGCGAAAACCACGGATTCTATGGCTCTGCCTGGGAATGGATGCCCACCTGAGGGCCCGGCGCCTGAGGCCCTTGACGACCTGATTTAGGCGTACAATACTCTCCACACGTTGACGTTTAGAAGTTGCCTGCAAGCCACCTGTGAATTTTGGCCTGCTTTTTACTTTGGCTCCTTGGTTACCGTCAAAACAATGAAAGCTACTTCCTGTCTGGTCATCCTCGTTGGATGCATGTCACTGCTGCGCCCGGTGAGGGCCCAGGAACCGGTGTATCTCTATACCGGAGAAAAACTATACCGGGATGCCATGGAGCTTTTCGATCATGAAAAATATGTTCCCGCCAAAGAAAAATTTGAGCAATACCTGCTGGTCAATACTGATGCACAATCGGAATTTCGGGTCAATGCCTCATTTTACCGCGGCCTGTGCGCCCTGTACCTCTTTCACAAGGATGCGGAGTTTTTGCTGGAACGTTTCGCCCAAGACCATCCGGATTCGCCACACGTCAGGCGTGTCTATTTCGAACTGGCCACTTTCACCTACAAAAAGCGTGACTACCGCAAGTCGCTGGAGTGGTTTGGCCGCGTTGATCCTGCCGACCTCAGCGAAAAACAACGCATTGAATTTTATTACAAACGGGGTCATACCCGTTTTATGCTCGATGAATTTGGAAGTGCGAGAACAGATTTTGCCGAAGTAAAGGACGTGCCGGGTGATTACCGCTTTCCGGCCCTGTATTATTATGCGCATATTGCCTATGAAGCGGCAGACTACCAGGTGGCACTGGAAGGTTTTCAGGTACTCGAGCAGGTACCCGAATTCAAACCGGTAGTGCCTTACTACATCACCCAGATCTATTACAAACAGGGCAAGTATGACCAGGTAATCAGCTATGCACCGACGGTGATGGACAGCACATCGGAGGGTGGAACCAAACGGTTACCCGAACTGGCAAGACTACTCGGCGATGCCTACTACAGGAAAGAGCGGTTTGAGGAGGCCCTTCCCTATCTGTCACTCTATCACAGGAAAACCGACAAAGCTGAGATTTCCCGCGAAGACCATTACCAGCTCGGGTATGCCTGCTACCGGGTCGGGCGGTACGGACAAGCCATAGAGGCTTTTTCAGACTGTACCCGTGAATCTGACGAACTGCACCAGATGGCCCTGTACAACATGGGCGACTGTTACCTGAAGCTCAACCAAAAACCTTATGCGCGCAATGCCTTTGAGGAAGCCTCCCAAATGGACTTCAACCTGGAGGTGAAGGAAGATGCGATGTTCAATTATGCCAAACTTGCGTTTGAGCTTTCCTTTAACCCTTTTCATGAGGCTATCACAGCATTTGAAAATTACCTGAAGGCCTATCCCGATTCACCACGGCGCGATGAGGCGTATGAATTCCTCCTTCATGTGTATATGAAGTCGAGGGCATACGAAAAAGCCCTGACTTCGCTGGAGATGATCAAAAACAAGGACGCCCGGATCAGGGAGGCATACCAGTTTGTGGCATTCAACCGGGCGGTGGAGTATTACCAGTCGGATGACTGGTCGAATGCAGCGAAGTATTTCGACAAGGTGGCGGTCTATCCTGTTAATCCGCTGCTCAATGCCGAAGCCATTTTCTGGAAAGCAGAAGTAGCCTTTCATCAGAAA
>DHLU01000197.1:8856-13880 GCA_002405435.1 Flavobacteriales bacterium UBA4660
AAATGGGACGAAGCCCGTACGCTGTACGCCGCTTTTCTCACCGAACCGGGCGCGTTCAATTCTCCTCACTACGGCCTGGGTAATTACGGCTACGGGTATACACGGTTTAAGAAGGCCCTCGGCGCGCAGGGCGAACTGAGAAAGAACCTCTTAAATGAGGCCAATACGTACTTCAGGAAATTCGCTGACGGCGGGGGAAACAAAGACCCAAGAAAACTCAACGATGCCTACCTGAGAATAGGCGACTGCTTTTATGCGGCAAAAAATTATGCGCAGGCCATTGTGTTTTATGACAAAAGCGCCGACCTCAACCAGGGGCAGCGAGATTATGCCATGTTTCAGAAGGCCAAGAGCTACGGATACAACGGGCAGACAGACAAGCAGGCCTGGGTGCTCAAGTCACTGCTTGAGGAATTGCCCGACTCGCGTTTTGAAGCCGATGCCAAGTATGAACTGGCCCGGTCTTACTTGTCACAGAACAGGCTGAGCGAGGCAAAGGCGTATTACGACGATGTGCTGGGTAACCACCCCGGAACCCAGTTTGTGAAGTATTCGCTGGTGGACCTCTGTTTGGTGTTTGTCAAACAGGGTAATGTCAACAAGGTAAACGAAACATGGGCCCGGCTGAAGAAAGACTACCCCAACGACAAGGTGCTCAAAGATGCCTACGCCATTGTCAAGGGCACCTTGATTGACGATCCGTCCTTTGTTCAGGATGCTGAGACGATCGAAATTCTCAATGTCAGGCCTGGTGACCTGGAGAATGATGTTTTTGCCGCGGCCAGGTCCTATGCGCTCGAAGGCAACTGTGAGGTTGCGGGCAATAAGCTAAAAGATTATCTCGCGAAGTACGCACCCGGCATTCACGCCGTGGAGGCCAGTTACTACCTGGGTAACTGCTATTTTGAGAAAGGAGATAACGATAAAGCCCTTGAACGTTTCAACTTCGTCATTGGCCGGCCGCTGAGCGACTTTACGGAAGACTGTCTGGTTGGAGCATCCACGATACTGTATAACCAGAAAAATTACGCGCAGGCACTGGATTATTACACGCAGCTCGAACAGATTGCCGTATCGGGAAACAACCGGCTCGAAGGCCAGATTGGCGTTATGCGCTGTTCCTATCTGCGCGGTGATAAGGTAACCGCTAAGGCCTATGCCGACAAGGTCATCACCCATAGCAGCACACCTGAAGGTATCCGCATCACGGCGCAGCTTTGGCGGGGAAGAATACTGATGGACAATGCTGCCTATGATCAGGCGCGGGCTGATTTCAGGGAAGTCATCAAGAAAGGCGGAGTTATGGCCGCCGAAGCCAAGTACAACCTGGCTTTGATTGAATACAAACTGGGCCAGTTTAAGACTGCTGAAAAAGAGGTATTTGAGCTCATCGACAAGTACTCAAACTTCAGCGAATGGAAATTCAAAGGCTTTCTGCTGCTCAGCGACGCGTATGTCGGCATGAAAGATTATTTCCAGGCCAGGGCCACGCTCAGTGCCATCATCAAGAATGTAGCCGAAACATGGGTACTGGATGAGGCCCGGCAACGGCTCAGTGCGCTCGATGCCCTCGAAAACAAGGATGCCTTGCCGGAAGACGGAGAAAGAGAAGACGTGGAGATTAACCTTAACAATGGAGGCAACTAACCATGCAAATCCTACCGAACCCCCGCAATTTCCGCGTGCTCTTGGCCCTGCTGGCCGCCTGCACCGCAGCATCGGTTTGCGCGCAGTCTGATTCGCTGTATATGGATGTGACCTTTACCGGCAACCTGGAGCTCCAGCTGAGAGACGCCAACAAACTGCCGGTCAATCCGGAGTTAAAGACGGATTCATCCGCAATCACTGCCATCCGGTACGACCTCTTGTCCACACGGAAAAACTTCAGTATTGGCGTCAAGCCTATCGCCCCTGCCCGCATAAATGTCGAAGACAGGCTCCAGAAGTTGTACCGGGGCTATATAAAGGCCGGATACGGCATGTGGTCTACCCCGCTCATTGATGCCTATTATACCGATGGCCGCTCGCGCAAAGGCTCGTTCGGATTCAGCTACAACCACCTGAGCAGTTCGGGTGGTGTAGCAGCAGACGACAGCATTCCGGATGGTTTCAGTGATAACCGCTTCGATTTCTGGGGTAAGTATTTTTTCCGTAAAACGGCGCTCGAAGGCGGAGTAAACTGGTCGAGGAATGTCGCACACTGGTATGGGTTTGATCCGGCGCGGGTCGATGCAGGCGCTGTTGACCTTAACATACTTAAGCAACGGCTCAACACCTTCGGCGGCAATGTGCGATTTCATACCTACGGCAGAGATACCCTTGGACTCAACTACCGTGGTGACCTCGCCTTGCGGGGCACCACAGACCTCTTTGGCGGAAGGGAGACCCACGTAGATTTTACGACAGCACTCAGCCAGGTGGTCGATACCGAACTCTACAAGCTGCAGTTCGGTGTTAACTACAACCAGTTCAGCAGCCTTCCTTTTGTGGCCGAAGGGGAGTCGGAGCGACAGGTGCAAGACAATGCGATCATCAAACTCATACCTACGGCGTTTACAGTGTGGAAGGACCTGCGGGCTACAGCAGGTATGGGGCTTTACCTGGACGCTCGCGGCGACCAGCCCCTGCATTTTTATCCGTTGGCGGAGCTGCGCTACAATATTCTCAAGGGCCTGCTGGTGCCCTACGCGGGTGTGCGGGGCAGCCTGGTTCAGACTACTTTTATGGAAACATTTGCCGAGAATCCTTTTATACAGACCGATGCGCTGCTGCGCGCGCGCAACAACAAACTCGAGGCTTACGGCGGTATCAGCGGCAGTGCCAGTGCCTCTTCAGCATTTAATGCTGGCGTGAGCTATCAGCAGATCCGCGACTTTGCCTATTTTATCAATGATTCGCTGCGCGGCCCGGGTAACTACATGGAAGTCGTATATGACGACCTCGACAGGCTGAACCTTTATGGAGAGTTTACCCTGAAAGCGCCGGAGAAATGGACTGCTTACCTGCGCGGAGATTATTTCATCTACGGCTCGACGGGCGAACAGGCCCATCCCTGGCACCAGCCCGTGCTGAAAGTGACGGCTACCGGAGAATACAACCTGCGCAACAAGATTATCCTGCAGACGGAAATATATTACGTAGGCGAACGCTGGGCTTCTTCAGAATTCCCAGTCGGCGATGTGGCGGCCAATGCAGACGGTACCTACCACTACACACTCGATCCATTTGCCGATGTGAACCTCAGAGGAGAATACCGCTATACGCGCCGCCTCTCGGCCTGGGTGCAGTTTAACAACCTCGGTGCTGTCCGATACCAGCGATGGAGTGCCTACCGGGTACAACGGCCGGGCGCATTGATGGGTGTTACGTGGGCGTTTTAGCCATAGTGATTGCTGCGCCGCTGTTCAGGGGCCCCGGCCAGACCGAAACCACGCATTTCGAATTTTCAAACTACCATGATTGTCGGCCGGACCCGCTTTAGCAGGCCATGTACAACCGTGCGCTGAAGCTTGCGGATCAAGCACTGAGCAGGTATGACCCGTATGCACGGGTCGGAATCTCCCCAGACAGTCAGATGAAGGCTGGTATTTGCGGTTTAATCATCCTTGAAGGCGTAGGGATGGGTCACTGGGTAGTGATGGCACAGCGGCTTGATTTACCCGGGCGTGGCGCCTTACCGCAAACGGAAGATCGGATGTTGTAAAGGTCAATGGCTTGACGCCTTACCAGTGTTTTTCCCGTACTGCCAGTGTTGATGTTTTGTCAGCAAAAACAGCCTCATTTTCGTTCATTGTTTTAATCGAAATCGGCGCTGAATAGTTATCTTTGTTACCACAGCAATGGGTACTGATTATCAGTCACTTAGCTTGTAAAAAAAACACAACAATAACCCCAAATTTTTCAGGGAGCAGTGCAGGGTCATCCCCATGGCCACAGGCACCCCCTGCGCAACACCATCAAAAAGCGTGGAAGCAACAGGAATTATGACAGAAGAATCAAAGGCAAAGGGTGCAGCCAATTACACAGCCGACAACATCCAAAGCCTGGAAGGTATGGAGCACGTGAGTATGCGCCATGCGATGTACATAGGCGACATTTCAACCCGCGGCCTGCACCACCTGGTATATGAGGTGGTCGACAATTCGATAGACGAGGCGCTGGCGGGCTACTGCGATACCATTTCGGTAGCCATCAATCCGGACAACAGTATCACCGTCGAAGACAACGGCCGGGGTATTCCGGTTGACATGCACAAGAAAGAAGGCGTAAGTGCCCTGCAGGTGGTTATGACCAAGATCGGAGCAGGGGGGAAATTTGACAAAGGCTCGTACAAGGTGTCGGGTGGTCTTCACGGTGTAGGTGTCAGTTGCGTCAACGCGCTCAGCATTCACCTGCGCGCCGAGGTTCACCGGGATGGAAAAATTTGGGAACAGGAATACAGCATGGGCAAACCCCTGTACGCCGCCCGCACCATGGGAGACACTACCAAGCGTGGCACTGTGGTCACCTTTAAACCGGACAATACCATTTTTGACGTTGTCGAATACCATTACGACACCCTTGCCGGTCGTTTGCGAGAACTGGCATTTTTGAATAAGGGCATTACGCTGGTATTGACAGATCATCGGCACCTCGACGAAAGTGGTCAGCCCCGGGTGGATAATTTTCACAGTACAGAGGGGCTGGTGGAATTTGTGCGGTACCTCGACGAAACCCGTCCGCCCATCATCCAGAAGATTATTCACATGGACCGCCCCAACGGAGACATTCCGGTTGAAGTGGCCATGGTATACAATGACTCCTTCAACGAAAACATACACTCTTACGTCAACAACATCAACACCCACGAAGGCGGCACGCACCTGTCCGGGTTCCGTCGCGCTCTGACGCGTACGCTCAAAAGCTACGCCGATAAATCCGGTCTCCTCGAGAAAGTCAAGTTCGAAATCTCGGGCGACGACTTCCGCGAGGGCCTCACCGCCGTGATCAGCGTGAAGGTGGCCGAGCCCCAGTTCGAGGGGCAG
>DHLU01000096.1:0-9441 GCA_002405435.1 Flavobacteriales bacterium UBA4660
GGCCAAGGTGTTTTACGAGCTTTTCCGGACTACGGACAAAGCGAAGCAGCAGGACATCATCCGGAAGGTGCGTGAATTGGAAAACAAAGGGGATGAGATTACCCACACCATCTTTTTAGAGCTCGGCTCCAACTTCATCACGCCCTTTGACCGGGAAGACATCCACAGCCTGGCAACAAGTATCGACGACATCGCGGATTATGTGCACGGGACAGCTGCACGCATCCAGTTGTACAACGTAAAGACCTTCACCAAAACGATGGAACTGATGACGGAGGTGCTGCTGAAGCAGGTGACGGAAATAGACACCGCGCTGAAAGATCTGCGCCACATGCGAAACCGCGAGCGCGTGCGCGATGCCATTGTGCGCATCAACTCACTGGAAAACCACGCCGATGACCTTTTCGATGAGGCCATTGCCCGTCTGTTTGCGGAAAGTACTGATGCCCTGGAACTCATCAAAATGAAGGAAGTCCTGAGCAACCTTGAAACCGCCACCGACAAATGTGAGGATGTGGCCAATGTGCTGGAATCCATACTCGTAAAAAACTCTTAAGGCGGGGCACGGAACCCAGGCACCATGGATCCAATTTTTTTTCTACTCATCATCATTGCCCTTGCATTCATCTTTGATTTCATCAACGGGTTTCATGATTCGGCCAACTCCATCGCAACGGTGGTTTCTACCCGTGTGCTCACCCCGTTTCAGGCAGTGCTCTGGGCGGCTTTCTTCAACTTCGTAGCGTACTGGATATCCGAATTCAAGGTGGCAGACACGGTGGCAAAGACCGTCAACGCAGATGCCATAACACTGCCGGTGATTTTCGCCGGACTGATTGCCGCCATTATCTGGAACCTGGCTACCTGGTGGTGGGGCATTCCCTCAAGTTCGTCGCATACCCTGCTGGGCGGGTTTGCCGGAGCCGCTGTAGCACACCACGGAGGCTTCGATGCAGTGAATTCCGCCAAGGTCATCAAACCGTTTATCTTCATCTTTCTTGCCCCTATCATCGGTATGGTGCTGGCCTACCTCATTTCCATCGCCATGCTGTGGATTTGCCGCTTCGGTCATCCTACAAAACTCGACCGGTGGTTTAAGAGGCTCCAACTGCTTACGTCTGCGCTCTTCTCTATCGGCCATGGCGGCAACGATGCGCAGAAAGTTATGGGGATTATTGCCGCAGCGCTCATTGTTTTCGTACACCAGCATCCCGACCATGTAGCCAGCTGGATGATGGTGGTGCAAGAAGAGCAAAACGGAAAAATGAAGATTGTAGACATTCCCCACTGGGCTGTGCTGGGCTGCTACTGTGCCATTGCCCTCGGCACCATGATGGGCGGCTGGCGTATCGTGAAAACGATGGGTACCAAGATCACCAAAATGACACCTTTTGAAGGCGTGGCTGCAGAAACCGCCGGTGCCATCACACTTTTCGGAACTGAAAAACTCGGCATACCCGTATCCACCACCCACACCATAACCGGCTCCATCATTGGGGTCGGACTGACCAAACGCATCTCGGCGGTAAAGTGGGGTGTAACGGGTACCTTGCTGATCGCCTGGATTATCACCATTCCCATCAGCGGACTGATGGGGGCCATCGTACTCTGGATTTGCAAATTTGCCGGCCTCAGGTAAGGAATTTCTTCGGCCCTGTCCCTTTTTGCGGGCATTTTTCCTGACACAGGTTTGTGGTCTCAGGCCTATGCTGTTATCAATCAGGTCGGAGCAAAATATCCGCTGCAGGAATCATCAGCGAGGATTTGGCTTGATCTTAGCCGCCGCTAGTCGATGCCGTTCATGAAAGTTTTTGCCCTTTTTCCATTATTGCTCCTTCTGGGAGCTTCATGCAATCTTTACAAAGAAGTAGAAATGGTAGAGATGATTGACATGAAGGTGACCGAGTGGAGCGGTGAAAACGTGCGCGCAGAAGTGTATCTGCAACTGAAAAACCCCAACTGGTACAAGGTCAGGCTGACGCGGTCGCATGTACAACTGTATCTCGATGGAAAAGAAATCGGAGTGGTGGAACTCAGCGAAGCGCTTGACATTCCCCCGCGCTCTGTAACCACCCACACCATGCAGCTTCATGCCGACTACGAGGATATCGAAAATGTGATTGGCAACATGCTTAACCTCCTGTTCAAACAAAAGTATGTGCTGGAAGGAAAGGGGTATGTCAGGGGAAGGGCATTTTTCATTGCCAGGAAAGTCCCGGTCGCATTCCGGGAAGACCTCACGCGTGAAGATATCGGCGTGGGCAAGTGATCACGCGGCTGCCCAGGCATAATAACTGCCTCAGGTAATTCAACCCTCCGGGCCTTCGATGGTTGTACCCCGGCTATCGAAGCAGACATTACATGCCCGGGCAATTATTTCCAGGACCGTAAGCGCCCATGGCAGTGTATACAGCGCAAGTGGGGTACCTTAATAATTAAACTGGCACTGCAAGCGCAGCAGACCACCCTGCTGGTCATTCCATCCGTTGGTAAAGTCGGAAGTGACCCGGTGAGCGCGCGTGTACATGGCAGTCAGCTCAAAGTTTCTGAAAGGAAGCCATTCTACCCCAAACTCGTACTCATCTACCTCGTGGTAGCGGGCGTCGAGTTCGGCCTTCTTGGCACCGCGGTAGTATTGCACGCGCACAAAGGGAATAATTACGTGGCGCTGCACCACCTTGCGGTAGCAAAAAGTAACCTGTCCGCCGGTGATGTCGGTCTGCCTGACGGAGCCCGTCTCGGCGTCATAACCGGGACTGGTGCCGATGTTGTACTCAGACTGAATACCAAAAGGTTTGGGATAAAGCACAAAGCCCAGTGCCACACGCTGGTCATCGTATTCTTTGTCATCGGTAGTAGCCACCCCCTCCGAAGTGGAGAGGAGCACGAAACGTCCGGCGTAGGCCTGCAAGTGGGGCTCAATGACCTGTTTTCCCACGTGCATGGGATAGCTCAGACGCGATACCACATGGAAGAGGTCATTGCGCTCGGGAGCGTTGGCCGTCTGTCCGTTGAAAATACCCAGGGCAAAAACCCCGTAGTTGTTAGAGTGCTTCATATTGTCGCGGCTCAACTGCTCCATCAGTTCCCTTCGCTTCACCGGTGTCCAGTAGAAGAATGCGCCCATATCGCGCTCATTGGGTAAAGCGCTGTTGAGGGCGTCGGCGCGGTCGAGCGGCAAGCGGTTCTGGCTGCTCTGGAGGTTTTCAAATCCAAAGGGCACCTTGCTCTGACCGATGCGTATTCTGAATACCTTCTCACGGTCGAGGTTGAGATCGAAGTATGCGTCCCTGACCTGAAGGAAGTTCTGGGGTGCTGAAGAGCCGGGCTGGGCGGCATAGTCAAACTGAATATACACCCCCAGCCAGGGACTCACGTCGCCCGAAAGAATGATCCGCGCCCGGCGCAGAAAGATGGTGTTGTTGTCGCCCCATGAGCGGTCGCACTGTTCACACCTTAATTTGTCATTGGTTTCGAGCAGCCGGTTATAGCGGAATTGGGCATAGCCGCGAATCGACAACAGTTCGTGCCACTTCTTCGGTTTCTCTTGCCCGCTTAATTTTGACGTATCTGCCTGGCCTTGAGCAAGTGAAGCGATAAATAAGGACAGACTAACAAGGGTAAGGGTAGCACGCTCCATAAAGGCTTTTTCGTGGCGCGAAACTACCCGCCCGACTCGCCCTTGTTTGTTAGGCCTGCATCATCTATTTGTTACGGCTATGTTACCTTAACAAACAGCCATCATTGATGCCTGCTGGTTGAACCTCGTGTAAATTCTCTTGTTTTAACAGACGCTGACAAACCGGTAACGCAGTCAGGCATACTTTTGCCCCGCACTTGATCCGAAACGTCCTCATAGGCCTAACGCTCGTTAGTATTTTGGGAATGAACGCTTTAGCCAGTTCCCTGATTTGCTGCGTCCCGAAGATTGCCTTTTGTTACGGCACCGGAGCTGAGGAAGAAGGCAGGGTAACGGCCTCACCCTGGGCTGCGGATTCGGAATGGGAGGCCTTCGCGGGGGCTTGCCTGCGCTGTGTTCGTGCCGGTGACTTCCCCATGCGGCTTCAGCGCCGCAACCGCGTAGCAGAACCAGGTCCAGACTTTGCGAGAATCCCATACTGCACTCCCGAAACCTGCTGATTACTTCACCCTTCCCTGAAGAACAATACTGGCCGGTCGCGCTTACTTTCGGCGTCGGGAAAGGGAGGGCGATGCCGGTGCCAGGTCTCCGGTTTCTGGTCTTTGCGCTCCCTGAGGCCCGGTGCGCAGGGTATTTCATTAAGAAACGACAGCTGCCATCAAAACGCGCCACATATTTGACCGTTAGAACCCACATGCACAACCCCATACATATCCATACCCCCGTTAAAAGGTTTTGGAAACTGATCAGCGCCGAACGCCGCGACATCAATGCCATTCTGACCCTGGCCACTTTTCATGGCCTGGTCGGACTTTCTCTGCCCTTGGGCATACAAGCCATCATCACGTTTTTGCAGGCCGGCGTACTCAGCACCTCCTGGTTTGTGCTGGTTACCCTGGTGCTGGGGGGTATCCTGATCAGCGGCTGGATGCAACTGAGGCAGATGACCATCACAGAAGGCATCGAGCAGCGCATCTTCGCCAAAGCCGCTTTTGATTTCAGCTACCGGATACCCCGCTTTTCACTGCTGCACACCCACGGCAAACACTTTCCGGAAATGATGAACCGCTTTTTCGAAGTAACCACCATCCAAAAAGGCATTTCGAAACTGCTCATTGAATTCAGCGCTGCCATCGTGCAGATTCTGTTTGGCATGCTGCTGCTTACCCTCTACCACCCCCTGTTTATTCTGCTGGGCCTGATTATTTCCCTTATTATCGTGTTGTTGTTCAGAATTACAGGCAGAAAAGGGCTGGAGAGCAGCCTGGAAGAGAGCAGTTATAAATATGCGGTAGCGCACTGGCTGGAGGAACTGGCCCGCAACATCTATACCTTCAGGCATGCCGGTGCGACAGAACTGCCGATGAGCAAAACCGATCATTATACCACTGGCTACCTCACGGCGCGCAACAAACACTTCAGGGTGCTACGCCAGCAATATATCTTCATGATTGCCTTCAAGGTAATTGTCGCATTCACCCTGCTGGTGCTCGGCAGTGTGCTGGTGCTTGAGGGAAGCATCAACATCGGACAGTTCATTGCGGCCGAAATCGTGATTCTGATGGTGATAAACAGCGTAGAGAAGGCTGTTATGCACATGAGCACCGTGTATGACTTGCTGACCTCGCTGGAAAAAGCAGGCCATGTGGCCGATCTCTCGCTGGAGAGAGACGAAGGTCCGGTGCCTGTGGCTGACAATGACCAGACCGGTATTCACCTAAGGGCATCCAACCTAAGCTTCACCTTTCCCGATGGGCATGTCCCGGTGCTGGATGGCATCACGTTCGAACTCGCGGCTGGGGAATCACTCTGCCTGACGGGAGAATTCGGATCAGGAAAAACCACCCTGCTGCGCATACTCTCCTGCGAGTTTGAGGCTGTCGGGGGCTTGCTGCAATACAACAACATCCCCATCAATGTGGCCAACCTGAGTGAACTCAGAAAACGAATAGGCTCAGCACTTGCCGAGCAGCATATCTTCAAAGGCACCCTGGCTGAAAACATTACCTGCGGACGCACAGACATCAACGAACGGCAAATCCGCGAACTCACGCGGCTGGCGGGTCTGAGTGAATTTATTGATTCCCTGCCCGCCGGAATTGACGAGCCGCTCGATCCGGAGGGTAAGCGCTTATCGGCAGGCACCGTGAGGAAAATTATTATGGCCCGGAGTATGGCCGGTCGCCCGGCACTGGTCATCACCGACGACAACCTGCTTCCCTCCGCCAACGAGCAACGACACTTCCTTTCCATGTTGAAAATCCTCTGTCCGAACGCTACCCTGGTCATGGTGAGCAACCGGGAAGAAATTATCGCCCTGTGTACCTACCGGGGCACTATGAAACACGGACATCTCGAACTGACAAATAACCAGCACCATGCTTGAGATTTCAACCAACAGCGTAACGAGCCGTATCGATAAGACCAAGTACAAGTCTTTCCTTGCGATCATCACCTCGCGGCGGTCATCTACACGAAGATATCTTGTCAGTGTGTTGGGTGTAGCGGCCATTGTAGCCATGTTTTTGCCCTGGACCCAGAACGTGCGCGCGCGCGGGCAAGTCACTTCACTCGCCCCGGGCGAACGTCCGCAAACCATCAACACAGTCATTCCCGGCCGAATTGAAGAGTGGTTTGTCAGTGAAGGGCAACTGGTGGCTGCCGGAGACACCCTGCTCAGGTTGTCTGAGGTCAAGGATGAGTACTTCAACCCTGACCTGCTGGCCAACGTGCGCGAGCAGGTAGAGACTAAGGAATCAGGTGCGGTAAGCTATATGCAAAAGGCCAATGCACTAGACACCCAGATAGACGCGCTTATCTCTTCACGTAACCTGAAAACACAGCAGCAGAAGACAAAACTCATGCAGCTGAAACTCAAGATTGTCAGCGATAGCATCGCCTATGAGGCAGCACTGGCCAATGCGATGGTAGCTGACGAACAGTTTAAGCGCTTCAAGAGTCTGTACGAAAAAGACCTTAAGTCACAAACCGAACTGGAGCAGCGCGAAGTAGCCCTGCAAAATGCGCGGGCCAAAGAGACCGAAACCCGCAACTCGGTGACCATTGCGCAGCAGGAATACCGCAACGCAACGGTGGAACTGTTGTCTATCGAGCAGGACTATCTCGACAAAATCTCCAAGGCGGAAAGCGAAAAATATGCGACACTCAGTGCCCTCTACGACACCGAAGCACAGATAACCAAGTTGCGCAATCAACAGGCCAACTACCAGGTAAGGAGCGGCTTCTATTATATAACTGCCCCTGCCGCAGGCTATATCACCCGCGCACTGGTGCAGGGTGTGGGCGAAATGGTGAGTGAGGGTGCCGAAGTGATAACCCTCATGCCCATTGCCAAGGAACTTGCCGTTGAAGTATTTGTATCGCCGCTCGATATGCCCCTGCTCAACAAGGGCCAGGAGGTTCGCTTTCTGTTTGATGGATGGCCCGCCTTCTTCTTCAGCGGCTGGCCCGGCGTATCCTTCGGAACCTATTCGGGTAAGATTGTAGCCATTGATAACTTTATCAGTGAAAACGGCAAATTCAGGCTGCTTGTGGCGCCCAATCCCGACGATGTGCCCTGGCCGGTCGGTCTGCGCGTGGGTACCGGCACGCAGGCCTTTGCACTGCTCAATGACGTACCCGTCTGGTACGAACTCTGGCGACAACTCAACGGCTTCCCGCCTGACTTTTATACAAACACCATCCCTCAAGATGCCAAAAAGAAGTAAAAAGAAGGTCACGCTCTTTCTGCTGTCTTTGATGGTTAGTGTGCCGATAGCCGCTCAGATGGACAGCACAATGGCCGTTGTGCTCACCTATGAGTCCTTTTTGGCCGGACTGTCTTCTCACCCTGTCATGGTGCAGGCCGGTATCAAGTCAGACATGGGCGCCTCGGCCATGCAACAGGCACGCGGCGGTTTCGATCCCGTAGTGCAATCGGGCTTCGCTACCAAATCAATGGATGGTAAAAGTTACTACGACCTGCAGCAGGCACACCTGACCATGCCAACGCGATCACCGGTGCGCTTTTCGGGCGGCGTTGAGCGCAATATCGGCGACAACCTTAACCCCCAGACGCTCACGCCCGAAGGCGGACAGTGGTATGCCGGTGTCAACTTTCCGCTGCTGCAGGGCCTGATGACTGATGCAAGGCGAACAGCATGGCAGGAAGCGGTTGCCTATAATGACTTTGCCAACGCCGAAAGAGACAAGTACGAACTGGGCCTGTGGTTTGATGCCTCCAAAACCTACGCCGACTGGTGGAATGCCTACGAAAAAACACGTATCAGCCTGGAACTAAGAGACCTCGCCCTGCAGCGGCTCGGGGCTGTAAAAGACCGGGCCATTTCGGGCGATTTGCCGCTTATCGATACCGTTGAGGCGGGCATGCAACTCCGGATGCGCCAACAGCAACTGGCCGAGAGCAACGTGCGGGAAACTTCCGCGCGCATGATACTGGGCAACTTTATCTGGAGCCCGGGCCCCGACAACACGCTGGTGCCGGCAGCATCGCCGCCTGACATGAGACCCTCTGCCTGGCCCTTCGGTGTGTCGCTGCAGTTTACGCAATACCCCCTTGACTCGCTGCCCTCGGTTATTGAGCGCACCCAACCCTTCCTCAGACAAGCCGATGCCGAAATACGGGGCATGGATGCGGAACTGCGCTGGAAGCGCGAACAGCGCAAACCCCAACTCGACCTTTCTTATACCGCGCTCAGCTATCTCGACACCCAGGACGGCAATGTGATGCCTGACGGCACCGATTACGTAGCCGGCATCCAATTCCGATATCCGCTGCTCAACCGCGCAGCAAGAGGCGCCGCAACACTGCAGGAACTGAAGGTCAACGACAAAGTGCTCGAGCGCTCCCTGCTGAAAACACGCATAACCAACCAGGCCAGGGCCTTGTCGGAAAACATTGCCCAGTTCAGGCAACAGCTAGACCTCAACACCACCAACGTGCAGTCTCTTAAAGTACTGCTCGACGGGGAAAGAGAAAATTTCTTCAACGGAGAAAGCTCCCTGTTTCTGATTAACCAGCGTGAGATGGCCTATATGGATGCGCGATTCAGATTGGCTGACCTGCAGTCAGGTCTGTTTAAAATGCAATGTGAACTTCAGTATACACTCGGATTAATTCCTCAATAATTCAGCCCATGATCGTCATTCACATCATCACAGAAAATGAAAAACAAATCGCGCGCATCGGGGAATGGCTCTTGCGGGAAAAACTGGTGCACGAATCGGTCGACATCGATTACCAGGATTCATGGAAACTGGTTGATGGAGCGCTGGTGAAGTACTCCACCTTCAAACTCTCAGCCCGCACCAAGGCGCTGCTCTTTATGGCCATCGAAGCCGGACTCACCACGCAGTATGGCGAACGAGGCTGGTGTCTCTACTCTACACCGGTGCTCAATATGGACAAGGAAAACCAGACAGCCTTGATCAATGCTACCGTGCGGGTATAACCCCGGCGCAGGCCACAGGCCGGTATTCGCCTGGTCAACATTACCCGCCCAACCGGCTTAGGCAACAGCGTGGTACGAAGTGGTCTCACCAGGAATCGAACCTGGATCAAGAGTTTAGGAAACTCCTATTCTATCCGTTGAACTATGAGACCCGAAAACTTTTCTACCCCCAACGGGGCCGCAAAAGTAGAGAGTTTTAGGAAATTGATGTCCGGGATACAATACTTTTGCAGCCCCGCATAGCGGTTAAGCGCCCATAGCTCAGTCGGTTAGAGCAACAGACTCATAATCTGTGGGTCCCTGGTTCGAGCCCAGGTGGGCGCACCCCCC
>DHLU01000096.1:9586-9953 GCA_002405435.1 Flavobacteriales bacterium UBA4660
CCCCCCGCCTTTACCGGCAGCGAAATGGCCTGGCCGCTTTTCCGGACTGCAGTTCAGACAAGCGCAGACATGACACGGTATGGGCTTTTCAGTGATCTGCAGCAGTGTCATCCGCTGGGCTAACGCGGCAATACCGGAGAACCAAAGTATTTGTTGATTTCTACCTTGGCGCTGTCAAGCACCCTTTTTTCGCGCAGCAGGTTTTCGACTTTTTCGACGTTATCGCCAGCCGTTTTGATCTCCTCTTCGACCTGCGCCATCAGCATCATCACCTTCAGCAACTTAAACCTATTGATACAATCATGCACCGCCTTGTGCAACTGCATGTTTTCCGTTTCCGGATAGATGCCGTGGTGATGCGACCAGT
>DHLU01000089.1 GCA_002405435.1 Flavobacteriales bacterium UBA4660
GAACCTTCCTCAAACCGCGCTTGAAAACATTTTCAGCAAGGCCACCCTCGACTGGCTCAACATGGAAGCAGCTGATTTTCACTGATCAACCAAAATAATTCGCGCAGAAGGCGGTTTTTTGGCCCTCCGGAGCAACCTTTGTGGGTGTCTGCAAGTATTTCCTATCACACCGTGGAAGAACTCAGGGAACTAATCGATGGCTGCGTGCGTGGCGAGAAACGCTACCAGGACCGCCTTTACAAGCGATACGCGTCGCTCCTGTTCGGTATTAGCCTGCGTTATACCAAAAACAAGATGGAGGCCCAGGATGTGCTTCAGGACGTTTTTGTAAAGGTCTACCGACACATCGGGACCTTCACGGAGGGCCATAGTTTTGAAGGCTGGCTCAGGCGCATTGCGGTCAACACCTCCATCACCGCATACCGCAAAAACCAGAAGCAGGGCTACATGGAAGACATCGATGACGTCGTCATGTATAAAGAAGAGCCCCTCGAATTGAATGACCTTGAATTCACCCAGGAAGAACTCTACAACAGCATTCAGCGCCTGCCCTCAGGCTATAAAACAGTGTTTAACCTGTACGTGGTCGAAGGCTATATGCACAAGGAAATTGCCGATATGCTGGGCATTGATGTGAATACCTCAAAGAGTCAGTTGTCGCGCGCGAAGACCTACCTGCAGCGCGAACTGCTGGAAATAAGCAAAGTGAAACAACCCAAAGAAATCGAATCATAATAACAGCGAAATGACAGAGGAAAGATTTTTCAACGAGGTGCGCTCCCATATGGAGGGTTTTGCGCCCGAAGTGCCTTCATCGGTTTATGCTGGCATGAGAAGGAAATTGTGGTGGAGCAACTTCTCCCGTTTCCGCGTCGCCCACCTGAATGTGTGGTACGTCGCCCTGGTGCCTGCCGCAGCGCTGTTGTGGATGGGCTCTGCCACGACCACAACTCCGGCCGAAGGCCGCGCCGCTGCCGTCACTGCTCCGGCATTGCGTGTCGCTGCCCGCGTGACGCCAGTGCTCCTGCCGCCCACTGCGTCTTGTGCAGCATCTCAGGCGTCAACGGGCGCAGCCAACACCCGGGCTTCCTTTGCACCGCCGCGCCCCTTGAACCGGGCTGACGCGCCGCAAACCGAACCAGCCTCTGGTACCGAAATCACATTGTCCGGGCCACCAATGGCCGCTGTGACCGAGGCAGCTGCTCCGGTTGTGACGCCTCAACCGGCTCCGGTGGTGACCGGAGAAGAGGTCAGCCCTGCCGCCCGCAAAGGCTGGGACAGCATCGGAAACGACAAGAAGGTCGATAAGAAGGTAGTGGTCAGAGCGACCCGGGACCGCCAGTAACGAAAGAATTACATTCGCCGGTATAAGCTGGTGTAATGCTGCGCAATCCTGACAACAGACTGATAGAAAAGAGCAGCGTCCTAAATAGAACGCTGCTCTTGGCTTTTTTCACCGTCAGCTTTCAGGCCCTTGCATCCGTGCCGGATACCATCATCATCGGTGGCAAGTACCTGGTTATCGAGCGGGAGGAACTGAGTGACCGCGAGTTTGCCCATCACTACGGTCAAGACAACCGGAACCGACGCAGGTGTTTCCTCTGCGGCACAGACCTCCGCGCTGAATTCGCGCTGGTGTTTCAGGGCAATCTGGCCATTACGTCCGCAGCGACCAACGCCGCAGGATTTGAAACCCTCGGTAACTTTATCCAACGCGACCGGGCCTATTGTCCGGGCCGTCAGACAGGACTTGAATTAGGCTGGCGCTTCTCGCGGAAGTTTACCCTCATGTCGGGCATCAGTCAGGTTGTGACCAACCACTGCTTCCGCTCATTTGATCCGCTTGGCCTCGCCGACGACAGCCTCCCCGCTTTTTTAAATCCGGAGCGCGGAGTGCTTGACCAAGTCTTTCTCGCCGTGGACGATCCGCTCGGGCAGGAATTTGACACCCTCAGCGTAGGGCTCGAGGATGCCAGGCTCTCGGTGACCGGGTGGTTCATTCCCCTGGGCTTTCGCTGGAACACCTTGCCGTCTAAAGGCTCGGGAAGTTTCTGGCATTACCGCGCCGACCTGTGGCTTATGCTGCAGCAGGTGGACAAGACCCCGGTCGAAAAGCGCAACCCCATGCTCGTTGCGGCAAACGGCAGTTGGCTGGAAGTGGCAACAGCAGACCTCGGACTTAACCGCATGCTCTCCGGCGCGAGGTTTTCCGGGGGAAGGACCTGGCAGTTGTGGAAGCATCCTCAGCAAGACCAGTTTATACAGTTATCAGCCGGATTGGCCATTACGCTTCCGGCCGGTCCGCTCAATGATGCCACCACCTATTCGGTTGCTTTGTGGAAAACCGGGGCCTACCTGACCGCCGCCTACGTGAGCGGCAGGCCAGACCGCTGAGCACCGCACCCGTTGCAGACCCGTGGTGCCTGCCCGTTGTGAACAAATCACGTTTATCAATCGTTAAACAGTAGGGTAGAAAGGGACAAAACACGTATATTAGCCAACTCTTTAACCATGTTTACACAACGCATCTTTTCTGTCATTTGCCTTGCCTGCGGTTTCGCCTCTTTGAAGGCCCAGTTGGTCAATGGTAGTTTTGAATCCAGCACCGGATATCCCACCAATACCGGGCAGTGGCAGCTGGTCTCTGGCTGGAACAATGCAGGCAGCCTGGTCTCAACCCCCGACTTTTTCCATTACCTGGGAAGCAACGTGGCTGACCTTCCGGAAACCCCGGTAGCGCTTGTGTCTCCCTACGAAGGAAATGCCGTAATGGGACTGCTCACCACGGGCGCCAAGTTTTCCAACGTCCGCGAAT
>DHLU01000011.1:0-4233 GCA_002405435.1 Flavobacteriales bacterium UBA4660
CTTCTTCGACCCCTGGTTTGCCCTGGTTAAAAAGAAGGTCGGAGATACCGTCTACGGCATCGGATGGCTTCCGCTCGGCGGTTATGTCAAAATTTCGGGCATGGTCGATGAAAGCATGGACAAAGAGCAACTGGCCAAACCGCCCCAGCCCTGGGAGTTCCGTTCAAAACCGGCCTGGCAACGGCTCATTATCATGATTGGCGGGGTAACCGTCAACGTGATTCTCGGCATCCTGATCTACTGGTTTGTACTGGCCTGCTGGGGCAGGGAAGTGCTTCCCCTCAGCGAAACCCGCTATGGCATGGCATTCGAGCCCGTGCTGGAGGAGCTCGGGTTTCGCGATGGCGATATGATTGTCGCCCTCGACGACAGCATCCCCATTACCGCTGACCAGGTCGCTTCCATGCTCTTTTTCGATGATGTAAAAAAAGTCAGCATTTCGCGCAACGGTCAACCCATGGATATTGCGATTCCCGGAGATATCGCCCACCGCATGCTCGATAGCGGGGCCCGCATGCCCGTGTCAGCACGCATTCCAGCCAGGGTTGACAGTGTAACCGCCGACTCTCCGGCTGCTGCGGCCGGACTGCTCAAAGGCGACGTAATCGTGGGGGTTGATACAGCCCAGGTCCGGTATTTCGACGAAGCGCAGAAACTCATCAATGGCGCCAAAGACAAACAAATCACGGTTGCAGTCCAACGCCAGGATTCGGTTTACCGCCTGCCCGTAACGGTGAGCGACAAGGGTACCATTGGCTTCTATCCGGCCGGACCAAGGGCCTACCTGAAATACGACACAGTGCACTACAGTTTCGGATCCGCTTTCCCCGAAGCCTTTCTTTATGCCAAGGAAATTATCCGCAAGCAGGTGCAGACCATCCGCTTCCTGTTTTCTAAATCCGGGGTTACCCAGATGGGCTGATTCATCACCATTGCCAACATCTTCCCGGATGAATGGAACTGGTGGGCTTTCTGGGAAAAAACAGCCCTGCTCTCGCTGATCCTTGCGGTGATGAACATCCTGCCGATTCCGGCCCTTGATGGGGGTCACGTCATGTTTCTCACCTGGGAGGTCATCACCGGACGACCGGTGAAACAAAAGGTGCTGGAAGTCGCCCAGATGATCGGGTTTTTCCTGCTGGTGGCCCTTATTCTATGGGCGAACGGCCTCGACCTTTTCAGGTGGTTCACCAAGTAGTGCCGCAAAAGACCTGCTCCGCTCGCGGAAACCATGTATGAAACCAGAAGCCCTTTGCGGGCGTACAACGCCGCGGGAAATTACCCGATGTAACCCTCCCGGGTCGATACACCCTGCACCAGAACCCCCGCCCTGCGCAACATAAGCCAGGCAGGTAAGCTGAAGCAGAGGGCTTGGCCCGGTTTTTAGCCCAATGGCAACTATGCAACGTATTTTCTTGCGTCTAATGACCTGCCTCTGTGGTGTAATCGCCTTGTTATCAGCGGCTAAGGCCCAGTCCATACCCCCCGATAGCATCCAGGCTCCCGTGCTCCCCTTCGCCGTGGTGGCCCCCTTTGAAGAGGTCATGGTTGTCTCCGATATCACCGAAGCCCTCGCACAGGGTTCGGGCTGTACCCCCGGCGAAGTGATTGCGCGGTGCCGCGAAGGCATTGTCTATGCGTTGGTCGACGGCGGCAGTACCCACTTTAGCAGCACACCCCTCATGCATGGCAATCGCCAGCCCCTGCTCAGCAAGGTCTATTACAGTGTATCGCGCGCCTACCAATCCATTCCGGCGCTTCACTTTCCCTCGGGTGCCGACTCGGCCTACCATTCGCTCCTCACGCGGCAAGAACTCGCCAACCATCGTTTTCTCGACCGCATGGAGAAGTACCTCACCGCGAACATCTCCGATACCACACTCTTTTCAACGCTGAAAGAGACATTCCGGTTTGATTACCTCGTCTTGCTCAACCAGATGGACTTTATACAAACCGATGATCCGCTGACCAAACTGCCCGGCGGCGGAGAACGCTGGTGCAGGGTGCACTATACCATCTACGATGCCGCAGGAACCTTTGTCACGGGCGGTGTGGCCCGGTCTTCCTTTCCCAAAGAAACCAATGATATGAATACCATTGTTACAACGGTATTTCCCAAATGCGCCGACCAGATCTGGAGAAGCCTCTGGCTGGTACGGAATTTTCAATAACCCTGCGGCGTTGTGCCGGCCCGGGAAGTATTTGCCCTGATCTACCCGGTGTGGTATAGAGGACTGAACAGGTGCCGGCCGGTGCGACCCGCCGTATTTTCCCCGCCTGATACCGAATATGAAACAACTCCTCGTACTGGCCCTGCTGGCCTCCTGCGCTTCCGCCTCTTCTCAGGTACTTAACAGTGTTGAATCGGTCGAATACGACCCCGTAAACCAACGGTTTCTGGCTTCCAACGGAGCAAATGTCATCATCGTGGACAGCAACGGCAACGAGGTGGATTACCTGGGCAGTGACCCCGAAGCCGACTACGGCATGGAGGTAATGAACGGGGTGCTCTATACCATCGTGGGGGCAGACATACGGGGCTATGACGCCACTACCGGAACGCAGGTGATGTCGGTCGAAGTGCAGGATGCCGGTTTTCTCAACGGCATGGCGAGCGACGGTGATCACCGGCTCTGGGTCACCGACTTTAGCGCGAAGAAGATTCATGAACTGGACGTGTCTGATCCCGGCAATCCACTGCTGACAGAGGCTGTGCCCAATACCATTTCCACCCCCAACGGTATTGTATATGACGGCGCACTCAACAGGCTGGTATTTGTGAGTTGGGGCGGATCGAGCACCATCCGCGCCGTAGACCTCGATACCTACGCACTTTCTTCCCTGCTGACCACCGGCCTGGGCAATTGTGACGGAATAGACAACGACCTCGCGGGCAATTTTTATGTGAGCTCATGGAGCCCCACGCGCATTACCAAGTTCAGCGGTGAGTTCACGTCAGACGAAATCATTTCGGTGCCCGGACTTTCCTCTCCCGCTGACCTCTGTTATGCCGAAGAAATCGATACCCTGGCCATTCCCAATTCGGGAAACAACACCATCGTCTTTGTCGGATTCGGTGCATCCACCGGTGTGTGGGAACCGGAATCCGACTCCCTTGCCTTTTCGCTTTCTTCCAATCCGGTCAATGAGCACTCCGCGGCGCATTTCACCCTGCTGCAGCCGACGCAGGTATCCCTGGAGATTATCGACAGTGCGGGCAGAAGGGTGCACCTGCTGCTCGACGAACATCTTGCAGCGGGAAGACATACAGTGTCACTGGCCGGTATCAGCCTGTCCGCGGGTCAATACCTGATGCGCCTGAGGTCGGCAGACCGGTCGGTCGCCCTGCCCTTTGTCGCCTCGGGGTGGTAATGCTGCCTGTGTGTCAGGCGTGTGATCCGTATGGCTCCCGACCTCAGGGATTCACAGGGGCAACCGAAAAATATGCGCTGTAATTGCTCCGGGGCATTCAGGCGTCATTTAGGATAGCTCGCTCTTTGAAAGGAAATAAATTGTTTTTTCTGTTGACTGCAAAACCGTCCCCGTATCGGCTGTCCGGCAGCACGCCATGATCTTAGCGCGGTGAAGAGGGAGATGGATACGGGTTCTGATTTGCTCTATGAAATTGCCCTTACGCTGGTGGCTGGTATCGGTCCGGTGCGCGTGCGTGCCCTGGTAGCGCATTGCGGTTCTGCCCGACAGGTGTTTAGGGAGAAAAAAACGGCACTGGCACGCTTGCCTGAGATCGGCCCACGCCGTGCCGAAGCCATCCTCCGCGCCGATGTGCTCTACCGGGCTGACCGTGAGTTGCAGTTTATCGCGCGCAACGGGATAAGTGCCTTGTTTTTCAACCACGCTGATTATCCCGCGCGGCTGAGCATGTGTGCCGATGCCCCCGCAATGCTTTTTGTCAAAGGTCACCCTGATTTCGCAAACAGGTATATGCTGAGTATCGTCGGCACCCGCAATGCCACCCCCTATGGACGCAACTTCTGCGAAGAACTCATTCAGCAGCTCGCTCCGATCAATCCGGTTATTGTCAGCGGACTTGCGTATGGCATTGATGTATGTGCCCATAGAGCCGCCATACAGGCCGGCCTGTCGACGATTGCCTGCGTGGCGCATGGACTCGATCGCATCTATCCGCCGCTACACGCAGACGTGGCCAGGCAAATGCTCGCACGCGGCGGCTGGGTCACCGAACACCTCTCGGGAGAGGAACCCGAACGCGAG
>DHLU01000011.1:4379-4695 GCA_002405435.1 Flavobacteriales bacterium UBA4660
CATTCCCCATGCGCAACCGCATCATTGCGGGCTTGTCTGACTGCACTGTCGTGATCGAAAGCGACCGAAAGGGCGGCAGCATGCTCACCGCCTACCTCGCCGAAGGCTATGGCCGTTCGGTATTTGCGCTGCCCGGCAGTATCCACGATAAATATGCGCAGGGGACCAACCTGCTTATACGCAAGCAGGTGGCCACATTGGTTACGTGTGCCGATGACCTGAAGGAAGCGATGGGGTGGAATAAGAAAGTGGTGCAGGGCAGACAAGCCAGTCTCTTTCCGCCGCTCGGTACCGAAGAAGCGCGGGTCTATCAAAC
>DHLU01000011.1:4813-11432 GCA_002405435.1 Flavobacteriales bacterium UBA4660
GAAGAAGCGCGGGTCTATCAAACCATACGCGAAGCAGGTAAGGCACACGTTGATGAAATCAGCGAAAAAACTACCCTTGCCTCCGGCCATGTGGCGTCGCTGTTGCTAGAGCTGGAGTTTAAGGGCATCGTGCACAGTTTGCCGGGAAAGGTCTACGCAGTAAAAGAATAATTGTTGACCGAACCTGCAGCGATGATGCTGCGGTCAGTCGTCCACTGAAATTTGCACGGGCGTGCTTTCTTCTGCGTTTTCCTGCAGCCACTTGGGTGTTTTTTTGCGCTGCGGCGCAGGGGTCTTCTCCTCCTTTTTATCTGGCGGCCCCGTGGCCGGCCCCGTGGCCGTTGGTTTTTCGTCCCACTCCACCGAGGTAATGGTGCCGCTCACCTGCGACGGATCGCGGTAGGGGGTAGCCAGGCTGTCTTTCCCAAACCATCCGAACTCCTCCTTCAGCAAGGCCTTGACGTTTTGTTTTTCTGTCTCCAGCGCATCCCTGCGGTGGGCTTTTGAGGCGGTCTGGTCAAGCCCAAATTCCGGCTGGGCCGTTGTACCCCGCATGTACAGAAACATTTGTTTGCCCAGTCCGTCATCAGCTTCCGCAATAGCGCGCTCCTTCCTCACCAGCACGTCGCGCAGGTTAAAACCAATGGTGTAGTCGATGGCATTGTCGAAGCTGTGCTTGCCTTTTATGGTCACGTCCATGGCGCTGCTTCGGATATCCATGGCGGGGATAAACACCTGGCGGTTTTTTATTTCTATAAGGTTTTCCAGGCTTGAAAAGCGAATGTTTTTCAGCTTGTCAGCGAAGGCATCTTCGTTGACAAAAGGCGCGACCCATTTGTTGTTTTTCAGGTAAACCGCCACGGCCTGCAGCGATTCGAGGCCGATCAGTTGGCCATCCTGTATGCGGATGTCGATGAGACTTTCCATGGCCTCGGTATTGATGCGGAGATCGGTACTTACGGGTGTGGTGAATTGCACCTGGGCATTGGCTGTCCCGCGCAAGTGGTTGCGTGTAATGGTGGTCTGTCCGAAGTTGTCAAATTCTTCGAAGAGGGAACTGATGTTAATCCGTTCCAGTGCTGAAAGGCTGTACAACCTGAAGCGGTCTGCTGCATCCTGCACCAGCGTTAGCCTGCTATTGACGCTGCCGCCGGCCGTCTGAAAACTGAGCGCACTCACATCGGCCCGGCCTGGTTGTATGGAGGTGACGCAGTGGATAGCGGAGGCTTCGAATTTTCCAAAGGTGAATTTTTCGATGTGTGTATCGATTTCACAGGTGATGCCCTGCGGCAGCGACAACCGGTAATCGTCGCGGTTGCTTCCCGAGTGCTGTTCCAGCAGCGTGGCCATGTCGATGTGCGGCGATTGCAGCACGGCCGCAATATGCAGCACCGCTTCTGGCGTAGTCAGGAAGGCGGTAAGGTTGCGGAGTTCGCCCGTTATTTCGATTTCATTTCCGTTGACCCTACCTTTCAGCTGCTCTACCGTGGCTGCACCTTCATGCAGGGTAAACCGGCCGTTGACCTGATCAAACAACTTATTGGATCCCTTGAGCTGGGCGGCGCCTTCGCTCACGGTCACCGAGCCGTTTACCGCGTGCAGCCAATGGGTCTGTTCGTCGAGTGTGCCGCGTATGGCAGCGTCCACCTCCAGCTGACCCTGGCAGGTTTCCAGGGTATCCCAGCCGAGGAATGCACGCAAATCCGGCAGTGAAGCACCGGCCTTTAGGGACAGGTCTGCGCGCCACTTCGGGTGCTGGCTGATGTCGCCGCGAATGTCAAACCAGCCCGCTTCAAGTTGTCCGCGGCACTGTTCGACCGTTACCGTTGCCAGGCCGTCGGCAATCCGGCAGGTGCCGTTCGCCTCGAGGTCTTCTACGCCCACACCGGCGTCTTGCCGGCGCAAAGAGGCCCCATCAAGGCGAAAGGTAGCGTCGGCTACGGTGTGCTTTTTCGGGTTGCGGTTGGTCACGGTAAGTTCTACCGACATGGTTCCTGCCGGATTGTAGGGCTGCAGTGCGGTGCGCGCAGCTTCGGGCAACCTGGGAAGCAGGGTTTCAACGGACAGTCGCTCTCCGCGAGCCGCAAGGGTAAAGGAAGTCTTGTCGCCGTAAGCGAGGGTTGCGGTGGTGATCAGTTGCATCCCTTCGCTGCCGAGGGTGCACCGGCTGACCTCGAGTGTTTGCGCTGCCCCATTCACGCGGAGGTCACCGTTCAGCGCAAGCGGCGCTTCGGTCGCATAGGTGTTTTGGCCCTGAATGAGTTGTTCCATGCGCCCCTCGAGCGACAGGGAGAGCAGTACGTCGTCACCGCTGAAATTGCCCGAGGCACGCGCGTCGCCGGCAAAGAGATCGATAAAGAACCTGCTTTGCTCATCTTCATAGACTACCTGGGCATCACTGAGCACGATGGTATTGAGGTCAAGGCTGAAGTGCGTGCTGTCTGTCCCGGGCGATGGCTTCCACACATTCCAGTTGGTGATGCCCTTGCGGTTTTTTTTCAGCGTTGCGCCGACCTCAGCGGCTGAGATCCGGTCGAGGGTGTAGTTTCCGCTGAAAAGTTTCCAAACGTGAAACGACAGGAAAACGTCGCCTGCGGTAAAGAGCGTATCGCCACGGCCAAAGGAGTCTTTGATCATAACGTCGCTGAGATGTACCGAAGCGTTGGGAAAGGTTTTCCAGAGTACCAGGTGGGCCTCACCTACGTGGGCATGTACACTTAGGCGGTCATTGATACGGCGGAGCGCATAATCCACCACCTCGTCTTCGTAATACCTCAGGATAATGAAACTGGTAGCCACCAGCAGCAGCAGCAATCCGCCGATGCCGAAGAGCATGTTGCGAAGGAGTTTTTTCCAATTCATTTCCGGTCTGTGAAGGTAGAACGGACGGGTGCCGGCAAAATTTCAGCCAACCTGTGTAAAACCGACAGCGGGTTGTTGAATCAGACTACAGCCAGGTCGATCCCGGCCCGTAGCAAGATGAGCAGAAGGATACCCAGCCCCACCCGGTACCAGCCAAACAGCCTGAATCCGTGCCGGGTAAGGAAGCTGATGAAGAAGCGGATGGCGAGCAGTGCCACGACGAAAGCTACGGCATTGCCCACCAGCAGTTTCAACAGGTTTTCGCGGTGAAATACCTCCGGGGCTTCGGTGAGGCCGTCCCATAGTTTATACGCACCGGCAGCAAACAACGTGGGTACGGCCAGAAAGAAGGAAAATTCAGCGGCCTGTTGCCGGGAGAGCGATTGGGTAAGTCCTCCAATAATGGTGGCTGCACTGCGCGACACGCCCGGGATCATGGCCAAGCACTGAAACAGCCCGATAACCAGCGCTTTGCGGTAGTTCATGGCTTCGCCGCCGTCATGGCGCACCCATTTATCGATACCCAGCAGCACAAAACCACCCGCCAGCAGGCTCGCGGCTGCAATGGTTACGCTGCCCAGGGCCTGGTCAAGATAGTCGTCGGCCAAAAATCCCAGCACTGCGGCAGGCAGGAAGGCGACAAACAAGAAGAGATAAAACCGGAAGGTTTGAAAAAATTTCTTCCAGTACAGCACCACTACGCTGGCTATGGCCCCAAACTGAATGCTGATGATGAAGGTACGGGTAAAAGGGGTATCTTCCACACCCAACATATGCCGGGCAATAATCATGTGGCCTGTCGAAGAAACGGGAAGGAACTCGGTCAGGCCTTCCACGATGGCCATGATGATTACCTCGATAAGGCTCATGCCGCCTTTTTGCCTGTGTTTTTGTGGCTGCGGTCTTTATACATGATGGCGTAACCCACAATCACGTATCCGGCCAGCACAACCAGGGGAGCTACGGTAATACGGCGTGGAGAAAAGATCTCGGGACTGAACTTGGTGGGGTCCTTACTTCCGCCTCCCGACATAAGCAGATAGCCCATTATGAGCACAGCAATTCCTGCGAGCAGCAACAGGTAATTTTTGCGGGTGAAAACAAACAGACTTTCTGTCTTGGTGTTCATGGCACAAACGTAAGCAATTTGGGGTTGTAATGCGCCGTTAATAAAGCTTATCCTGCTTCAGTACAATAAACCGGCGCACGGCAAACAGCGTGGAGAGCCACGATACCAGCAGGCCGGTAATGAGGATCCCGCCGATGACATAAAGGAAGAGGTAGCGCTCGCCCAACACCCCGGCCAGCAACCTGAGTTCTGACCTGAACAGATAAAACACAAGCGCGAGCAGCGTGATGGCCAGCAGCGAACCGGCCAGTCCGTACTTGAGACCGCGCCTCATAAAAGGTCGCTGTATGAACCCGTGGGTGGCCCCCACCAGCTGCATGCTCTTGATGAGAAAACGCTGTGAGAATATGGCCAGGGTAATGGTATTGCTGATGAGTGCCAGCGCAATCACCAGGAGCAGGCCGGCAAAAATGCCCAGCACCAGTCCCCACCGGCGCACATTTTCATTGAGTTGCTGCAGGGCGCCTTTCTGGTAGATGACATCTTCAATACGTGGATTTTTTTTCAGGGTCTCTACATCCGCCTCCAGCTGTTTCAGCGGATAGGCCGGATCAACGTGTATATCGAGCGAGGCGGGTAACGGGTTGTAGCCCATAACATCCACAAAGTCCTGGCCGAGTTCTTTGGCAAACTGGTCGGCTGCCTGTTCCGGTGAGAGGTAGTCCACCGCGGCGCTGTAATCTTCCCCCTCCAGTTCTTTTTTGAGGTCGAGCACGTCGCGCTCGTTTACGTCGCGGTTGAGATAGACCTGCACGGTCAGTTGTCCGCGGTAGTGCCGGCTGAGGCTGTAGGCGGTGATAAACAGCATAAACATGGCACCCAGCAGGGTTTGCACCAGGGTGATGCCGGCAATGGTGCTGAAGGACGCCACGCGGGTGGTGCGGTATGTTTTCGCCATGGTGCAAAAAAACAACGGACCGCCGCTGAAACCCGGTGGCCTTTGGCCGGCTTATTCAGAAGGCAGTGTTGAAGAAGGCAGCGTGTCAGCCTCAGGGGATGGGCACATGTCCGCAACCGCCTTAGCTGTGCACGTCCGGCATCAGTCTACGGCTACCACCTGGCCTTCAAAGAAGAGGTCTTCGCCCGCCATGGGGTGGTTGAAGTCTATGACGATGGAGTTGAGTTTTACCTCGCTGACTACGCCGTAGAGTACCTGGCCGTCGGGGGTATTCATCGGAATGACCTCGCCTTCACCGAAAAGTTCATCATCCCACTCGCCGTCGTCGCCGACAAATTCGGTTTTCGGAAATTCGATGTAGTGGTCTTCGCTCTCCGCTCCGTAGGCTTCAGCGCAGGGGATAGCTACGCGGAAACTGTCACCGGCCGAAAGCCCGAGAAGGGCATTTTCAAATCCGGCAAGCATGGGGTCTTCACGAAAAGTAAACGCGAGGGGTTCACCTGGACTGGTTTGTTCGGCGATCTCGCCATCGGCACTTCCTGTGCGCAGCACGTAGTGTACCTGCACGCGGCTGCCTGTTTTGATTGGATTCATGGAAATAAGAAAGGCGCAAAGAACCGATATTCCGTGCGCCTTTCCATGCTTTTTGGTGAATTTATGTGCTGCGCTTCAGCTTAATCTTTTGGCCGACCTGCAGCCGTGAAGGACTCAGGCCTTTGTTGAGGCTCTTGATGGAACTTTCGGTCACGCCGTCTTTTCGGTATTTGTTGGCGATGCTCCAAAGGGTATCGCCCGGTTGTATGGTGTAGTAGGTATATTTCACCTGGGGCTTGGTGGTGGTGGCGGGCGCCTGGGCCTGCGGTGCTTCGGCGGGTTTTTCCTGCGCAGGGGCCTGGGTTTCGGGCGTGGCCGATGCGGTGGACGGGGTTTCAGTGGCCTGCGCAGGCTGTTCGGTTACCGGTTGCGCTTGCTGCTCTGCCAAGACGGGAACCTTTACCCGGGTCTGGTACTTGAGTTTCTGACCGGAATGGATCACCGTGCCTTTGATGTGGTTCCACTTTTTCAGTTGCGCCACGGACACGTTGTGTTTCTCCGCGATTTTTCCCAGTGATTCTCCGCTGCGCACCTTGTGGTAGCCCCAGTCGGTTTCGTAGGTATAGCTGACCACATTGCCCTTTTCGGCAGCAGAGGCTGTCGCAGATGCCTGCGCGGGCTGCGGCGCTAAGGGTACGGCTACCTTGCTCTGTTCATACACCAGTTGTTCATTGGCCAGAAAGAGCCCCACCTTCTCTACAGGAAGCACCAGGTAGTGGCGCATGCCATTGGCAGGAATTTCTCCCTTGCGGTAGGTGGCGTTGAGAAACTGGAGGTCTTCGGCCGGCATGTTGAGCGTGCTGGCCAGGGAAGAGAGCAGCACGCGGTTTTGAACGGTGACCGAGTCAGTTTCGAAAAAGGTAATCAGCGGTTTTTTCGGATACAGGTTGTGCTCGGGGGCAAAGTTCATCACATAATTCACCGCGATGAGTGCAGGCACATAACCCTGGGTTTCTTTGGGCAGGTAAGGTTTGATGGTCCAGAAGTCTTTTGCACCCCCGGCCCTGCGAATGGCCTTGTTGACATTGCCCGGACCGCTGTTGTATGCGGCAAGGGCGAGTTCCCAGTTGTCGTACATCTTGTACAGCGCAAGCAGGTAGCGGCATGCTGCGTCGGTGCTCTTGTACATATCGAAA
>DHLU01000011.1:11566-13232 GCA_002405435.1 Flavobacteriales bacterium UBA4660
GCGGCGGTGCTCTTGTACATATCGAAACGTTCGTCCTGGTAGCTGGTCACATTCAACCCGTACATCTTGCCGGTTGATACCATAAACTGCCACAGGCCGCCGGCACCGGCAGAACTGATGGCGGAGGGGTTGAGCGCGCTCTCCACGATGGCGAGGTACTTCATCTCGAGCGGTATGCCGTATTTAGCCAGTTGCTCTTCGAAGTAGGGAAAGTAGAGCTGAGACATACCCAGGACCCGCCCTGAAAGTTCGCGGCGGCGCACGGCATAGAGGTCGATGAATCCCTGCACGGTGCTGTTGTACACGAGGTCAAACGGCGTCTCCTTGTCCAGTGTCGCCATGCGCGCTTTCATGATTTCCTGCGAAAAGGAAGGAACGTCACCGGCGGCGTAGCCCTGTGCGTTGAGCATCGCGTGGTCGTCGGTATAGCAGTAATGGTTGAGGTAGGCGTTCACCAGCATGCGGTCTATTTCGGCCATGGCCGGATCGTCATAGGCGATTTCAGGTGGGGTACACTGTTGCACGGCTTGTGCGGCGAGGCCAGAGGCCACGGCCAAAGCAGCAATCAGGAAAAGGGTTCTTTTCATTATGGCTTCTTGTTAAAAAAGAAATTCCTTGCAGTGAAAACGGAGGTGCGATAATACAATGTAGAACGCAAAATCCCTGCGCACACGCTACAATAACTACGAGTGCAATATCATTATTGTTTCCTGCGCGGAATTTCAGCGGCCCGGGCAATTACCAACACAGCGCTGTGAAGGATGCAATCAATGCGTTGCCGGGGCACAGTGCTCCATCATCCAGTCGGAAAATGACAACAGCGCGTGCTCTGAGAAGAGATCTGACATCAGTTGCACACCGAAGGGCATGCCCGCTGCGGTGCGGCCCAACGGCAGGGAGATGCCGGGAATACCGGCCAGCGGCGCCTGCACGGTGAAAATGTCTTCGAGGTACATGGCGATGGGATCGTTGCTCTTTGCGCCAAGTTTGAAGGCAGTACCCGTGGTAGTGGGTGTGAGAATAAAATTGCAGGTGCGCAGCATGTTACGCGTTTCTTCCGCGATGAGGCGACGCACACGTTGGGCGCGCACGTAATAGGCATCGTAGTAGCCGGCGCTCAGCACGAAGGTGCCGAGCATTATACGGCGTTTGACTTCGCTGCCAAAACCCTCAGTGCGGCTGCGGGTGTAGGTGGCGTCTATGCCTGCCACCCCGCTGGCCCTGTAACCGAAGTGAATGCCGTCGTAGCGCGCCAGGTTGGACGAGGCTTCGGCCGTGGTCAGCACATAATAGGTGGGCACCAGGTAGTCAAGCAGTGGAAGTTCAACTTCCCTGACCGTGTGGCCACAGGCGGTGAGTTGGGCGAGCACCTCACGCACACGGGTGCGGATTTCCTCGCTGAGCCCCTGACTTTCAAGGCATTGTTTGACATAGCCGATGGTGAGCGGCCCTTCAACAGGCACTTTCTGTGAATACGGCGGTACGGGCCGGTCGGAGGCGGTGCCGTCAAATTCGTCGGGTCCCGAGATGACCTCGAGCAGGATGGCGGCGTCGCTCACGTTGTGTGTGAAGGTGCCGATCTGGTCAAAGCTGGAGGCGAAAGCCATCAGGCCATGCCGCGAAACCCGCCCGTACGTGGGTTTTATGCCTACGAGTCCGGTCAGTG
>DHLU01000011.1:13411-13859 GCA_002405435.1 Flavobacteriales bacterium UBA4660
TACCGGCTGCCACGGCGGCTGCACTGCCCCCGCTGCTGCCGCCCGGTACCGTGGTGGGGTCGAGGGGATTCAGCACCGGTCCGTACGCTGAGTTTTCGTTGGATGAGCCCATGGCAAACTCATCGCAGTTGGTGCGGCCAATGATGATGGCATCTTCCTCCAGCAGGCGGGTCACCACCGTGGCGCTGAAGAGGGAGGTAAAACCTTCGAGGATCCGCGAACTGCCGCTGGCGCGGTGGCCCCGGTAGACGATGTTGTCTTTTAGGGCGATCACCATGCCGGCGAGTTTGCCGGCGCGGCCCTCGCTGATTTTTTGCTGCACGGCAGCAGCGTGCGCAAGGGCCTCATCGTCAAAAACTTCCAGATAGATGTTGAGGTGCCTGCCCGAATCGATTTTTTCCAGATAATGGCGAACCACAGCCTGCAAATAGAACTTGCCGGCAAAGAG
>DHLU01000015.1 GCA_002405435.1 Flavobacteriales bacterium UBA4660
GCCCATATCGACCACGGTAAAAGCACCCTGGCCGACAGGCTGTTGCAGACTACCGGAGCCGTCAACGAGCGCCAATTGGTCGCCCAAACACTCGACGACATGGACCTCGAGCGCGAAAAAGGCATTACCATCAAGGCCCACGCCATGCAGATTGAATACAGCTATAAAGGGGAGGCATATATTCTCAATCTCATCGATACGCCCGGCCACGTCGACTTCAGCTACGAAGTTTCCCGCGCCATCGCCTCTTGTGAAGGGGCTTTGCTGATTGTGGATTCTACCCAGGGTATTCAGGCTCAGACGATTAGCAATCTTTATCTCGCGCTCGAACACGACCTCGAGATCATCCCCATCATGAACAAGATGGACCTGCCCAATGCCGAGCCTGAAGTGGTCAAGGACCAGATGGTGGACCTGGTGGGTTGTAAACGCGAAGACATCATCCCCGCCAGCGGAAAAACCGGAATGGGGGTAGACGACATCCTGACCGCCATCTGTGAGCGCATTCCGGCTCCCAAAGGAGACCCCCAGGCTCCCCTGCAGGCCATGATTTTCGACTCGGTATTCAATTCGTTCCGAGGCATCATCGCCTATTACCGCATTCTCAACGGCGTGATGAAAAAGGGTGATAAGGTCAAGTTCATGATGACAGGCCGTGAATACGAAGCCGATGAAGTCGGTGTGCTCGGACTCGGACTAAAACCACGGAAATTCGTAAGTGCCGGGGATGTGGGCTATATCATTTCCGGCATAAAAACGGCCAGTGAAGTAAAGGTGGGTGACACCATTACTACAGTAGCCAACCCCTGCGTGGAGGCAGTTCGCGGATTCGAAGAAGTGAAGCCCATGGTATTCGCCGGATTGTATCCCGTGGATACTGATGATTTCGAGGAGTTGCGCGCCTCTATGGAAAAACTCCAGCTCAACGATGCTTCCCTGGTATTCGAACCTGAAAGCTCTGCCGCACTGGGATTTGGGTTCCGTTGTGGATTTCTGGGCATGCTCCACATGGAAATCATCCAGGAAAGACTCGAGCGCGAATTCAATATGACGGTGATTACCACCGTACCCAACGTTTCTTACTTCGCTTTTACAACCAAGGGCCATAAACTGGAAATTCATAACCCAAGTGAATTGCCGGATCAAAACGTGCTCGATTATGTAGAGGAACCATTTATCAAGGCCTCCATTATTACCAAAAGTGAATTCGTGGGCGGGGTAATGACGCTGTGCATTGAAAAGAGGGGGATGCTCAAAAACCAGATCTACCTCACTACCGACCGGGTTGAACTGACTTTCGAAATGCCGCTTGCAGAAATCGTATTTGATTTTTACGATCGCCTGAAAACAATTTCGAAAGGATATGCGTCGCTGGACTATCACCCGATCGGCTATCAGCAAAGTGATCTGGTCAAACTGGATATCCTGCTCAATGGCGAACAGGTAGATGCATTGTCGGCACTCATTCACCGCGACCACGCGTTTGAACTGGGTAAAAAAATATGTATAAAACTAAAGGAACTCATTCCGAGACAACAGTTTGAAATTGCGCTACAGGCAGCCATCGGTGCCAAGATCATCGCCCGAGAATCACTCAGTGCCCTTCGCAAAGACGTTACCGCTAAATGTTATGGCGGTGACATCTCCAGAAAACGCAAACTTCTCGAAAAACAAAAGGAAGGTAAAAAACGCATGCGACAGGTAGGATCCGTAGAGGTCCCCCAGGAAGCGTTTTTGGCGGTGTTGAAGTTGAACTCTTGATGGATCCTGCCACCGGCATCCGGCATCCGACCTCACTTCATCTCCATCCCGTACATCGCCGCTTTGTTCTTGTTGGCCAGCTGTCCGCAGGCCGCATCTATATCCTTGCCGCGGCTCCTTCGGATGTTGACAATCAGGTTGCGACTCTCGAGCAATGCAGCAAAGGCATTGACCCGCTCAGGACGTGCCTGGCGATATTCTCCGTTGTCAATGGGGTTATATTCGATAATGTTGATCTTGACAGGAACATTTTTGGCAAACACAGCCAGTTCTTGCGCATCCTTGATTGTGTCGTTAAACGCATCAAAGATGATGTATTCAAACGTAATGCGCGTACCCGTCTTCTGATGGAAATACCGGAGGGCTTGTGCCAGTGAATCGAGGTTGTTTGATTCATTGATTTCCATGATGCGGCTGCGTTTCTCGTCGTTGGCCGCGTGAAGGGACAGTGCGAGGTTGAATTTCACCTGGTCATCACCGAGCTTGACAATCATTTTGGCAATCCCCGCCGTGCTGACGGTAATGCGCTGCGGCGACATACCCAGTCCTTCCGGCGAAGTGATGCGCCCTGTCGATTGCAAGACCTGTTTGTAGTTGAGCAGGGGTTCTCCCATGCCCATATACACGATATTCGACAGCGGAATGTTGTATTTGCTCTGCGCCAGGCCGCGCAGGTATTCCACCTGGTCAACAATCTCTCCGGCAGTCAGGTTGCGCATCATTTTCAGGCGGCCTGTGGCACAAAACTTACATGACAGGCTGCAGCCGACCTGTGAACTGATGCAGGCGGTCATGCGGGAGTCGGTGGGAATCAGCACCCCCTCCACTACCCGGCCAGGGTCAGCCTGAAAGGCGCATTTCACCGTACCGTCAGCACTGACCTGTTCGTCGGCCACACGCATCTTGTGCAGGGTAAAAGCTTCAGACAATTGTCCGCGCAATGCAGCCGGCAGGTTAGACATGTCCGCAAAATCTCCCGCGCCTTTTTGCCAGATCCACTCCCACACCTGACGGGCACGGTATTTCGGCTGGCCTGTTGCAATAAAATGAGCAAGCAGGTCTTCCTGGCTGAGCGAACGGATATCGGGACGCTGGTCTGTCATGCTGCAAAGATACCCCCGGTTGTACGCCGCTGCGTTTTAACGCCGGGCAATGGCGCAGGACAGGCACCGACAAAAAACGCCCACTCGGTGAGCAGGCGTTTGTCTGTGGTATAAACCAAATTTTTTTGCTTAGAATTTCGCGCGGGTGCGGCGCACTGTCGCGCGGTTTTTTAACCATGAGTACTTCGCACGATAAAACTTACTGCGTCCGCGGAGCACTTTGCTTACGGTCACCTGCATGGTCATAAAACTATCGTTGTGCGTGGGATCTCCGCGCTTGATGGTTTGGCCCTGTTCGTTAATCGTAAAGTTGGCGAGGTTAAGCGGATAAAATTCGCTGTCCGGGTTGTCGGCGTTAATCTGGTCTAT
>DHLU01000239.1:0-654 GCA_002405435.1 Flavobacteriales bacterium UBA4660
ATCAGCCTTAGCAGGTTGGTGCGCCTGAGCCGCACATCGGGCGAAACTGAGCACTCCTTCCTGATGGCTGTGGTGCCCGGTCTTTCGCTGTAGGAAAAGACGTGCAGGTAATTCACCGGGAGCTCCATCAGAAAATCCCGTGAATCGTGAAAATGGCTTTCTGATTCTCCGGGAAAACCGGTAATTACGTCAACCCCTATGCAGGCGTGGGGCATACGTGCGCGGATGTGCTGCACGCGTGAGGCATATAGGTCTCGCCGATAGCGCCTGCGCATAGCCGCCAACAGTTCATCACTTCCGCTTTGAAGCGGAATATGGAAATGGGGCATGAATTTGCCTGAGTCCGCAACGAAGTCAATGATGGCGTCGGAGAGCAGGTTGGGTTCTATGCTGGAGATCCGAAACCGTTCGACACCTTCAAGGCGCTCAAGCTGGACTAAAAGTTCCAGCAGGGTTTCGCCGTGTTCGGTTCCGAAATCACCGATGTTGACACCGGTCAGCACAATTTCCCGCGCACCGGCCATTGACGCACGTGCGGCTTCCTCCATGGTCTGCGCGATCGTGGCACTTCGGCTCCTGCCTCTGGCGAGCGGTATGGTGCAGAATGCGCAGAAATAATTGCACCCATCTTGCACCTTCAGGAAAGTGCGGGTG
>DHLU01000239.1:755-8920 GCA_002405435.1 Flavobacteriales bacterium UBA4660
TGCACCTTCAGGAAAGTGCGGGTGCGGTCACCTGAACTGAAAGAGGGATAAAAAGTTCTGGCATCGCGTATTTCGCCGGCAGACACGACCGTGTCTGTATGGCTGCGGTGCTGCAAGACCCGGCTTACGACGTCAAATTTTTCCGCAGCGCCCAACACCATGTTGACGCCGGGCAGTTCGGCAATCTCGTGTGGCTTGAGCTGTGCGTAGCAGCCCGTCACCACTACATAAACCCCGGGATTTCGTCTGACGGCCCGGTTGATGATGTTGCGACACTTCCGGTCGGCGTGCTCAGTTACACTGCAGGTATTGATGATGAGCACATCGGGACCGGCATCCATGTCAATTCTTGCGAAGCCTGCTTCTTCAAACTGGCGGACAAGCGCGGAGGACTCGGCGAAGTTGAGTTTACAGCCAAGGGTATGCACAGCGACGGAGCGGAGCGGATTCATCAGGTTGCAAATATCGTGAGGGAGCTTACAGGGCGGCTGTGTTTCAGCGCCCGAAGCAGCGGCTGCCTCAGGCCTCCGGGCGCCACTGCTCGCGGTTGTGCATTGCGCGGGCAGCCATGATCAGCGCCGCAGAGACGGCAGCCAAAAAGATCCACAGGGCATTATACCCTACCCGGTCGATGAACTGTGTCGCGACTACGGGAGCAAGCATCTGCGCTACAGACCATGCCATGACATAGAGCGAGGCGTACTGGCCGCGGTTATAGGGTTGCGCCCGTGAATTCATATAGGTTGTCATAAACGGCATGGCCAGCATTTCAGAAAATGAGATGACAACCGTGATCAGAGCGAGCCAGGCCATGGCGCCTGATACCAGGAGCATGAGGTATGCCAACACCAGCAGCGCGGCACCCGCAGCCACGAAGTGCATCGGACTCAGCCGCCGTTCAATTTTATAGATGAGCAACATTTCGATGCCAGCCACCAGGAGTCCGTTGAGTCCCATAAGCAGTCCGATTTTTCCCTCGGAGATGGCGAGTTCGGCTTTGTAGTAAAGCGGGAGCGTGGTGAAAAACTGAAAGAAACAAAACGCGTAGGCACAGGCAATGAGCAGAAACCAGCGGTAGGGCTTGTCGGAGAAAGCCGACACACGGGCGCCGGTGTGTTGCGCATGCTGTGTTTGCCGGAGCGCACCTGAAGGCCTGAGAAAAGCAAAGACCACGCAGGCTGCTGCCATGCAGGTGATGCCGTCTGCGTAGAAAATAAACTTGTAATTGTGGCTGGCCAGCAGGCCCCCGAGGGCAGGCCCTGCGGCAAAGCCCAGGTTTATGGCCAGGCGGTTGAGGGAAATGCTGCGCGTGAAGATCTCCTTACCGGCAAATTGCGACACAGCCGCCATATTGGCCGGTCTGTAGGCTTCACCCAGGGCACTGAGCATAAACATGCCCGCGCACAGGGGCACAAACGACTCCAACAGGCTGACCAACAGAAACATACTCCCACCCATCAGCAGGCTGAACAGCATCACCGGATAATACCCGATGCGGTCTACGAGCCAGCCTCCGGTATATACCCCGATTAGTGAGCCGGCACCGAACATAGACATAATTATGCCCACCTGAGGCAGTGAAATACCGAGGTCACTATGCAGGTACACCGCCGCAAAAAAGACCACCATCGTGCCGCTGCGGTTGATGAATTGGGTAAGGGCCAGGAGCCATACTTCCCTTGGCAGCCCCCCGAACGCAGCGGCCAACGGTGCGCGTAGCGCTCCCTTTTTCATGGTGACAAAGAAAACGCCGGCGGCCTTGATAGACACATGCAGCCGAGCCCTGTTTGTAAATGCCTCCTGATATTTTGAAAATTTTGTGATCTCACTTCCGTGTCCTTACGAAATTTGCGGGGTGATCCATTTAGTTATAGCAGACAGCAGTTCCATTGTCCGGGCAGGCCTCAACGCCATATTTTCCGCTTCCGGTGATATTCGGGTTGTGGGATAGGCGACCACAGACGAGGACCTCTGTGCACTGGTGAACGCGTTCCGTCCGGATGTGGTGATGCTTGATTTTTGTGCCCGCGGGCTCAGTATAGACGCAGTACCCCGTTGTGCGCGCATCAGCCAGGGACTTCAATTCGTGGCCATCACCGGAGAGCAGAGCGGCTTGACCATCGTAAACGCCCTGCGCGCCGGTGTTCAGAGTTACATCAAAAAGGATTGCGATATCAACGAGATTTTGCAATCGGTGCAGGAAACCCACCGCGGAGGCCGTTTCTTTTGCGGTCAGATACTTGAAACCATCCAGCGGGAAGAGATTGATGTCAGCGATATCGGGCTCGCCTCGTTTGACTGCGAGCCTGTGGTGATCAGTGAGCGTGAGATGGAAGTGATTACGCTGATTGCCGAAGGGAACACCAACGCCGAAATTGCCGAAAAGCTCTTTTTGAGTCCACATACCGTAAATACCCATCGGAAGAACATTATGGCCAAACTTGGCGTAAACAATACCGCTGCCGTGGTGATGTACGCAGTAAAAACCCACCTGGTCAGTCCGAACAGGTTTCTTTTTTCTGCCCTTCATGCCTGAGTGCAGCCCTTTTGCATTCCCGGCACAGGGTTGACGGCCACCAAAAGACACATTCCTCCATATGCAAACTACACTACAACGCAGCCCGGTAAGCGCCTCCTCGATCAGGGTATGCACAACTGCAAGCACCCGAATCCGGGAGGTAGATTTTGAAAACCTGGGATTCGGCAAGGTATTCAGCGACCACATGTTTGTGGCGGAATATGACGGGTCGAAGTGGACCAACATGCGCATCATGCCTTACGGCAAACTCATGATGAGTCCGGCCATGAGTGCCCTGCATTATGGCCAGGCCATCTTTGAGGGGCTGAAGGCATACCGCAACGAGCAAGATGAAGTGTTTGTGTTTCGTCCGATCAAAAATGCGAGGCGGCTCAACGAGAGCGCTTCCCGAATGTGTATGCCGTCCCTGCCTGAAGACATTTTTATGGATTCCATAACCGAACTGGTTGGCATTGACCGTGACTGGATTCCACGGAAGGAGGGAGAATCACTGTATATCCGCCCGGTCATGTTCGCAACGGACGAGTATGTCGGTGTGCGTCCTTCCGATACGTACATGTTTTTCGTTTTTACCTGCCCCGTTGGTCGCTATTACAGCGGTGAACTCAAGGTAAAAATTGAACTTAACTATACATGCGCCTACAAGGGCGGTACGGGCCACTCCAAGGCTGCCGGTAACTATGCGGCAGCGCTGTGGCCGACGCAAAAGGCGCAGGAGGAAGGTTATAACCAGATCCTCTGGACAGACGGACTCACCCATGAGTATTTCGAAGAGAGCGGCACCATGAATGTGGTGTTTAAAGCGGGCAACTCCATCCTTACACCCATGATTACTGACTCCATCCTCGACGGGGTCACGCGCGATTCGGTGCTCAGGTTGGCCCGTGACTGGGGATACCAGGTCGAAGAAAGAAAGGTCAGCGTCAGGGAAATTACGGATCTGCTCAAGGCAGGCCAGCTCGATGAGGCCTTTGGCGTAGGCACAGCGGCCACCGTAGCGCCTATCCGCACCATCGGCTACCAGGGCACCAACTACGACCTGCGCCCCAGTGACACCTGGGAATTTGCCCCCCGTGCACGCAAGGAACTCGACCTGATCAAGCAGGGATTGGTTCCTGATGTACATGACTGGGTGGTGCGCATTCCCTGAATTGACAGCCACTGAACCCGTGCCGTCTTCCCTTCTGTTTCGTTGCGGATATCAATCCGTATGGAATTTTTCCTTCACAGGCTTCTATTGCACATGCGATACTGCATTACCTGGCTGATTGTATTGCTGGGCACCTGTGCCTGGTCTCAGGCACGCTTTAGCGGAACCGTCAGCGATGCCGCCAGCCTTATGCCCATCGATGGAGTCTCCGTCTTTGTATCTCAGACCCAATGCGGAACACTGACCGGTAAATCAGGCACCTTCACTTTCAGCTGTGATGGACTGCGCCTGCCGGCTACGCTGGTATTCCGCATGCTGGGGTACAAAGAGCAAACCGTCGTGGTGGAAAGGTCGGCCACAGGACTAAGCATCGCGCTCGAAAGTGTGGCGCTTGAACTGCCTCCTGCCGTGGTGCGTGCGGGAAAGGCCGACACCGTGTGGGGCAGTGAGACGCTGAACGTAGCCGACTTCAGCTTTGCTTCAGACGGACTTTTACTGCTTACCTATGAGAAGGAAGACCGCTGGAAAAGGCAGGAAGACAGCAAGCTTACCCTTGTGACCGGCGCGGCTGTGCGCCTGTTAAACCGCGATGGCCGTGAAACCGCCGGCCCCCTGCTTCCCGAATCAGCCGAATACCTGTACGATGCCTACCCGGGCGCAGTAATTGCCAAATGCCACCGGTCGCGCTATGAGATTATCTGCGCTGACGGAACCATTGGCTACCTGCCCGTGCCGGACTCTGTGTTTACAACACAGGTAGCACCGGTGGTGGACACGCTGGGGTCCTCCATGGTATTGACCTCGTACCACCCTGAATACCCGGCACTCGAATACAGCCTCTACAATCCGGCAGACTCAAGCACAAGGCTGATCAGGCAGGTGGTGGATGAAGAGACCATGGCGCTGTTCAGAAGCGAATTCAAATACCTGCATCCGCGACAGAAACTCGAAGCCTTCCGCTACGAACTCAAAACGGGCGTGGACAAGGAAGTGGTAGCGGCCTTCATGACCGGATTCAGTAAATCGGACTACTACCGTGCACCCAATGCGCCATTGTTCGTGCTGAAGGATTCTATTTGGGTCTTCGACCACACGCACGAAAAGCGCCTGAGTTACGACCGCCACGTGCAGCAGGCAGACTCTCTTGCGCTGACCTACCACCGGGTGAAAAATCCCGATAAGTGGTCGGGGAAGATGCTGCAGGACCGATCTACCGGATTGCTGTACACGCTGATTACACGCAATGGCATACACCGCATACATCCGGTATCCACGGCCGGAGAACTGGGTCCGGCTACCCAGCTCGAATTCAGGTTTGTCGACCGGGTGCGGATTCACGAAGGTTGGGTGTATTACATCTACCGGCCGTTTGAAAGTTCACAAAAACGCTTTCTCTACCGGGAGCCGCTGGCGAAGTGAGCCGGTAATTCCCGTCCGGTGTGAATAATTTGAGCGCAGCCAGACGGCTGTTGCCTGTCGGGGGTATAGATTTGCGAGCCACAGTCATTGTTGACGTCTGATTGATGTATCCGCTGCTTAAAAAAGAATTGCGCACCTTCCTGAGTTCCCTGATCGGGTACGCGGTGATCTGCGTTTTCCTGCTGCTGATCGGCCTGTTCATGTGGGTTTTTGAGGGGGATATGAATACCCTCGACAACGGGTATGCGGGGCTTGATACCCTTTTTTATCTAGCGCCCTGGGTATTTATGTTTTTGATTCCGGCCATCACCATGCGTTCGTTTGCTGATGAACGCAAGAGCGGTACGATTGAATGGTTGCTGACACGCCCGGTTACTGACATGCAGATTATTGTATCAAAATATCTCGCCGGACTTCTGCTCGTATGCCTGGCCCTCCTCCCTACCCTGGTCTATTATTATACCGTTTGGCAACTGGGTACGCCGCCGGGCAATGTTGACAGTGGCGGCGTATGGGGTTCTTACCTCGGACTGGTTTTTCTGGCTTCCGCCTATGTGGCCATTGGCATTTTCGCCTCCGTAATCACCTCAAGCCAGGTAGTGGCTTTTCTGCTGTCTGTTCTGCTGTGTTTCTTTTTGTTTTCCGGCCTTCACTCACTCGGGTCGTTCAAACTTTTCGGAGCGCTTGACGGCTATATCATTGCCGCTGGCATGCAGTCGCATTATGCCTCTCTGAGCCTCGGGCTTATTGACAGCCGCGATGTGGCCTACTTTCTTGCCCTGTCTGTGCTTTTTCTTTTCCTAACTGAACTGATGTTAAAGTCGAGAAAGTGGTAGCCTCATAAAACATGCGGAGAAGATCCAATGACATAGTGCGTTTCCTGCTGATTACCGCCATCATTCTGTGCTGTGTTCAGCTTACGTCTTTTGTCTTTTTTAAGATTGACCTCACCTCGGAAAAGCGTCATTCGCTCACGCCTGCCACCATTGAGATGCTGCAGGGACTTGAAGAAAAGGTCTTCGTGCGGTGTTATCTCCACGGCGATTTTCCGGCCTCGTTCAAGCGGCTGGAGAAAAATATCCTCGAGCGTCTTGAAGAATTCAGGGATTACAGCGGCGGGCTGGTGACCTATGAGTTTATTGATCCCTATGCTAGTCCTGATAAAAAAACCCAGAGCGATATGGAACAAACCCTCTACGAAGAAGGGTTGCGTTTTACGCGGTTGTCTATTGATGCGAAAGGGGGACGCGAATACCAGACCATCTGGCCGGGTGCCATACTCGAGTATAAAGGGAAGCAAATTCCTGTGCAGTTTTTTAAGAGTGAACTCTCACAACCGTCGGAGTGGATGGTCAATTCTTCTGTCAATGCCTTGGAATTTGAACTGGCGAGCAACCTGCGTAAACTAACCCGCAGCGATAAGCCGGCGGTGGCCTTCCTGCAGGGCCATGGAGAACCATCGGAAATTGAGCTGGCTGACTTTGCTTCCGGACTTGACGAGTCTTATGATGTGGATTTTGTCACCCTCAACGGAAAATTGAATGTCTTGACCGACAAACTGGAGGGAATGGAAAGGCGTGTCAACAAGTTCGCTGCCGTGGTGGTGGTGAAACCCGATTCAGTCTTCTCGCTCAAAGACCGCATTATACTCGACCAGTTTATTATGAATGGTGGCAGGGTGCTTTGGCTCATCGATCCGCTGCTCACTGACCTCGACAGCCTGCGCACGCAGCAACAGACCATGGCTACCAGCAATGAGATGAAATTGTATGAAATGTTGTATGAGTACGGTTGCAGAATCACCCGGGCCATGGTGCTAGACGCCCAATGCGCCATGATTGCCCTGGATGCGGGTCCCATGGGTAACCAGCGTAATGTGCAGATGTTTGACTGGTATTATTCTCCGCTGCTGATGGCAGGAGACAGCGCCCACCCGATTGTAGCGAACCTCGACCCTGTATTCACCGAATTTGCCAGTTCCCTCGATACGGTTGGCGAAAATCCCGACATCACACGGATTCCCCTGTATTTGTCTTCGCCGAACTCGCGGGAAATAAAGGCCCCGGTGCGCGTGAATTCCGCAGTGGTCAACCTGCGTCCCGACTACTTTGCCGGTGGCCAGCGGCACATCATGGCCCTGCTGATGGAGGGCGTCTTTCCTTCCGCAATGAAGGAACTTACTCCCGATACCCTGAAAAAAAGCCCGGAATTCGGCTACCTGCCGCAAAGTGACGAAACGGCCATGATCGTAGTGGCAGACGGCGATATCGCCCGCAATAAGGTATCCGATAGCCAGGAAGGTCCTGTTCCGGTGCCCCTTGGCTTTGACCGTTATGCAGGAAGGGTTATTTATGACAACAAAGAGTTTTTGCTCAACTGCATGAATTACCTGCTTGACGACAAGTCCATCATTTCCGTCCGTTCAAGAACGATAGCACTGAGAAAACTCGACACGGCACGCATCGAAGCCGAACGCGGCCTCTGGCAACTGCTCAATATGGCTGCTCCCCTGGTGCTGGTCGTGCTGACGGGCCTGGGGCTGATCTGGTGGAGAAAGAAAAAATACGCAGCAGCCCGACCATGAAACGCAACCTGATTCTCTTTGGGGTATTGCTCTCCCTGTGCCTTGGCATTTGGTTTTTCTATCAGCGCAGCCAGCGCGTTACCATCAGCGGTGAGCCACTCACACAATATGCCATTGACGATACTTCAACCATCAATAAAATTTTCATAACAGACCACCTGGGTCGTTCCGTGGTGTTGGAGAGGGGGGCAGACCGCAGCCGCTGGAGCCTCAATGGAAATGACCGGGCGAAACGGGAGCCCGTTGAACTGTTGCTGAAAACTTTCAAGCGCATGCGGGCGCGTTCTTCCGTTATGAAAACGGCCCGTGCCAATGTCATCAAAATGATCAGCAGTGCCGGAAAAAAAGTCGAAGTGTACCAGGGCGGTGATAAACCCTCGAAAATTTACTACGTTGGCACTGCCACAGCCGAACACACGGGTACCTATATGGTGCTGGAGATACCCGGAATTGGCCGGTCACCGGAGCCGTAT
>DHLU01000165.1 GCA_002405435.1 Flavobacteriales bacterium UBA4660
ATTTCACGGACCCAAGGGCGTGGGTTTTATGTACATCAACCGATCGGTTCACATCGCCCCGGACATCATCGGAGGCGGGCAGGAGCGGGGCATAAGGGGAGGTACAGAAAACCTCTACGGCATCGTGGGAATAGGCGCTGCCCTCGACCTTTGCTACCGGGAACTCGCTGAACACCAGCAGCATATCCGCGCGTTGAAGCAGCACATGATCAGCCGTTTGAAGGCGGAAGTACCCGAAGTGGTTTTCAACGGCGACTCGGCCAGTGAAGACAGCCTTTATACCGTGCTGAATGTCACTTTTCCGCCCCATGACAATGCCGACATGATGTTGTTCCTGCTGGATCTCGAAGGCATAGCGTGCAGTGGAGGAAGCGCCTGCAGCAGCGGTGCAGCCAAGGGCTCACACGTGCTCGAGGCCCTGCACGCCCTTAAACCCCGGCAGGCCAGCCTGCGCTTCTCCTTTTCGCGCATGAATACCAAAGAAGAAATCGATTATACCGTAGACCGCATCGTGCAGGTCTGCAGAAAGGAAGGGGTGGCTGCCGTGTAATCCCACGGTGGCACCGCATTCGGTATGGCCCCGGCGCTCATTCCCGCATAAACCGCGCAGTCAGTGCGGTGGTACCCGAGACGGCCGTCATGGCGTAACAACCCGCACCCAGCGATGACACATCTACGCTGAGGATGCCGTTTTGAAGCCACCATGGCGGACTGACACTTCTGCCCGTAGCATCCACAAAGGCCGGCACAAAGGACGCGGCTGGCTGTCCCGGCAGGGCGATGTGCACAAGGCGATTGCCCGGATTGGGCCACACATGCAGCGCCGCTGACGCTTGCGTTACCTCCGCTGTGCCGGTAGACAATGACATGTTTTCATCACCGGGCAGGTAATAGGTATAGGTAAAGAAGCAGAGCATCATCTCGTCTTCGGTGCCTTCACCCAAGGTGACCAACTCAGGCGGATCATTGGGGTTGTGCTCATTGTTAATGGTATTGTCAAACATCGCTTCGCCATAAACGACCGAACCCTGAGGCAGTTTCAGCAGGGTGGGGAAGGTGTAGTTGTACTGCCAGTGAAAATCATAGTGGTTGACGTTGATCATGCGGATGGTGTCGGCCGCCTCCGTCAGGGCATAGACCCAAAAAGTCTGGCCGAGCAGGTGCATGTGCGGGAAGAGTGAAATCACCGAAAGGTCGATCGGCGCCGCCTCACTTTCCTCGTGGAAGGTGGGCGTGGTGTTGGCCGGAATGATCAGCAGACCTTCCTGCAGTGAGGGTGGAAAGTGGTAGAGCCAGGGATCGTTCCATACTTCGCGGATAAAATCGCCCTCCTTGAAACGTACCCGAATATTCAGCGGAGCTGTCTGTCCGAGGCTACCCGGTGCGTAGTGCACTTCCACCACCCAGTCACTGTTGCCGGGAACTTTCATGCCGAGGTTCTGCGGAAACTCCACCATGCCCGAACCGGGCACCCAGGCTCCGATGAGCACCGCATCTTCACTGCTCATCATGGCGCCGTTGGATGCAAAGCCGGGTTCTGGTGTGGCCTCGTCGGCTTCCTGAGAAGCATTGGTGGGATCATACCAAAACAAGACATGGTGTACGATCGCCGTATTGCCCGGCTCCACTTCGAGGGCTCCGATGTAGCGGTCTGTCGCGCTGGTGGAGGGAATAACAAAGGTCCGGTATTCATCTTCATCCAGGCTGACCTGGTAGTAGGGGATATCAATGATTTCATCGGGGTCAGCCAGCTGAAAGCCGTCGCTGAACATAGGTGGTGCCGGCGCACTGCCTGTGCCTTCCGGAGCGCCATTCTCCACCCAGTCGGTGATGGCGGCGAGGTCTTCGGCAGACAGTACATTCTCACCGAGGAAGTGGGTGTAGTTGGGGTCAGCGCCCCAGGGCGGCATTTCATCGTGCAGGATGGCATCGAGCATGTCTTCGGCATAACTGCTGGCCTCGGAGTAAGTGATAAGCGAGAAGGGTGCGATGCCCCCGTAATGGTGGCATTTGCCGCAGTGCTCATAGACCACCACAGCGACGTCTTGGTTCCATGTGGCCTGGGCTAAGGCAGCGGAAGTGAGCAGAGGTAATGACGAAATAAGCAATGCGTGTTTCATGGCCGTTTGGTTTGGGTAATACGAAGATGCGGCTTTTACCGTCTGAACCCGACTGTTTATTCTACTATTTATTCCTGCGCCCGTTTGCCGCCGCTAAATTCGCCGGCCATGCGCCTATGGATATGTTGTCTCATCTGTCTGATCTGCTGTCGCGAAGCAGCGGTTGCACCTTCTTCTTCTGCGCGTGTTGTGCGCACTGTAATACCGCAGTTTGCAAGGGGTTTTCATATCCAGTTGTTGTCTGATTCTACCACGCGTATTATTCTTTTCGACCTCGAACGCAGCGGTGATACGCTGAGGGTCATTGATCTCCGGCCTGCCTCCGTGCAGCGCATCGCATGCCTCTCAACTACACACCTGACGATGCTCAAACAGCTCGGGGCCATTGAACGCGTGGTGGCAGGCACTGCGCTCGATGCCGTTCTCGACGCCGATATCCGGCGCCGCATCGATGCCGGAAACATTACCGATGTGGGCGCTCCTTCGGGTATCAATACGGAGCGGATGATGCAGCTGCAACCCGACGTTTTCTTTGTGTATCCGTTTGGTGATCTCAACCGAGAGCCACTGGAAAAACTCGGTATTGAATGCGTCGATGTGAGCGAGTATCTCGAACCCGATCCGCTCGCACGTGCCGAATGGATAACGCTCATTGGCTATGCCTGCGGACTTGGGCCCAGGTCAGAGGAACTGTTTGCCCGTATCAGGGCCGACTACGAAAAGGAGATGCACACGCCGGCCGCAACGGCACCCCGCGTGCTGTTTGTGTCTACCGACGGACAGTACTGGTACGCTCCGCCCGGAAACAGCTACGCAGGCCACCTGCTGCATGATGCAGGACTCAACTATCTCTATGCGGATTCGCTGGGTGCGGGCAACCTGGTTATGGATACGGAAAAAATGCTTGCTGCCGGACTCCGTTGCGATGCCCTGGGCGTGGTGGGTGTATTCGAAGCCGACATCACGGCAGAAGGTTTCAGACAGGTTTTTCCCCAGCTCTCCATTCCTTGCGTGCAGCGGGGAGATGTTTTTGTCTGCAACACTGCTGTCTCTGACTATTTCGGCACGGCGGTCACAGAACCCCACCTGATGCTGCGCGACCTGCGGCAGATTTTTTTCCCCCTCGATACAACTATTGACCGATCGGGCAACCCGCGGTATTTCCGCGCCCTCAATTCCGGTGGGTGAGGCGCACGGCCAGTCCTATGCGCCCTTCGAAACCACGCATCACCAAAGAACCCGAAGGTACCCCACCCTGAAAAGGACTTCCTGTCCGCTCAAATGAGCGCGCCTCCAGCGTCACATCCTGGTAGCCAACTTCAAAGAGTATTCCGGCAGATTCATCCTTAAAAAACATCATGGCGCCGGTGCCGAAATTGATGCCCGGAATCTTTGCCGCAAAGATGGTCGTCTCTGTAACAAAGGTTCCCGTGCTGTCTTCCCGCTGGGTGTTGATACCGATCCTGGCCGGGTGCAAGCCCATAAAGAGGTACCACGAAAACATGTCATGCTTCAACAGGTCGACACCCACCCTCAGACGCACAGACTGCTGGTAGATGCGCTGGTCGAGCATGCCCTGCAGCGGAAGTGCATCAATCTTATCGCCCTGCCAAAGCAGTCCGGCATGCACGGCATCAAACAGTTCAAGCTGAAGTCCCAGGTGCATGCCCATACCGCCGGCGAGCAGTTCTGCAGCCTCAAAGGATGCGGTACTTGCGCCATCTCCTGCCTGCCATTGTCCATCGATGCGCGACTGCTGTCCGCCAATGCCTCCCCACATGCGGAAGTTGCTGATGGGTGATTTCCTGGTTTCTGAACCGCCCTGCGAAAGACAGGTGAAGCAAAGCAGGCAGGCGGCGAAGGAGAGCGCTAATTTCATTGGGTGTTTTTCCGGTTGCAGGTTCTCCGAAGCCGCAAAGACGGGGTTGTGCCAGGTGTGGCTGTCTTGTGGGGCTGTTGTGGTGCTGGCGCAACCAGGGATAGAGAAACTGGTCGTGCAAAGTTAGGGGTACCCCGCCATGGCCTTCTGCGCACCGAAATCGTCGGCCATGCGACGCGGCAAGTACGCCTTACCCATCATCTTTGTGCCCGCTATGGTGTTTTCCCGCAAAACTCTCTTTATGCTGCTGGCGCTGCCGCCTGTCGCCTTTGCTGGATTGCTGTGGGGAAGTGTGTCGGTGCCGGTGGCCGAATTATGGAACTGGCTTTTTCAGTCATCAGAACCATCCGGTCAGGCGTTGATTCTGTCTTCGCGGGCTCTCCGAACCGCTACCGCCCTCATAGGCGGAGCCTCACTGTCGCTCGCAGGCTGGCTGATGCAGACGCTCTTCAGAAATCCGCTCGCAGGGCCCTCGGTACTGGGCATCAGCAGCGGATCTTCCCTGTTCGTGGCTATGCTCGTGCTCGGAGGCGGCTGGATGGCATCCTCATGGCCGGGCTACCTCGCTGTAGCCATGGCTGCTATGGCGGGTGCGGTGTTTGTGCTGCTGCTCGTGCTGCTTGTATCGGGGCGATTTGCCGACCATGTTTCGCTGCTCATCTTCGGACTCATGATCGGATACGTGGTCAATGCCGTGGAGAGCATCCTGCAGTTCGGCGCCGGGAATGAGTCCTTGCGCACGTTCATCTTTTGGGGTATGGGCAGCTTTTCTTCGGTATTTGACGTGCGCATCTGTCTTTTTATGCTCGCCTCACTGGTCGTTGGACTGGTCGTGACCCTGCGCAGCCTCGCCCCGCTCAACATGTACCTGCTCGGAGACGATTACGCGCAGAGCATGGGAATGCGTATCAGGCGTTTCCGAATTACCATCATACTTGTAGTAGGGGTTCTCACCGGTGTTACTACCGCCTTCTGTGGTCCGGTGGCCTTTATCGGACTTGCCGTGCCGCATATAGTGCGGCTCTTGTTCAGAACCGCTGACCACTATGCACTGTGTCTGCCGGTGGTGTTTGCCGGTGCCATGCTCACCCTGGTATGTGACATCATTTCCCGCGCGCCATGGGGTGGTCAGGTGCTTCCGCTCAATGCCGTTACCTGCCTCATGGGTGCACCCGTGATTCTCTTCATTCTGTTCCGTGCCCGCGAAAAAGGAGCGATACTATGACGCAGGCAAACGCCATCCCCACCCTTGAATTGCGCCAGTTCGATCTTTACGCAGGCCGGCAGTTGCTTGCAGCGGGTATTTCATTGACTGCCTTTAGCGGAGAACTGCTTGCGCTTACGGGAAGAAACGGTACGGAAAAGACCACACTGCTCAGAACCCTTGCCGGGCT
>DHLU01000131.1 GCA_002405435.1 Flavobacteriales bacterium UBA4660
TAACCTTCTACACATCTGAACAACCATGAACAAGCTAATAATTAAAGAGACCGGAACGACTCCGAGCGTCCATTTCGATCCTGAGCGCAATTACTATGAAATGCGCGGAAATTCTATCGTGTTGAATGCGCTGGAATTCTACACACGGGTAGCCCAGTGGTTGCGTGAAAACAACAGCGAAATTCAGTCTGGAAGCCGGTTCATTTTTAACCTACCCTTCTTCAACAGCGCTTCTTCAAAGGGCATCGTGATGGTGCTGAGGGAAATCCGCCAACTTCAGCAAAAAAAGCCCGATATTTTCGTGGTTTGGCGCGTAGAAGAGGATGACGAGTTTATGAAAGAAGCCGGAGAGAATTTCTCCGAATTCCTCGAAATGAACTTCGTTTTGGAAAACCTGCCGTAACCGGCGACAAGCGCCTGCCAGGCGTCACTAGCGAATCACGGTAATCGTACCTTCCCGATCAAACACCGTTTCGTCAAATCCCCTGGCTACCAGCACGAAATAGTAGGTACCACCTGCCGCCTCAGAAGGATCCCAGCGGTCTTCCGTATCATTCAGGTTGATGAGGTGCTGACCCCATCGATCGAAAATATCCAGGCTAAACGTCTCAATAAATTGTCCCCGCGTATAAAACTGGTCGTTGTCACCATCGCCATTGGGCGTAACGATATTGGGCACAAAAAGCCAGGAGGTATTGTACACCAGAATGGAAACAGAAGCTGACGCTGAGCAATCCCCGATCTGAATCGTCAGCGTGGCTACATAAGTACCCGGCGCATCATACACCGTGGAAGGATTCTGAAGGTCAGAACCAGTGCCATTGCCAAAGTCCCATGCATAACTGTCTCCCTCGCTACCCGTTTCGAATTGCACCTCGAGGGGCTGCAGTCCTTCTTCTGGTGTAGCCATGATACTGACCGCTACCTGTTGCACACTTACCGTCACCTCGGCACTACCGGCGCATCCGTTTTGGTCCGTTCCGCTTACTGTATAGGTGGTGGTCGCTGACGGACCTGCCGTAGGATTGGGCACATCCGTATCGGAAAGGCCCGCCCCGGGCGACCATGCATAGGTGGTAAGACCCGAGGCACTGAGTTGCACCGATTCGCCTTCGCAGACGAGCACATCGGCGCTGACACTCACCTCCGGCAGCGCATTGACGGTCACAGCAATGGCATCACTGCTCGTGCAGCCGTTGGCATCGGTACCCGTCACTACGTAGGTAATAGTCGAAGACGGACTCGCTACCGGGTTGTTGTCAAAAGCACTGGAGAGTCCGGTGGCAGGCGTCCACACATAGACCACACCGCCTGTGACATTCAGCTGCACCTGTTGCGAAAGACAAATTTCCTCATCCGGTCCGGCATCAATCTGAGGGAGGTCAAACACCGTCAGCGATAGCGTGGTTTGGGTGGGACAGATACCACCGAGGGAATAGGTAATGACGGAGCTACCGACTCCGGCCACTTCAGGATTGAAGAGTCCGGTTGCCTGATCGACAATACCATTGCCACTCCATGTACCGCCCGGCACATTGACACCAAGGTCATAGGTGGGTGCATCCAGACAAAAACTTCCCGGATTGGAAATGAGCACGGCAGGAACCTGTGCGACATCGATGACCACCTCATCGAAGCCGGTGCATACTCCGCTGATGAGGTACGAAACCGTGTGAAAACCTACTCCGGCGGCCGAAGGATCAAACATTCCGTTATCGGCATCGATGATGCCATCACCCGACCAGGTGCCACCAGGGGTAGCACCCGTCAGTTGAATAACATCGCCCTGCACACACAACTCCGGCACTTCACTGATGGTGGCATTGATTTCCGCAAAGACTTCCACCGATGTCTGTGCGGAAGCAGGACAGCCGTTGTTAAGCAGGTAGGTGATGGTGTGTGTGCCAACGCCGGCTGCTGATGGATCAAATTCGCCGGTTGCTGCATTGACAATACCCGGACCCGACCAGGTACCACCCGGGAGATCTGTGCTGAGCAAAAGAGGATCTGACTCCACACATTGCGGTTCAACCGGAGCAATGACAGGAAAAGCCGGCGGCACATATACGTACAATTCCGTATCTTCACTGTTACCACCACAAGTAGCATCAGGCCCCAACGTAATGGCCAGGGTAAACTCGGTGGATACCTGCGGTCCGGGGTCAAGGGTTATGTTGAGCTGAGTATCATAACCGGGAATAGTAAAAGCGGGCTCAGCGCTCCATTCAAAGCCGGTCTCACCTGCAATAGGCACAGCGGGTTGAACGGGCACCGTGTAACTCGATGCCGAAAAAGCGTTGCACGAGTTGTCGTTGATCACAGAGTTGATCGGTCCGCTGGCATATACCACCGTAGCCGTATCGCCGCAGATGGTGACTCCGGTGAAGGTGATCGTCACGTTGGTAAGCGCGCCAACGTCAATACTCACACAATCGTAAATCTGAACCTTCCAGCCCGGCTGGGTGGCGTCGCAACCAAAAAGTGCATTCCAGTTGATAGGTACCTGTCCGGCTCCATACGAATCATAGGTTCCGGAAAGCGGAGTACCCAAACCGCACACCTGAAAATTAGGCGCAGGTTCAGTCGTGAAACACAGGTTATTGATGTTGTTACCCGAATTACAATTGGTTCCGGGATTGGGCGCGAGCAGGATGTCGGGACTTCCGCATGCCACTGGACCGACCAGGTGGAATCCAAGATCACTGACGAAGGTATGGTTTGCACTCATGCAGACCGTTATCTGCGTATTGGCATCGATGATGATCGGATCCGCAGGGGGGTTAAAATACGGTGTCAGGGTACCGTCATCGATGGTGCCTGACAACGATACCTCGCTGCAACCAGGGGCGATGGGACTCACATTGACCTCGGGCCCTTCCGTGACCTGCACAATCCAGGCGCGGAAGCAGCCAACAACGGCATTGTTAAAGTCACGGATGGTCACGCGGTAACCGCCCGGATCCAGCGCCGTGATTGTGGAAACAAAGATGTCCGTCTCCGTGAGGTAGCTAAACCACGAATTCGTGGGTTGGTTAAATCGCTGCCACTGGAAGTCGAAGGGCCCTATACCCGAAGGCGGAAGTGCCGTAAGGGATCCCAACACGCCCGGACAGAAATAAAACAGCGAGTCGTCCTCCGCACTATTGGTGTAATCGGTAAGTCCGCTACTGGTAGCGGTTTCGGAGAAAATTTGGGCTGATAAGTCCGATGCACAGACAAGCACAAGCAGGGCAGGTATTATTCTATTCATAACTCAGTCAACCTTGTAATATGTGAGGAAATCTTCAATGGTCATTTCATCGATACCATATTTCTCGCCCGTGTCTACCTCAATGAAGGTAATACCGAGGGTACCGAGAATCTTTCTCCACGCATTGCGGTCTGCAGAGCGCTCCTGAAGCTCAACCGTAAGTATATCGCCGTCTTCCATGATGTGCAGGATAGTGGCATTTTCAGTGGCGAGTTCAAGGGCAGCACTGCGGTGTGATGCATAACTGTCGGGCATGAGCAGCCTGACAGTAACCCATCCGTTTTCAGCGCGGATGGCATCATCAAGCATTACGGCCATACCGTCGCGCTGGGCCGAAGCAAGGGCACAGCACAGCAAGGCCGGCAAGAGGAGTAAGGTCTTTTTCATACGGTATTGGTTACCTGAACTGCAGCGGTTTTTACCGAAGTCCATGGCATTGACGCAACAAATATGGGATAAAGTTGCCTGGGGAAAGGAGAGATTCGCCCGGCACATGGTCTTAGGCGGCAACCGGCGCGGCCGCCCGCCGGAAGCACAACGGGGCTTGCAGGCGTTTTCACGCAGGCTCAGCGCTTCAATTCCTGCCGCAGAAATTTACCCGTCCAGCTCGCCTTCACCTTGCAGATTTCCTCGGGTGTACCGGTGGCGACAATGTCTCCGCCTTCTTTACCGCCCTCCGGCCCCAGGTCTATGATATGATCTGCAACCTTGATAATATCCATGTTGTGCTCTATGACAAGCACTGTATTACCGCGATCAGCGAGCCGGTTGAGCACATTGATGAGCATCTGCACATCCTGAAAATGAAGTCCGGTCGTAGGTTCATCCAGGATGTAAATGGTTTTTCCGGTGTCTCGCTTTCCCAATTCGGTAGACAACTTGACCCGCTGGGCCTCACCGCCGCTGAGGGTAGTGCTGTGCTGGCCGAGGGTGATATAGCCAAGTCCCACATCCTGCAGGGTTTTGACCACGTGGTGAATACGCTGAAGGTTATCAAAAAAAACCACGGCCTGGTCTACCGTCATGTCGAGGATATCGGCAATACTCTTGCCCTTGTACCGGATTTCAAGCGTTTCATTGTTGTATCGCCTGCCATTACAGGCTTCGCACTGCACCATTACATCGGGCAGGAAGTTCATTTCAATGGTTTTCACCCCCGCCCCTTTGCACGTCTCACAACGCCCGCCCGCTACATTGAAAGAGAAACGTCCG
>DHLU01000102.1:0-3771 GCA_002405435.1 Flavobacteriales bacterium UBA4660
ACACGCAACAGGAAGCGGATGCCAGACTGAATACCCGTGATTTTCAGCTCTTCAATCCATCACGCGACCTGCATGTGACCCTGCGGCAAAACTTCAACTGGCAGACGGCCCGAACCGGTTTGCGTCCGCAGTTTATCAAAACAGATGAAATCACCTTTGATCTCTATGAAGTGAATGAATTTCCCGCAGGCAATGAAAGCAGGTGGTTTGAGACACGCGACCTCAATTACATCAGCATGCATGTCGACCGGATCGAACAGGAACTGCCGCCTGAAATCGAGGTCCACCTGCGCCCCGACCCGAAGCAGGGCAGCAAAGGTTACCTGTCGGAGCCCGATATCAACGGGCGGTTTTTAACCGAGTGCCGGCAAGGCGGCGATGACCGAATAGAGTGCGAATACCACCGCGTATTTTTCTACCTGAAGAGCCAGGAATATCCGGCGGCGACCTTTTCCATCATCGGCAACCTGCAAAGCGTGAACCCCGCTGACCACCGCATGCAGTACAACCGCCAAACGGGTTGCTATGAGGCCACACTCTATCTGAAGCAGGGCTACTACAACTACCGCTACCTGATGACCGATCCCTTTCACAGCGACGGCACGCTGGAATACACCGAAGGCAACTACTCCCAAACGGAAAATGACTACTGCATGATTATGTACCACCACGACTATGCAGTTGGCTACGACAGAATTATCGCCTTCGGGCGCGATAATTCCATCCGCTGAACCCGCCCGGCGATGGTAAATTTACCGTCTTGAAAAGGCGGCAGGTTTTTGATCAGGCGCATCTCCATACTTCTGTTTTCCACCTACGCAGGTCCCTTTGTGGTAACCTTCGTGGTGGCTATGTTCCTTTTCGAGATGCAGTTTGTCTGGCTGTACCTTGACGAACTGATGGGGAAGGGACTTGAAACGTCCGTGATTGTCGAATTGCTGACCTATGTGTCAGCCAGGCTCGTGAATATGGCCCTGCCGCTGGCCGTGCTGATGTCGTCCATCATGGCCCTGGGTACCCTGAGCGAAAACAATGAACTCACGGCCCTGAAGTGCGCCGGGGTTTCGTTGATCCGCATCCTTCGCCCGCTGCTCTTCTTCAGCATCACACTCAGCCTGGTTGCTTTTTTGTTTGCCAATAATGTATGGCCAATCGCCAACCTGAAGTTTAGGGCCCTGCTGAAAAGTATAGGTGACCAACGCCCCACCCTCACCCTCAATGACGGAGTCTTCTATAATGGCATCAAGGGCTACAGCATTCGGGTGGGCCGAAATGATGTCGAAAAAAAGGAACTGCACGATGTGCTGATTTACGACCACAGCAACCGTGCGGTCGCCAGCCGCAAGGTGATCCGCGCCAAATCTGGCCGAATGGAGCAGACCTCCGACAAGCAGTACCTGGTGCTGACCCTAAGCGATGGCCTTTACTACGATGAACCACCGGAAAAAGTGAGTCCGAAAAAGGAACACCGCCTGCCCATGATCAAGGGAGAATTCGACAAGATGGTGTTGCGCATGGACCTTTCATCACTGATGTTTTCCAATGACAATGAGTCAATCATGAAGTCGTCGTACGAGATGATGACCATCGGACAGCTCGCCGGTGCGATTGACTCGCTCGACACACGGCTAGACAGTGTGCTCACCGCACTGGGTGCCTCTACCCTCGAGGTGAACATACCGGCTGCGACCGCTCCGGGCAAGACCATGGCCAGCCCCGATACCGGCGTTGCGGCAGCCCGAGCCCATCCCCTGCTGAGGTATTGGCCGGCTTCAAAGCGCGACCGCATTATAGAACTGGCCAAAATGAAAAACCGCCGGCAACTCGACGCGCTGGACAGCCGGTCAACCGAGGTCACCCACCTCGAAAAGAGCCTCGCTCGCCACCGCATTGAATGGCACCGGAAGTTTTTCCTGGCCGCTACCTGCCTGGTTCTCTTTTTTATCGGTAGCTCCCTCGGTGCCATTATCCGCAAAGGCGGCATAGGGCTTCCTACCCTCATTGCCATCATCCTCTTTATTGTCTTTCAGCTTTTGACCACGGCCGGGGAAAAAATGGCCAAATCCGGACTCGTGGCGCCCTACGCAGGCATGTGGATGAGCACAGCGGTGTTTCTACCCCTGGGCATTTACCTGTGGAGAAAAGCGTCGAGCGATTCCGTAATCTTCAACCTTGAATCATATTTGAGCCCCATTTACCGTCTGGCGGCCAGGGTGCGCAGCTTCCTAACCCGCCGGATGCCCAACACCCAGACCAACCGACCATGAGGGTCTTACAACTCTGCAATAAACCCCCGCTTCCCGCCATCGACGGGGGATGTATAGCCATGAACACCGTTACACAGGGACTGCTGAAAAGCGGGGCCACCGTAAAGGTACTCACCATCTTTACCCATAAACACGACTTCGTGTTGGAATCAATGCCCCCCGCGTATGTCGCTCAGACGGATATCGAGGGTGTATTTGTTGATACCCGCGTCAACGTAGTGGATGCTTTTGCCAACTTTATGACGGCCGACTCTTACAACGTGAGCCGTTTTTTTTCCACCGACTTTGACATCCGGCTTACGCGGTGCCTTCAGGACGCCAGCTATGATGTCGTTCACCTGGAGAGCCTATTCATGACACCCTATATCAGCACGATCCGCCGGTATTCGGATGCCCGCATCGTGCTGCGGTCTCATAACCTCGAATTTGCACTTTGGGAAAAAATGGCGCACGGTGCCCGCAACCTCGCGCGCAAAGCCTACCTCAATTATCTGTCGCGCAAATTGCGCGAATACGAACTGTCTATACTGTCACAGGTCGATGGCATAGCGGCCATCAGCGAAGAGGACCGCCGACATTTTGTCGAACTGGGTGTGAAAAAACCTGTAGAGGCGATTCCGTTTGCCCTGCCGATGCATGAGTACCTGCCGCCTGCAGGCCATAAGCCGCGGCTGGCCCTTTTTCACATCGGCGCCATGGACTGGTCGCCCAACCTCGAGGGTATTGTCTGGTTTCTCGAAGACATCTGGCCACATATCCATCAGGCTTTTCCAGCCCTCACACTGCACCTCGCTGGCAGAAATATGCCAGCAGACCTCATTGCCGGCGCAGGCAGTGGGGTGGTATTTGAGGGTGAAGTCGCGGACGCACGGGCCTTTATGCACGACAAGGCAATCATGATCGTGCCCTTGCTCAGCGGAGGCGGTATACGTGTGAAAATCATTGAAGGCATGGCCTGCGGTAAAGCCATCATATCTACACCAGTCGGAGCGGAAGGCATTGATTGCCGGCATGGCGAACACATTCTGCTGGCTGAAAACGCCACCCAATGGGTAGAGGCAATCGGACAACTGGTAAACGAACCGGGCCGTATGGAAGCCATCGGCGCGCGCGCCATGGCACTGGCAGCCCAACACTTCGAAACCGATAACGTCACGGCCAGACTCATCGAATTTTATCACACGCTGAGAAGGCCATGAAAGTGTTTGTGCTCCTCTCTCGTGTACCCTGGCCACTTGAAAAAGGAGACAAACTCAGGGCCTACCACCAGGTGAAACATCTTGCTGCGCGACACCATGTGGTGCTGTGCTGCCTGAATGTGGGCAAACTCCACACGAATGCCCGCACCGAACTCGAAAAAATCGCTCCCGAAGTATACATTATCCCGTTGCAGCGCTGGAAAATTGTTTGGAGAATGTGCCGTGCCCTGTGGTCAGACAAACCCTTTCAGGTTCATTATTTCCTCCAAAACCGGGCTAAGAACCGCGTGCAGCAACTCATTGCC
>DHLU01000102.1:3875-8149 GCA_002405435.1 Flavobacteriales bacterium UBA4660
GCCGGGCTAAGAAACGCGTGCAGCAACTCATTGCCACGACGCGGCCAGACCACTGCTACGCCCAGCTTATTCGTACGGCTGAATACGTCAAAAATCTGCATCACCTGAAAAAGACCCTTGACTATATGGATGCCTTCAGCGCCGGACAGGACCGCAAGGTCACCCGCACACCCTATCTCCTGCGCTGGTTGCCCAGCCTGGAGGCATCCCGGTTGCGTCTGTACGAAAACCTCATTTTCGATTACTTCGACCACCACACCATCATCAGTGCACAGGACCGCAACTTGCTCAGGCATCCTGGCAGAAACAATATTGTTGTGGTGCCCAACGGGGTGGACTATGCGTATTTCTCTCCACGGGGGCTGACCATGAGCTATGACATTGTGTTTACGGGAAACATGTCGTATCCGCCCAACATAGACTGCGCACAGTTCCTCGTGCACGCCGTGTTGCCGTTAGTCTGGAAGCGCCTGCCGGGTGCTACGCTGCTCATCTGCGGCGCATCGCCCCCTGGCCGGGTGAAACAACTCGCAGGGGAACGCGTGACCGTACAGGGATGGGTGGAAGACATCCGCGAGGCCTATGGCATCGCAAAGGTGTTTGCCGCACCGATGCAGATTGGTACAGGTATGCAAAACAAACTCCTTGAAGCCATGTCGATGGCAATGCCGTGTGTTACCTCACCCCTTGCCTGCGGCGGACTCGGCATTACGCCGGGCAATGAACTGCTTTCGGGAGGCACCGCGGAGGAGGTAGCCGGGCATATTGCCGACCTGCTGACCGACGAGCCCCGCAGGGCAGCCATGGGATTGAAAGCACGCGCTTTCGTCATGCGCGCCTATGACTGGGAGACGGCTACCCTTCAACTTGAACGGGTTATGCTCGGAAAAAACCAAGACGAACCCCGGCGTGATGCACTGCTGCACCATTCCTGAAAAGATGCTGTAATCGTCCGGGCATTGAAGCCCAGGTAAACGGTTAATTACCGCCGGCAGAACGCTGCTGCACCTGACGCTCGTTGCCTGACTTCTCGGGCGCAGTGGGCGGGGTAATGCCGTTTTTCCGGTCCTTCAGCATTTTCTCGCGCTGCTTGAGCAATTCTTCACGGGTCGGCTGCGCAGCATTGGTTCCGGCCGGCGTTCGCGGGGCATTAAAAGGCATGCCTGGCCTGGCTGAGGGAGGCTGCAGGGAACCGGGCGCGGTGCCAATGGGCGTGCTGTTGTGGCTCTTCAGGCTCAACACACCGCCAGCAGACGTCCACAGGTCCTGACAATTCAATTTTTCACCCGAACTCTTCTCCACAATGGCTGAAATCCGGGTCATATCCGTGCCCGGTTGACGGCTGATACTCAGGGTGCTCAGGGCCAGGTCTCCGGTGGCCAACTCTCCCAACGAGGCCAACGCGCTGTCTGCGCTTACGCGCGTCCGAACGATGTCGCGGTGTTCCTTGCTGCCGCGCTCGGCAATACCCAACGCATCGGTCAGTTCGCACCGCCCCGCCTTGCAGCCGGTATTGTACACCTCAGCATAATAGGCTATCAGGGCCTTTTGGTCTGCCGAAGCACCATCAAGGTAGCGCTTATGGATGTTGACGAAGTTTCGCGTGTTTTGGTACACCTGGATTGAACGGGTGCTGTCAGGCTCGCTTACCCAATACGAAAGCCTGCGACCGGGCTCATCGGCAACCACCTTGGTTTTGCGGGTAAAACTGCCGCTCTTATCGCCAGACGCGTAGGTCATTACCGACGCATCGGTAAAGGTCAATGTGTGCACCGCAGATGAAGCGCCCGATTCTACCAGCGTGAGCGACCCTGCGGAAGCCAGCTGTGCGGTTCCGGCCTGGGTGCTGATGCTGTCATTCCCGTTTACCTTATAGGCCGTGCGCATTTGAAAGGTGCTGTCGGGCTGCAGCACTAGTATGGAACGAACCTCTTCACAGGTCGGACAGGTGAAGGTTCCCTCGTACTGGCCAGCGAGGTCACCAAGGCCATTGACTTGATTTTCAATACCTGAGGCTGAGCCAGCAGGCTGTTCATTCTTGCTGCCGCAGGCCGCCAGGGCCAAGGCTGCAGCCGCTATCCAAGCGAATCCGTAGTTTTTCATGGGATGTGTAAAGGACGGCAAAGGTAAAACAGCCCCAAACTCAGCAACCAACAGGGTGCAAAAATCCTTAAGGCAAAACTAAAGGGCTGATTTCGTGGAATTTGTCTTCAGCCGGTTTGAAGCCTGGTCGGTGTTATTCCTAACCGGGAAAGGTCCCCTTGCGATGGGTTGATTTTCAGAGTCATAAGGGGTATAGAACCTTGGTTTTTTACTTGAAAAGTTTTCGTTTAATCAATTGGTTATCTGCACTTTAACTCAATCGCCAACCGGCCGCGTGGCGCGAAAAAAGTTGCGCGATTTTACCTTGTGCCCTTTAAAAACTCCGATATTTGAACCGGCCTGTTTTTCATAATTGGTTGTCTTGGAATGGTGAATTTCAGGTCTTGAAAATCCCGGTGGATACCCTCCGGGATTTTTGTTTTTAACGCAGGTTGCAACCACCCTTCGATTGGCGCACTCCACTGCTCATAGATACGCCTGCTGCCACGAGGCGCGCGCGTGCAACGCGATATTCGGGGCGCAAGCAGGCTATCTGCGTTTTCTGGTTTCTGAAAAAGCCTGTGGAATGTATATGCTTCTATTTTATTTCTCATGGACTGTGCTTCGGACGACACTGCGCTGAAAATAAGGAAAGCACTTTAAACCTTCCCGCGGGCGGCCCGTCAAACCCTGAAGTTATCTTTGAGAAATTCCGGCATGGCGTATTCGAAAGAAGAAATATTACAATTGGCCCATGATGTTGCCGGCCGGACCGTGTTGTTCAACTGGCTGGTTGACCAGTGGCAACGGCCTGTGTACTATTTCATTCGCCGTATGGTGCTCGATCATGACGATACCGATGACCTGGTTCAAAACACTTTTTTGAAGGCCTGGAAGGGGTTGGCTTCCTTCCGGGGTGAAGCCAAGATCAGCACCTGGCTGTTTTCAATTGCCTACCGCGAGTCGATCAATTTTCTGGAATCGTCAAAACGCATCGGCAAGGTTTCACTCGACGAGGTGCCCCAGAAACTGAGCACTGCCCTTCAGGAAGACCCGCTGTTTGAAGGCGACGAGATACAGCGCAAGCTGCAAACTGCCATTGCGGTGCTTCCGGAAAAGCAGAAAGCAGTTTTTATCATGAAATACTTCGAAGAAAAACGCTACGACGAAATCGCAGAAATCACAGGTACAAGTGTCGGTGCGCTCAAGGCATCCTTCCACTTCGCCGTTCAAAAAATAGTCGCATTTATGCAATCCAATTAAACGCAAATGCCCCAGGCGCCTCTCATTACCCAATAACCCGCATGTCAGATCCTCACATACCTGCCGATCCGGAGGGAGACTACATCCCCGCGCTGCCTGAAGCCTTCAGGACGGGCGGCGCATTCGCGGTACCGGAAGGCTATTTCGAAGCGGCGGGCACTGGACTTAAAGCGTTGGGCGGCATTCCGCATTCGGATGCCCTTCCGGCCACTGCTGAAGGCTATTTCGATGCTTCGGCCATAGCACTGTCCAGGCTAAGTGCGCTGGGTGAGCCGGGGTCAGCTGAACTGCAGGTACCTGGCAAGTATTTCGCCCAAAACAAACGCCTCCTGAAATCGACCGTTGCCCGGAAAGCGCAGCCGGGTCGTTTGCTGCGTCTTTTGCTGGCTCCGGGTATGGCTGCAGCTGCCGTAGTAGCTGCCCTGCTGCTACGCGCACCGGCCGAAGAAGGAAATGACTTTGCCAGCCTGTTGTCTGCTCTTCCCATCGATGAGACGCACCTTGTGTATTTCGCCGATGACGAGGACTATTACCACCTCTGGCTGTTGGCCGAAGAAGTCACTGACGGCGACACCGCAGTGGTAGACACCATGTCCGCCGCGCGTCCTGAAATAGCCACGTCAGATACGGCAACGCAGGACTTTTCCGGCATGATCACCGCTCCTGCCGAAAGCAATCCAAGCACTAAACAAAAAGCGATCACCTTCGATGACCTCACCGATGAAGAGATTTTGAATTTCTTTTTCGAAGCAGGTACTGAAGGCTTATTTGACGAATAAAACATGACGACCATGAACAAGAACACGCTGATCATCATCTGGCTGGGCCTGCTCTTCGCTGCTCCGTTACTGCGCGCGCAGCCCGGGGCGGTAGCTGAAGACAAAATCAAACAGCTCCGCATTGCCTTTATTACCGAGAATCTTGAACTG
>DHLU01000102.1:8268-9082 GCA_002405435.1 Flavobacteriales bacterium UBA4660
ATTACCGAGAATCTTGAACTGACCAGCGCCGAGGCAGAAAAGTTTTGGCCGATATACAATGCCTTCAGCAGGGAACAAAAGCTTACGCGCGACGAAATCCGCGAGATTCAGCGGGCCGACGCGGAGGGGACTGCTTCCGATGCACAAATACGGCCCCACATCAACCGCATCCACGCGCTGCGCGCACAGGAAGCCGAGGCTGAAAAGCGCATGCTTCAGGAGGTCTTGCCCATCATCGGAGCCCGGCGCACCGGTGTGCTCATGGGACTGGAAGAAAAGTTCAGGCAGAAACTGCTCCAGCGGTTTCGTGAACGGCGCGCAGAGGGAACGGGCGGCCGGCGCTTCGGGAATTGAATAGGTTGCCTCGCGGAATCTTCAGCGACCTCAGGCCTTTTTATCGGCCGACGGATCGACGACCCGGCGGTCGTGGGAAATACCGGACTTCTCCACCCGCATACGCCCCTGGTCAATTTTGATTACAAGGGTGAGTTCGGCGATTTCGACCACTTCTCCGTGGATGCCGCCTACCGTCATCACCTTGTCTCCGGGTTTGAGATTTTCCTGAAACTTACGCGCTTCCTTAGCCCGTTTGACCTGCGGACGAATCATGAAGAAATACATGATCAGGAACATACCTCCCATAAGTATGAGGAATTGAAAACCTCCTCCCCCAGAACCCTGGGCGGGAGCAGCCTGAAGCAAAAAATAGTTCATTGCGAATTGGTAAATTGATTTGGCGGTGAAATTAATGCTCTGGTCCCTTGACTTCGCCGGTTAAATGCAACCGTGTGGATGATGGAACCGTGTTGGCCAG
>DHLU01000102.1:9199-9579 GCA_002405435.1 Flavobacteriales bacterium UBA4660
GGATGATGGAACCGTGTTGGCCTGCACATCAATGGTTTTGTCAATCTTTCCTACCCTGTTGTTGCTGTCAAATTCAATGGTAATGAATCCTGACGCGCCGGGCTGAATAACCCCCTGTGGCCAATCTTTGGGGGTGGTGCATCCACACGAAGGCACTACCTGCGAGATGACCAGGGGCGCATTGCCCGCATTGACAAAACGAAAGCGCTGCTCCACCCGTTCCCCTTCTGAAACCACACCAAAATCCATGGTGGTGTTTTCAAATTTCAATTCAGGCAAGGGCTGATCACCTTCGACAGAGGCGGTTTTGGGGAAGTTGATGATTTCGGGGGTAATCGCTTCAGGGGTATCGGCGCAGGAAGCCAGCACCCAGGGCATCA
>DHLU01000074.1 GCA_002405435.1 Flavobacteriales bacterium UBA4660
CAAATCGCCGGAGGTGGTTTTTTCGACGTTGAGTGTGGCGGCAAGGTCAACAAAGCCGGCGACTGTCAGCGACGCAGAGCCTGAGAGGGTCAGCACATCGTCATAGGGAAGGGTGAGGCAAGCACCGCGTGAACCCAGCGCACCATCTGCATAAAACTTGAAGGCGCGCACATTGAGGCGGGCAGAGGTATCAATGCCCGTGCGGAGGTAATAGGCGAGGTTGAGCGAATCGTCGGAGAGCATCACATAGAGCCGCATGTTGAGTTCTCCCCGTTTTTGCAGTTGGTCAATAAGGTCAATGTCTTTCTTCATCAATCCTGCATCCGATACGGTGGTGAGACCGACAGCAACACACTTTTCCTGTGCAAAAAGCAGTGCCTTTGATTCTTCATCGGCACCCGGTGCGGGAATGATGGCTTCCACGGGCTTCATGGCATTGTCGATGAGCACACCGGTGGGTTTTCCGTTCAGCTCAACGACTTCTCCGCCTTGTATGTCCATGCCCGCGGTGATGCCGGCCATTCGGAGTACCACATCATTGACGATCATGGCATGTCCGTCGATGCGCCGCAGCACAACCGGCGTTTCGGGAAACAGGGCATTGAGGCGTTCATTGGAGGGAAAGGGAACCACTACGTCTTCGTCTGCTGATACCGTTACCCCGGCTGCAGCAAGTTCCTTCCGGTAGCTTTCTGACCAGTCATTCTGGTCCCATCCGCGTCCGTGGAGCCAGGGTTGTTGGGGATTGGCTTCGCGGTGCGCTGTAATCGTCGCGAGCACTTCCTCCCACGACGTGGTTGTCGAGAGATCGGCATGGCGCAGCGTTCTGCCATAGGCGAGAAAATGGCAGTGCGCATCGATGAAACCCGGATAGATGGGTTTTTTGTTTGCATCTATTACCTGGCGCGACACAAAGTCGTGGAGGATGTCGGCACTTCGACCGAGCTTGACAATCTTCCCGTCGTCGATGGCCATGGCTTCAACAACTTCCCATTGCTCATTGACGGTGTAGATGACGGCGTTGTGCACGATCATGTCCACTTCCGGCTTGACAAAGTTGCATTGTACACCGGCCACGAAAGCCAGGGCAACAAGCAGTGAACCGGGGCAGGGGCGTTTTTTCATAAAGGCTTTTTTCAGTGTTCGCTTTTGTGGAGGTGAGCGGCTGAGGCCTGTGCGGTCGGCATGATGACCATGTCGTTGATACAGACATGGGCAGGCCGCGAGGCGATAAACCAGACGGCTTCAGCGATGTCTGAGGCCCTGAGGGGTGCAAAGCCCCGGTACACCTGCCGGGCTTTTTCGCTGTCTCCCTTAAACCGCACGTGCGAGAATTCGGTCTCGGCTGCCCCGGGTGCAACCTGGCAAACCCGTATGCGGTGGGGCAGCAGATCGATGCGCATGCTTTTCGTAAGTGCGTCAACGGCAAACTTCGATGCACTGTAGACATTGCCGCCGGGGTAGGCTTCTTTGCCGGCAATCGATCCGATATTGATCACGGTCCCAGACTGCCGGGCAATCATAAGGGGAATCACTGCACGGGAAACGTACAGCAGCCCCATCACATTGGTTTCTAACATGGTACTCCAGTCGTCGGGATCTGCTTCGTGCACCGCATCTCGGCCGAGTGCCAGGCCCGCATTGTTGACCAGTACGTCAATCGTTCTCCAGGTGGCTTCCAGTCCGCCGATGGCTTTTTCCACCTGGTCGCGGCTGCGTACATCAAAGCACAGGGGGAGCACCTCTGCGCTGCAGCGCTCAACCAGGGCCTGCTGCAGTGCTTCCAGCCGTTCGCGGCGGCGGCCTGTGATGATGAGCCGGTAGCCTTTTTCGGCAAAAATCCATGCGATGGCTTCTCCGAATCCGGAGGTGGCACCGGTGACAAGTATGGTTCCTGAGCTCATGCGGTATCAATGGTTGAGGCCGTGAATTTACCTCACGGCGTGCTGTCCGCTTCGGACCCCGAAGCCTGAAGCCGCGACTTTCGGTCACCCCTGAAGAGTTCGAACTGCTGGTAGAGACAAGGCAGGCTGCCGTTGAGCAGCTTGAACTTTGCGGAAGGTTTGAGTCCGATATGTTTGAGTGCTTCCAGGTTGGACGAGATCAGCCAGGCGGTATGGCCGGCCCAATGGCGCTTGAGCTGGTCACCGATGCGGCGGTAGAATGATTGGATCTCGGCCAACGGCATTCGCTCTCCGTAAGGCGGATTGAGTATCACCATGCCCGATTCACCGGTGGGTTTCAGGTCGAAAAAGTCTTCCGTACGCACGGCCACATGATCGCTCATTCCGGCCCTGACGAGGTTGCGCCGGCATTCATCGGCAGCAGCAGCCTTCAGGTCAGAAGCCATGATGGGTGCATACGCCGCATGCATGCTGCTGTCGCAGCGGGCCTTCACCTGCTTCCACAGGTCCGGATTGAAATCCTTCCATTTCATAAACCCAAACTGAGGGTTGAGCAGCCTGGCCGGTGCACCGGTGGTCATCATCGCTGCTTCGATGGCCAGTGTTCCGCTGCCGCACATGGGCACATAGAGCGTTTCCCGACCGGTATAGCCCGCACGCTCCAGGAGTCCGGCCGCCAGCACTTCATTGAGGGGTGCCTCTCCGCCGGAAACCCTGTATCCACGCTGGTTAAGCGAGGTGCCACTGCTGTCGAGCGACCCGGTAACCCTGTTTCCCGCGTCAATATGCAGGTCGAAGCGCACATCGGGTGACCCAGGGTCTACATCGGGCCGTCGGTTTACACGTTCGGTGAACTGGTCAGCGATGGCATCCTTCATACGAAGGGATGCGAAGTGCGGATGTCTGAAGAGTCCGCTGCTGATGTGCGGGTCTATCGCAAAGGTGCTGTCTGCACTCAGCCAGGGTGTCCAGTCTGTTTTTTTGATTTTACGGTAGAGGTCATCAGGCGAATGCACGATGAATTTTCTGACAGGAATAAGAATACGCAGCGCAGTGCGCATCATGTAATTAAGTCGGTACACGTCTTCAAGTGTGCCTGACACCGTTACAAGGCGGGTATCTTCGGCGGGATCGGTGAAGCCCAGTCGGCGCAATTCAGCGGCAACCAGCGGTTCGAATGCCTGAAATGTTTTGATGGCAATGGCAAACCGCTCATCGCCCGGGGCAGGGGTATTGGTCATCAGCTTCCTGCACTTTTTACACGGTGCTTCAGCTGGGTGAGCCATTGAATGACTCTCTGGCGGTGATCGCCCTGGATGAGAATTTCTCCGTCTTTCACGCTGCCACCCGATCCACATTTTTGTCTGAGTGTGCGGCCCAGGTCTTCCAATTCGGCATCGCTGCCGGAGAAGCCCCGCACGACCGTAACCGTCTTGCCGCCGCGGTGATTTTTTTCCAGCCAGACGCGGAGCTCCTGGGGCCCGCTACCGGAGCCTGCCGCAGCCTCCTCCTCCCGGAAAAAGTCAGGATTGGTGGAATAGACGAAGCCGCCGGAGCCTGATTTCGGTTTTGCACTCATAGCCTTGCGAATAATCGTTCAAAAATAGCGAGAATACCAAAAGCCTTGCTTCCACGCCTGGGTTAACCGCCCCGGAATACCTGTATCAATCAGTCTTCCTCCTGCACCTGGCGGCGGCCTGACTCCTGTAAGCGGTGCAGCAGCACCACATCGATCACCGTGTGGGCAACCATGGCACTTATGAGTCCGAAGGCAACGCTCATCCAACCGATGGCTGCAATGATGAGGGTCATCACAGCGCCGTACACCGTTATCTGCCAAGACCGAATGCTGTAGTAGCCGTGCATGCCCACGAAAATGAATGAGGTCAGCGCGATGCCGAGGAAGGGCTGCAATGCCCCGCGAAAGAGCAGTTCTTCGCCTACACCGGCGCAGAGTGAGATGAGCACAATTTCATTTCGGTTGAGGTTGAAATGACCAAACAGGTTCACATAACGCGAACTAATGCCTTGCATAAATTTCATCGAGATGGTCAGGCTGGCGACGGCCGCGGCGGCTGCCCCGCCGGTTAGTCCGTACACCAGTTGCAGCAAAGGGTGGGAGGGTCCGGCCAATGATGCAGCCAGGTTGACCCGATCCTCGCTGTAGTGGTCAACGACCAGCGCGATAATCGGCATGCCCACCAGGGTGAGCAGGGCCAGCTGCAACACTACATTCTTGTTCATTCTTCGATTACGGGTCCGGAATTTTCTTCGGCCATCTTGCGCTCTCCGCCTGACGGACTTTCAAAAACTTCCAGGTCAAAGTAGGCTATGGCGGCAAACAGGTGATCGAATATATCGGCTGCGACTTCTTCAAATCGTTCCAGTTCTTTCTCCCGGGAAAAAGCATAGACCTCTATCGGGAGGCCGTGGTGCGTAGCCTGAAGATGGCGCACCATGTAGGTCATGTCGCTGTTGATTTTCGGATTTTGCCTCAGATAGGCCTCTGCATACTGGCGGAAGATGCCGATATTGGTCATGTGCCTGCCGTTGATCAGCACAGATTTATCGATACCACCTGTGGTGTTGAAAGTCTCGATCTCTCGGTGACGTTCCAGCAGGTAGTCGCGTATGCGCTCAACCTTGAGCAGCCGGTTGTACAGGTCCTCATCGCAGTATTTGATGCTGGAGATTTTGATGTACATAAACCGTTTGATGCGTCGTCCTTCGCTCTCCTGCATGCCGCGCCAGTTCCTGAAACTTTCACTCACCAGCGCATAGGATGGCACAAGGGTTACGGTCATGTCCCAGTTTCTGACCTTTACGGTGGTAAGGTTGATTTCGATGACCTCTCCGTCTGCCCCAAACTTCTCCACGGTAATCCAGTCTCCGATTCTTACCAGGTCAATGGCACTCATTTGTATACTCGCCGTAAAGCCGAGGATGGCATCCTTAAAAATGAGCAGCAATATGGCCGTTACGGCACCGAACCCGGTGAGAATGTAAAGGGGTGACTGACGCAGCAGGATGCTCAGAATGAACACCAGTCCGATCAGCAGAAAAATAATCTTGGCTACCTGTTTGTAGCTTCTTATAGGCTTGTCGGAAAGGCTGGGTGTCGTTTCAAGCAGGTCGCTGATGGCGTTCAGCACGGCGTGAAGGGCCCGCAAGATGGCCACCACCACATAGACCTGCGCCAGCGGAAGAGAAAACACGAGCCAGTCGGGATAATGCCTGAACAGCACCGGCACGGCATGCGTAATCACGATGGCGATAACAATCATGGCAAGTTGCCGGAAAACCTTGTATTCAAAAAGTTTGTCATCCCAGCGGGTTTCCGTCCGAGTGACGATACGCCTGATCACACGGATGATGACTACCCGTGTAAAAAACCAGATAGTGAAACACAGGGCTGCCAGCACCCCGAAGCCGGTGATGAAGGTGACAAAAGCCACCCAATCTTCGGCAATCCAGTGCGAAAGCCACTTGCGAAGGGCCTCAGATAACTCCAGAAAATTCATCGGGGCGAAATTAGGCCTGAATGCGCGAATCCCCGATGAGCATATTGGCAGGAAAAGGGGGTCGTGTCTCTCCGGGGCCTGGCACATCTTTGCAAAAAGAACCGACATGAACTTTCTCCCGGAGGCGATTGAAAACTACGCAACCGAACATACCCAGCCCGTACCGGAGGTGTTGAAAGCCCTTACCCGCGAAACCTGGCAAAAAGTGCTGATGCCCCGCATGCTTAGCGGACACATCCAGGGCCGTATGCTCAGTTTGTTGTCGCACCTAACCCGGCCATCGGTAATCCTCGAAATTGGCACATATACCGGATATTCGGCCATCTGCCTCTGCGAGGGATTGCAAGCCGGCGGCAGGTTAATTACCATCGACATCAACGATGAACTGAAGTGGATTCAGGACAAATACTTTGCAATGGCGGGCATCGTTGACAAGGTGGAGCGTCATGTTGGAAATGCACGCGATATCATACCCACCCTTTCCGGACCCATTGACCTCGTGTTCATAGATGCCGACAAAGAAAACTACCTGCATTATTACAACCAGGTATTGCCGATGATGGCTCCCGGAGGGCTGATTCTGGCCGACAATGTGCTCTGGAGCGGAAAGGTGGTGACACCGGCTGCCACCGGTGATGCGGAAACCAGGGCCCTCCAGGCATTCAATGATGAAATCCGAAAGGATCCCCGGATACAGCCCGTTCTGCTTCCTTTGCGCGACGGACTGATGTGTGCCAGGGTAGTTGGATAAGCGGAGTTCTTAGTTCAAAAACCACATCGATTTTTTGGCTTGCGTTTCCCCGTAAACGGTTTCATGCTGCCATAGAGCTTTGCAGCAGGCGTGGCGTTCATCTTGGTTTCTGTTCTCTGATAAGCAACTTTTTTGCGCCTTCAAATAGATGGAGGCTGCAAGGAGAAAACACGCACGCCATCCAGGCTAATGACATTTTTTGGGTGTGAGAAACAGGCTGGCGCTACAGGTTAATGGTCTAATTATAAACGAGGTAGCTCAATTTCATGTTGCAATATTCATTTAATGTCAAAATACGCCATTCAACGGTGGGTTTACGTCATTCAGCCAATAAATAAGTATGAAATACCCAAAGTAGCGGGTGCTTAGCGGAAAATTAAAGTTAATGAAGTACCTAATTATTTGCTGCATGATGCTAACAATCGTTGGCATGGCTAAAGGACAATCAAAATTTACCGTTTCTGGTGAAGTGAGTGAAAAATCAAGTGGCGAGACCCTAATTGGAGCCACACTCGTTGTCAACGGAGCGGGCGTTGCAATTTCAAATGAATATGGCTTTTATTCTTTTGATCTGACTGCGGGAGTGTATACGCTTGAAGTGAGGTATATTGGTATGGAAACGAAACGAATAGAACTTGATTTAAAAGCGAATACGGTTTTAAACATATCTCTTGATTCCTCTTCCAAAACTTTATCAGAAGTAGTAGTCAGCTCAGTGGCAAAAAATGAACTGATTCAAAGAACTGAGATGGGCGTTAAATCACTGAAAGCACAGGTGATAAAAAAGTTACCAGCAGTTCATGAGGAGGCAGAC
>DHLU01000016.1:0-2623 GCA_002405435.1 Flavobacteriales bacterium UBA4660
AAGTGACGTGCTGCTGGCCTCCGCATCCGACGCCATCATCATCGGCTTCCAGGTGCGCCCGAGTGCAAGCGCGCGCAAACTGGCCGAAAAGGAAGAAATTCAGATCAAACTCTACTCCATCATCTACAAGGCCATCGAAGAGGTGAAGGAAGCCATGGAAGGACTGCTCTCCGCGAAAATCGAAGAGCAAATCACCGCCACGGTCGAAATCCGCGAGGTCTTCCGCATCTCAAAAGTGGGTACTGTGGCGGGTTGCTACGTGACCGACGGAAAAATTACCCGCCAGCACAAAATCCGGCTTATCCGCGATGGCATCGTTATCTATTCCGGAAACCTCGGCTCGCTCAAGCGATTCAAGGATGATGTGAAGGAGGTGGCCAAAGGATTCGAATGCGGCCTCAACATTGACAAGTACAACGACATCAAGGTGGGCGATATCATCGAGGCCTACGAAGAAGTTGAAGTAAAACAGACGTTGTAAACAGCCGGTTCTGCAGTGACCATGCAGCCGTTATCGGCCCTCGCCCCTGCGCGCGGCAAACTGCGGTGGCTCAATGACGCCGGGAAGGATAAAGGCACCTGTATACTGCCGCTTGATTTCCTTCAGCGCGCGCTGCGCTTCCGACCGGGTGCGGAAATCACCCACCAGCACCATGTAGTCGGGTGTATTGGGCAAGGTGTAGGAAGGGTAAGCCAGTCCACCCTCTGAAAACTTTCGGCGGGCTTCCATGGCTTCGCGGTAAGAACCCAGAAATACCTGCACCCGGAAACCCTCCAAACGCTGCACCCCGCGCATGGATTTTTCAAGCGAGTCGATGCCCCGCGTGCTGTGCACTTCCACATGACCCGCAGCCGTCGCCGGACCCGTGTCCAAAGCGGCAATGCCGGTATCTGAGGCGCTTTCAGGCGATTTCAATAATTCAAGACGAATCAGCAGCGAATCGCTTTGAGCCTCCACGGTGCGTGCCGCCCCCAACAGCAGGCAGGCAGGAAGAAACAGAAGACAGCGGAAATTTCGCATCATAGAATAAGCAAAATTACACTCCGGGCAGCCAAGGATCAGGCCATTTTCCTACCGGAAAGCCATAACCGCTTGTTCAAAACTACACCGAAGCACGGCAAGCCGGTTTCCTCAAGTAATAAATTGATAAAGAACAGCGTAATTTATTATTTAGAATGATTTTAAATTGTTGGAAACTCCGTGTCAGACTATTGTCATGTATGGCACTGATATAAATTTGGCGGCGCAAAAAACAGGGTCTAATCCCTGCAAAAAGCAACAATGACGCCTGTTCCTGATTGTCTAGATGCCACTAAAATCCGGCTTCGCCTCATCGCTTCTTTCCTGCTGATTTCACTGACTTCTCCGCTGTTTGCCTCCATTTTTGATGGGGGAGATGCGGCCAAGGGCAAGGAAATATTCAACAACAACTGTTCCTCCTGTCACAAGGTGCAAGGGGTATTGAATGCCCCGGAGCTCTATGGCATTGAGACGCGGTGGAAGGCGGGCGACGCCCTGATGGTAAAATGGATTACCAACCCGAATGCGGCCCTCGCCACGGGCGATCCGTACATCGTAGCCCTGGTCGAAAAGTACAAGGCCCAGTTTGGCATGATGACAGCCCAGGCCGTGACGGAAGCCGAAATCAAAGACATCTTCGCCTACGTCAAGACCGGCGGCGATGCCCCGGCCTCAGCCCAAAATGCCCAGGCAGATTCCAAGTGCATCACGCTCGACGAAAAAGCGGCGGCAGCAGCGTCAACGGACAAGGGCTCAGGCGCAGGATGGTGGATTGTGCTCGGGGTCGTGCTGGCCATCATCGCCGTGTCGGCTTCAAACATCTCAAAATCCCTGCGCAATGCCATGCTGGAGCGGGCGGGCAAACCAGCCCTCCCCGAATTGACCTACGGCCAGTCGGTGCGCGCCTGGATGTGGAAGAATGTGGTATTCGTTTCTCTCGTCGGCGTCTTCGTTTTCCTCTACCTGAGTGTGGTCGGCTACAAGGCGCTCATGAACATCGGTGTTTATGAAGGCTATTACCCCTCCCAGCCGATTGCCTTCTCGCACGCCATCCACAACTGCCAAAACGAAATCGATTGCCAGTACTGCCACAGCAGCGCCAGCAAATCCAAGCACGCCGGCATCCCGTCAGCCAACGTGTGTATGAACTGCCACAAGGCCATCCGGGAAGGAAAACAGCCCGGCGGTACCGCGGAGATTCAGAAAATCTATGACGCCATCGGCTTTGACCCCAAGACAGGAGCCTATATCCCGGGCTATGAGGAAAAACCTATCATGTGGAATAAGGTCCACAACCTGCCCGACCACGTGTCGTTCAACCACCAGACGCACGTAGCCATTGCAGGTATCGATTGCAAACAGTGCCACGGCCCCGTGCAGACCTACACCACCGGCCGCATGTCTACCACAGAATTGACCAATTCTCAGGAAGATGTGCCCGGACTGATCAAACTCACCAAACAAACACTCACCATGGGCTGGTGCCTCGAATGCCACAACAAGGCTACCGTTGACCTCAACCAGGATCCTGCAAAAATTAAAAATGGCTACTACCTGGAAATGCACGACCGGTTTGTTAACAATCCGCGCGGCCAGGAAGAG
>DHLU01000016.1:2730-3443 GCA_002405435.1 Flavobacteriales bacterium UBA4660
AAATGCACGACCGGTTAGTTAATAATCCGCGCGGCCAGGAAGAGTTGAGGAAAATTCTGGCCGACGACAAGGCTACCGTACGTGAACTGGGTGGATGGGAATGCGGCAAATGCCACTATTAATCTTGAACCGATCTGACGAAACACATGGGAATGAGCAAAAAATACTGGACAGGCCTGGAAGAACTTCACCAAACCGAAGCATTCGAGCAGGCTGTCTCCAATGAATTTCAGGAAACACAGCGCACAGATGAGTTTCTGGGCGATGAGCGGTTGAAAGAAACCAATACCGGCAGGAGGGACTTCCTGAGGTTTATGGGTTTTAGCCTCACCGCTGCCACGCTGGCCGCCTGTGAAACCCCGGTGGTAAAATCCATCCCCTATGTGGTGAAACCCAACGAAATCACCCCAGGGGTCGCCAACTGGTACGCTTCGACTTTCTACGACGGCAGTGATTATGGCAATGTGCTGGTGAAAACCCGCGAGGGACGACCCATCTTCATAAAGGGCAATGCCAAGCACGGTCTCGAAAAGGGTGCCCTCAACAGCAGGATCAACGCCTCTGTGATTTCACTCTACGACAGCGCCAGGCTGAGGGGTCCGCAAATCGCCGGAGCAGCCTCCGACTGGGCCGCAGTAGACGCCGCTGTGAAAAAGGCCTGCACCGACGCACGCGCCATCCGCATCCTGTCACACACGGTTATCAGTCCGGCC
>DHLU01000016.1:3586-6754 GCA_002405435.1 Flavobacteriales bacterium UBA4660
TCACACACGGTTATCAGTCCGGCCACACGCCGCGCCATCGCCGAGTTTTCCAACCGCTACGCCGGCAAGGTCAAACATATCCAGTACGATACGGTATCGTACCAGGGTATCGCCTCGGCGCACGAAACCTCTCACGGGGTGCGCGCCGTTCCGCGTTACGACTTCAGCAAGGCCCGGGTCATCGTCAGCATTGCCTGCGATTTCCTCGGCACCTGGGTAACACCCAACCTCTTTGCTGCCCAATACGGCTCGCTCCGCAATCCTGCCAATGGCTGGATGGCACAGCACTTCCAGTTTGAATCCAACATGTCGCTCACCGGCTCCAATGCAGACCTGCGCGTGCACACGCGCCCGTCTGACGAAGGCAAGGTGGCAGCCGCACTCTACGAAGCACTCACCGGGGGCACTGCCGCCGTTGAAGGTGTGGATGAAGCCGGTCTCAACGCAGCGGTCAATGCCCTCAGGGCCAACCGCGGTTCCGCATTGGTAGTGGCAGGCAGCAACGATGTCAATGTACAGCGCATTGTCAACGCCATCAACGAGGCTAACGGAGCCTACGGCAGCCTGATCGACATTAAAAATCCCCTCAACCTCTTCAGGGGCAACGACGCCGAAGTTGAGGCCCTCATTGCCGAAATGGAAGGCGGTGCTGTGGATACGCTCATTGTGTACGGATGCAATCCCGCCTACTCGTGGGTGCGCCCGGAAGCCTTCCGCAGTGCCCTGGCCAAGGTAAATACCTCCGTTGCCTTCAGCCTCGTGGCTGACGAAACGGCCAGCCGCTGCACCATTCAGGCCCCCGACCACCACTACCTCGAGTCGTGGAATGACCTGTCGCCCTTCGAAGGACGGGTCGACCTGGTACAACCGACCATCACCCCACTGTACAACACGCGTCAGGCTCCGGAAAGCCTGCTGGCCTGGAGCGACAATCCGGCCAACTGGTACGACTACCTGCGCACCGCGTACAACGCAGGCTATACCCAGGTCCTTATGCACACCGACAACACGTGGAACGTGGCAGTGCACAACGGTACCATGGCTGCGCCCGCCCCAGCCGAACCCTCAGCCGCTGAGGTCGTTCCCCAGGAGGCTGCCCCGGCCGTACCTGCGGTGGCTGCGGTGGCTGCAACTGAACCCACTGCTGCCACGACTTCCGGCGCCAACCTCAGCGATGCCCTCGCAGCCGTTAAAGCGGTGCAGGGAGGCGAATGGGAACTCTCCCTTTACCAGAAAGTCACCATGGGCGCCGGCCAACACGCCGCCAACCCCTACCTGCAGGAAACCCCTGACCCCTTGACCAAGGTCACCTGGGACAACTACATTACCATGGCACCCGCTGATGTGGAAAAGCTGAAACTCAGCAACTACATCGGTCAATGCGATTGCGCCAACGTCGCCAAGGTGACGCTCAACGGCGTGGCGATTTCATTGCCGGTATTCCCGGCGCCCGGACAAAAACCAGGCACCATCGGAATTGCGCTCGGTTACGGGCGCGGAGACGGGGGAGAGGCCATCGGAAACGCCGCCTACCAGACAGGCAGAAAGGGTGATCACCTGACCGAAGGCGAAGGCAAGAAGATGACGGTGGGCCGCAATGCCTTCCCGCTGGCTGCACTGGCCGGTGGTGCGGTAAACTATCACGCCTACTCCGTTACCGTGGAGGCCACTACGGAAGAATACGCGCTGGCGGCTACCCAGATTCACAATACCATCATGGGCCGCACCTCCGTGGTGCGCGAAACGGATATCGCCACCTACCTCGGCGAAAAAGACAAGGCACGCGGAACCGCATCCTACAACCTCATGGCCACCCTGTCGGTGCATGAAGATGTCAACGGCGATAACGCCATCAATGCCAAAGACAGGAAGCCTGTCCGCGACTTTGATCTCTGGAGCGAACACCCGATTGAAAATGTCGGACACCGCTGGGGCATGACCATCGACCTGTCGTCGTGCATCGGATGCGGAGCCTGTGTAACGGCCTGCCATACCGAAAACAACGTGCCCGTAGTGGGTAAGGATGAGGTGCTGCGCCACCGTGATATGCACTGGATGCGCATCGACCGCTACTACAGCTCTGACTTCGCCACCGTAGAAGAGACATCAGAAAACAAAAAACTCGGAACCATTGCCGCCTACCGCGACATGGAACGCCCCGAACTCAACCCGCAGACGGTGCACATGCCCATGTTCTGCCAGCACTGCAACCACGCGCCGTGCGAAACAGTTTGCCCGGTCGCAGCTACCGTGCACAGCAACGAGGGTCTCAACAACATGGCCTACAACCGCTGTATCGGAACCCGCTACTGCGCCAACAACTGCCCGTACAAAGTCAGAAGATTCAACTGGTTCAACTACGTGACCAACGACAAGTTCTCCATGTTTAACCCCTCTCAGGACGATGTAATGCGTATGGTGCTCAATCCGGATGTCACCGTGCGTACCCGCGGGGTAATGGAAAAATGCAGTATGTGCCAGCAGCGCATCCAGGGGGCCAAGGTGTCGGCCAAAAACGCAGGCAAGCCGGTAGGCGATGATCCGAAACTCACCGCATGCGCCGAAGCCTGTCCGACCCATGCCATCACCTTTGGAGACCTCAACGACACGGAATCACTCGTGCGCAGGTATAGCGCAGATGTGCGCGCTTACTACGCGCTTGAAGAAGTGGGCGCCCAACCGAACGTGTCTTACCTGACTAAAGTCCGCAACGCAACAGAAACCTCAGCCTAAGGAGAAATTGAATTATGTATAAAGAGTCGTCATTAAGAACGCCGCTGATCCTGGGTCACAAGACCTACCACGACATCTCCCGCGATGTTTGCGCACCCATTGAAGGCCCGGCACCACGCCAGTGGAAAATTGCCTTCACCATTGCCCTCATCGTGGCCCTATACGGCATCGGCTGTCTTACCTATCTGGTCGGAACCGGTGTCGGTGTCTGGGGTCTGAATAAAACGGTAGACTGGGCGTGGGACATCACCAACTTCGTTTTCTGGATCGGTATCGGTCACGCCGGCACGCTCATTTCGGCCATCTTGTTCCTCACGCGGCAAAAATGGCGCACCTCGATCACCCGCGCGGCCGAGGCCATGCCGCTCTTCGCCGTGGTTAGCGCCGGCATTTTCCCCGCGGTGCACGTCGGTCGCATCTGGATGGTGTGGTTCC
>DHLU01000047.1:0-4157 GCA_002405435.1 Flavobacteriales bacterium UBA4660
GGCAAGGTCACAACGGCCTATGATGGTATTACGTATATCAATGGGGTAAAGACATCCATCAAGGCCGACCTTGAAGTGGCCAATGAAGAAACCATGAAAATTTCATTCAAGGAAAATGAATTCAAATTGAATGAATTGCTGCTGACGGCCAACGGCTGGTTCGCCATGCCCCCCGATGGTTCCTATGAAATGGACTTGACCTATGGCATGAAAGAAGCCGATTTCCGGCAATTGCTCTCTATGGTGCCAGCCGCTTTCGCCAGCGACGTAAGCGGAGTGAAGGCAAGCGGCAATGTGGGCTTTAACGGTTTTGTAAAAGGAAAAATGTCGGAGACCGAAATGCCTGGTTTTGGTGTTAACCTGTTGGTCGAAAACGGGAATTTTCAGTACCCGGATTTACCGGGCAGTGTATCCAACATACAGGTGAAGGCCGCCATCGATGCCACCGATGGCAATGACCTCGACAAGATGAAGATTGATGTGGAGACGTTTCATTTTGAAATGGCGCAGAACCCGGTGGATATGATGCTGAGACTTCGCACGCCCATGAGCGATCCCGACATCGACTTCTCCTGCAAGGCCAGCCTGGATCTTGATAAGGCGAAGGAATTTGTGCCGCTTGAAGCGGGAAGCGAGGTGCACGGTCAATTAAAGGCCGATGTGCAGTTGAAAGGAAAAATGAGCGCGGTGGAAACGGAGCAGTACGAACAATTTTACGCGGCTGGGGTGCTTGAAATACTGAATATCATGTTTAGCAGTGATTCGCTGCCCTACGGCATGAATGTCAATCAGGCGAAATTTGAATTTACTCCTCAATACCTCAACCTCGCTTCATTCGATGCCCGCATCGGAAAAAGTGATCTCGCCGCAACAGGCCGTATCGACAACTACCTGCAATATGCCCTCCGTGACAGCCTGCTGAGCGGAAACTTTACGGTCTCTTCAGCGGTGCTTGACCTCAACGAATTAATGCCGGCTGAAACGGCAGCCGCCACCGAACAGACGGCCGCACCTGCCTCAGACTCGGCCCTCGCGCCCGTGGAACTGCCAGGAAATATTGATTTCGCCATGAATGCCGACTTCAAAAAAGTCATTTACGGTGCTACCGAAATCACCAACCTGAAAGGCGGAATCGGTCTGCGCGACAAAATTGCTTTCCTGCGAAACGTCAGCATGAATGTGCTTGACGGCAATGTTTCGATGAACGGCAGCTACAACGCCCGGGACATCAGCAGGCCGAAGGTCGATTTTGCCTACGACATCCAAAATATGGACATCAACAAATCGGCCAGGCAGTTTAATACGATTGAAAAATTGGCCCCCATCGCCAAGTCGTGTAACGGCAAGTTCAGTTCAAAATTCACCCTGTCGAGCGACCTGAAGCCCGACATGACTCCGGTAGAAGAGTCCGTCAACGGCCAGGGCTCGCTCAACACGACCCAGGTGACCGTTACCGATTACAAGCCACTGGTTAAGATAGCAGACATAACCGGACTCGACAAATTGAAGAACCAGCAAATACAGGATGTGAAATTGGCTTTCCGCATCACAGATGGTGTTGTGCAGGTGGATCCATTTGTGGTAAAGCTCGACGGCATTCCGGCAACCATAAGCGGAACGACCAACCTGAAGAAGGAGATCGATTACCATGTCGACATGGACATCCCCTTCGACAAGTTTCCTCAGGGGGCGGTCAATCAGGCCAATAGTCTGCTGGCTATGGCTAACGAAAAGTTGGGCACAAAGCTCAGCACCGGTAACAAGGTTCCCGTGAAACTGCATGTGACCGGAACCGTTACCGATCCGAAGATCTCCACCAACTACGGGGATCTCGGCAAGGATATGGTGAACAATATGAAAGATGAGCTCATTGGTCAGGCCAAGGAGAAGGCAGTGGAGGAACTGACCGAAATCAAGGATGATGCCCTTGAAAAGGCCAGGGCGGAAAAGGAGAGGCTGGTGAAAGAAGCAGAAGCCGCCCGTGACAAGCTGGTAGCAGAGGCCAGGGCCGCCGCTGACAAGGCCAACAAAGAAGCCGCTGGGGCAGCGAAAAAACTGAAGGATGACGCCTATAAAGCGGCACAGGACATGGAGAACTCGGCGAAGAATCCGCTGGAGAAAGTAGCCAAGAAGAAATTGGCTGATGAGGCCAGAAAAAAGGCAGATGAAGCCCACAACAAAGCCATCGCCGAAGCGACCAAGAAATCAGACAACATGGTGAATGCGGCAAGGTCACAGGGAGACAAACTGGTGGCAGACGCAAACCAGAAGGGAGACAAACTGATCAGTGACGCTGACGCCAAAAGTTCCGGCCAGATCAAAAAAGTCGGGGAGTAGGTGGTGTGTCGCGGTCAAGCGGCCTGCTTCGGCAGGTTTGCCGGGTTGGCTGGCTGAGGCCCGCGTGCAATCTTCAACATTCAATCAACACCTTCCGGGAGGGAGTCGTGTGGGGCTATTTTAGCCCTCCGGCCGGAAGTTCTTTCGACCGTATCCGCTTAAACGATGTACCTCATATTTGATACTGAAACCACCGGCCTGCCCGGCAACTGGAATGCTCCCCTGAGCGACTTCGAAAACTGGCCGCGCTGTATCCAGCTGGCCTGGCAGTTGCACCGTCCGGATGGATCACTCGTTTCGTCCTACAACGCGCTTATCCGCCCGGAAGGTTTCACGATCCCGTTTAATGCTGAAAAGGTCCACGGCATTTCTACCGACAGGGCCCTGCGTGAAGGGGTGCCTCTCGCCGAAGCCCTCGCTGTGTTCAGTGAAGCGCTCGCCGAGGCGACGCACGTGGCCGGTCACAATGTGCAGTTTGACATCAACATCATCGGTTGCGAGTACCTCCGCGGCGGGCAGGCCGATAAGTTTGCGGGTAAGAAGGTGCTCGACACCAAGGACCTTTCCACAGACTACTGCGCGCTGCCCGGTGGCAAGGGCGGAAAGTACAAGTGGCCCAGCCTGTCGGAGCTGTACCGCAAACTCTTCGATACGCATTTTCAGGAAGCGCATGATGCCGGCTATGATACCATTGCCACGGGCAAGTGCTTTTTTGAACTTATTCAGCGCGGCATCATCCGTGATGCCGCTGCAGATCCGGGCAATATCGCCTACGAGCCGCCGGTGCTGTCGGCTTCCAACTTTCAAGTGGCGGCTTCGCCGGTGGAAACGGTCAGTCAGCCTGAGGAAGCGCCTGCCGCAGAAGAAGCGGTTTTGCCCGACGAAGTGCCTTTCGTACACCTCCATGTGCATACGCAATACAGTGTGTTGCAGAGTGCGTCTGATATTGCCAGACTTATCAAGGCGGCTGCTGAAATGAAGATGCCTGCCATAGCCATGACCGATCATGGCAACATGATGGGGGCATTTCAATTTGTCAGTACTGCGCTTAAACATCAGGTGAAGCCCATTGTCGGCTGTGAAATAAACCTCTGCCGGAATCACGCAGACAAAACGACACAGGACAATGGTTTTCAGGTGCCGCTGCTGGCTATGAACAAGGAGGGCTATCACCACCTGGCCAAACTCACCAGCCGCGCACATACGCATGGATTTTATTACGTACCGCGGGTCGACAGAGACCTGTTGCTGGCCCATGCAGACCACCTGTTGGCGCTCACGGGCGGTTTGTTTGGAGAGGTGCCGTGGAGGATTCTCAATGAGGGCGAAGAGCGCGCGGAAGAAGCCTTTGTGTGGTGGAAAGAAAATTTCGGAGATCGTTTCTACGCCGAAATCATGCGCCACGGCCTGGAGGAAGAGCAACATGTAAATCAGGTATTGCTGAAGTTCTGCGAAAAACACGGCGTGAAATATGTCGCCGCCAATGCGGGCTATTATACCCGGCAGGAAGATGCTGAAGTGCAGGATGCGCTGGTGTGCATACGGGAAGGAGAATTTATGTCTAAGCCGTCGCGGTACATCGGTAAGCGGGGAAGGGAGTACCGCTTCGGGCTACCCAACGACCAGTACTACCTGAAGTCGCCGGAAGCCATGCACCTTCTGTTTCGTGATTTGCCTGCCGCCATTGAAAATACCTTGGAAATCGCAGACCGCTGTGAGTCTTACGCCCTGAGCCGCGATGTGCTGCTTCCGCGCTTTGATCTTCCCGCCGCTTTCACCGAAAGGATGCTTTCGGATGGAAAAGAAGCTGATGAAAACAG
>DHLU01000047.1:4348-5092 GCA_002405435.1 Flavobacteriales bacterium UBA4660
TGAGCGGATCGAATTTGAACTCGGTACTATCACCAATGCCGGCTATGCGGGATACTTTCTCATCGTGCAGGATTTTTGCAACAAAGCCCGTGAGATGGGTGTGAGCGTCGGACCTGGCAGGGGCAGCGCAGCAGGCAGTGTTGTGGCCTATTGCACAGGTATCACCAATGTGGATCCGATCAGGTACCAGTTGCTTTTTGAGCGTTTCCTCAATCCCGAGCGGGTATCCATGCCCGATATAGACATCGACTTCGACGACAAGGGACGCGACCTGGTTATCGATTACGTGCGCAGGAAGTACGGCGAGCACATGGTGGCACAGATTATCACCTTTGGCACCATGGGCGGCAAGAGTGCCATCCGCGATGCAGGCCGGGTGCTCGAACTCCCGCTGCCCGATACCGACCGTCTCGCCAAACTGATGCCTGATGGCATTGACCTTTCGGTGCTGCTCAAACTTGACAACAAAGCGCTGGCAGATAAACTCAATGCCTCGCTCATGCCGGATGCCCTTCGCCTGAGAGAACTGGCGGCAGCAGATTCGCCGGAGGCCAGGGTGCTGCGCCTTGCCGCCCGGCTTGAAGGCAATATCCGCAACACGGGCATTCATGCCTGCGGCGTGATTATAACCCCTCAGGAAATCACCAATTATGTACCCGTATCTACCGCCAAGGACAGTGATATGTGGTGCACCCAGTTTGACAATTCCGTGGTGGAAAGTGCCGGACTGCTCAAAATGGACTT
>DHLU01000047.1:5221-5966 GCA_002405435.1 Flavobacteriales bacterium UBA4660
TGCCGGACTGCTCAAAATGGACTTTCTCGGGTTGTCGACCCTTACGCTAATCAAAGACACCCTGCAGCTAATCAAAGAGCGAAAAGGCATCGACATAGATATCGACGCCGTGCCGCTGGATGATACCGCGACGTATGAGCTTTTCCAGCGCGGCCATACCATGGGTACGTTTCAGTATGAAAGTGAAGGCATGCAGAAATGCATGAAGGAACTCAAACCCACCGTGTTTGATGACCTGATTGCTATGAATGCATTGTACAGGCCGGGTCCGATGGATTATATCCCCTCCTTTATACGGAGGAAAGCCGGTACGGAACAGATCAGGTACGACCTGCCTGAGATGGAAGAATTCCTGAAAGACACCTACGGCATAACCGTGTACCAGGAACAGGTTATGTTGCTCAGCCAGAAACTCGCCGGTTTCTCACGCGGCGATGCCGACGTGCTGCGCAAGGCCATGGGAAAAAAACAGAAGGATGTGCTCGACAAGATGAAGGGCAAGTTCATCGATGGGGCTACCGCGCTCGGACATCCGCCGGATAAGCTGGAAAAGATCTGGACAGACTGGGAGGCCTTTGCCAGCTATGCTTTCAACAAATCACATTCGACCTGCTATGCATGGATCGGGTACCAAACGGCGTGGCTCAAGGCCAACTATCCCGCCGAGTACATGGCGGCTGTGTTGAGCAACAACATGAGCGATATCAAAAAGGTCGTGCTGGCCTACTCCGGCGGTCTCGACACC
>DHLU01000047.1:6122-13228 GCA_002405435.1 Flavobacteriales bacterium UBA4660
CGGTATATTCATGCAGGTCTGCAAAAAGATGGGTATTGCGGTACTCGGTCCCGATGTCAACGAATCAAAACTTTTGTTTAGCGTCAACGAAAAGGGACAAATCAGGTTTGGCCTCGCAGCCGTCAAGGGTGTCGGGGAGAGTGCCGTGCATAGCATCATCGAGGAGCAGAAAAAGGGAAGGTTCACCGGATTGATTGACTATCTCAGGCGGGTAGATGCCCGCGCTTCCAACAAAAAAACCATTGAAAGCCTCGTACTCAGTGGTGCTTTCGACGGCTTCGGACTGCAGCGGTCAGCCTTCTTCGCCGGCGATGGTAAAAATGAAACCTATATTGAAACACTTGTACGTTTTGCATCAGCGCTCAGGGAAACGAAAAATTCTGCACAGGTGTCTCTCTTCGGCGATGAATCGGCTGTGGCGGTGGTTGAACCCGTTGCGCCTAAAGCGGAACCCTGGGATGCGATGACCCAACTGAATCGGGAAAAGGAAGTGGTCGGCATGTACATCAGTGGCCACCCGCTCGATGACTTTGAACTGGATATCCGCTCGTTTGGAAGCAAAGGAGGACTTCAATTGCTCGAAGACTTGCAGGCATGCAAAAACCGTGATCTCCGTTTTGCCGGCGTGGTCAACACAAGCACAGAAAAAATAGCCCGCTCCAGCAATAAGCCCTTTGGCACATTCGTACTGGAAGATTACGAGAGCAGCCAGGAATTTGTGCTGTTTGGCGAAGACTACCTCAAGCACAAACACCTGCTCTACCCAGGAGCCAAGGTGTTTGTGTTCGGTAAGGTGCAACCGCGGAAGTTCGGCAACGATCCCAATGCACTTGAATTCAAAATCAACCGCATTGACCCGCTGTTTGAAATCCGCGATCGACTGGCCCGTTACCTCGATGTGCATATTCCGGTCAATAAGGTCAGCACCGAACTGGTAGACAAACTTTTTACAGTGCTCGACAACGAGAAGGGAAAAACGCAATTGCGCGTCAATGTCATTACGGATGAAGGCACGCTGGTACTGCCGTCCCTTCAGGTGCGGAAATTGATGCTCACCGCGGAAATCCAGTCACAACTCGAACAATTTGAGGGACTTAAGTACGAGTTGCACGAGTCTTGAAATATGAAAAATTGGGAGTTGGCTGCGCGAAAACTGACTTACCTTTGGCCTCCCTTTCAGTAAATCTGCCTCATAGCAGGTGACGGATTGGCAGAAAGTGCATCATGGTTTATTTGTTGATGAGCACTGGCTGGAAACTACATAGGAACAAACAATAAATCTGGAACAATGGCATTAGAAATCACCGATGCAAACTTCTCTGAAGTGGTAATGAAGGCTGACAAGCCTGTATTAATTGACTTTTGGGCGGAATGGTGCGGTCCGTGTCGCATGGTGGCGCCGATCGTGGAAGAACTCTCACATGATTTTGAAGGAAAGGCAATCGTCGGCAAGGTGAACGTGGATGAAAATCCTGACATCTCTGCCAAATATGGCATTCGCAACATCCCGACTATCCTGTTTGTAAAGGGTGGTCAGGTAGTAGACAAATCTGTCGGAAGTGTTCCCAAAAACGTATTGACGGAAAAGATGGAAGCCATCCTGGCCTCGTGATCATACTCCCGCTAAAAAAATGAACCCCCGGTGATGAGCCGGGGGTTTTTTCTTTTTGCTCGCCTGCACTTCGGCGTAGCGGCCGGTATGACCTGCCTGAAGCTTATTCGATTACGAGCCTGGATGAGGAATGCATACCATCGTGATGAAGGGTCAGCGTGTAAATGCCGGAGGGCAGGTCGCTCACGTCGTGCTGCTGTTGCCCGTTAACCTGAAACCGCTTCACCGTTCTTCCCGACATATCCGATATCAGGGCATCTGCACCCCTGATGTCACACTGGAGAAAGAGGAGGTCGCTGGCAGGATTGGGATAGAAGGTAAAGGGTATCGCCTGTTGCTCATCGACCGAGGTCAGGGTCACCAGCACAATGTCGAAGCTGCCCGTAGTACCGCCCCAGCCGTCCAGCTGGATCCAGTGCATGTTACCGGGCGTGAGGTAAAACACTTGAAAGGCGCTGGCAAACTGATCGCCGTCGTCGCAAATCGGATCGGTATCGTCATTGCACTGATGAAAGCCAAAGGTGTCATAATCGTCGCAGGTATTGGGAATGGTCCACACGGCCACCTGGGTATCAAATGAATTCGCAAAGCAGGTTGAAATACCCACCGATCCGGTAGCGGGCGCCACAAACCTAAACCACAGTGTGTTGCTCACAGGTTCTCCGTCGCACCACGCGTTGACACAATCAGCCTCGGGGTCATCGAGCGGCAGGTTGGGCGGATTTACCTCGCCTTCATCGGCTGTGGCAAAGGTGTTGTCGAAGGTCATTGGAGGAGCGTCTACCTCCAGTTCGATCGCATTGCAGGGGGTGTCATTGAAAGGAATGGGACAAGCACCTTCGACAATAGGAACAAAGGGGCCGCCGAAAGGGGTTACAAAGTACCAGCCGAAGGGAGCGCCATTGCTGTTTTCCGCTGGATTCACGAAGCCGCTGCTTACGAGTGTGATGGCCGCGGGTCCTATGAAGGGTAGCTGCAAACAATATTGTCCGAGGCTGTTGTTGCCGGTGTCGTCTGTCATGTCAACCGAGATGTTGCCGGCCTCCGCCTCTACGTAGCCAGTGCCATGGAAGGCCCCGTAGGTGATGTCATTGAACAAGGTGGTTCCCTCAGTCAGGTACTCCAGGTCAACCGTAACCTGGTCGGTGGCGCCTCCGAAAGTCAATATAGACCAAATGCCACTGCCTGTCGATGTCATCATCGTTTCGTGCACCACCAGTTCAAAGGCGGGCGCGGGTGTATAGCCGCTCTCGCTGTAAATGCCGGTGGCAATAACCAAATAGTCTTTGCTCGGATCCAGTGTAAGGTTGGTGCTGAAAATCGGATCGGTATCATCCACACTGGCCGCATTGCTAACGACCACATAGGCACTCGTCTCTGCAGGAACCGTCATATAGCCCGTGCATGTCTGGAAGTCAAGGTTGTCGGCTGCGAGCGCACCATTTACCCAGACATCCACTGATGAGAGTGCCAGGTCGGCCGCGTTGTGCGCGATATTCACCAGACAGGATGGAATAGCCGAGGTGACTTCGATGGAGAAAGCGCCCTGCTGTCCGCCCCACCCGTCAAACTGGATGTAATACACCGCACCGCCTTCAAGACCATCAATGAAGAGTGTGGACGCATACTGGTCACCGGCCGAACAGCCGTCGGGCGAATCATCGTTGACACCTGCAAGGGTGAAGGTGCCATAATCTGCACAATCGCCAACAGCCCAAACAGCCAGCTGGGTATCTATGGACGTTCCTTCCAGGCAGGTATTGATGATTGCTGCACCGTTCGAAGGACAGACGAACGAAAACCAGGTGGTGAATTCGGGACCGAGGTCATCGCACCAGGCGTTTGCGCAGTCGCCTGCCGGAGGCGCTGGTTCGCCGGCATCCAGCGTGGCATCTTCGTTGGTGGAGGCCAGGGCAACGCCGTCTACGTTGATGGAAAGTGCATTGCAGGGTGAGTCGTTGTCGGGCTGTGCCAGCAGGCAAGCAGAAAAGAGCATGAGCGTGGCAAAGAGGGTAACATTTATTTTCATTCAGAAAGGGTTATTAAGATTCAGGGACCAAGGTATGAAGGGCAGGGGTAAGACGCTGCATGGCGGCCGTCGGTCGCTGTGGTATGATGACGCCTTCGGCGTATGTGTTCAAGGAATGGACGTTACTGGAGCACACCGGTGATGTACTTCACCATTACGCCGATTATAAAGCGGAGTACGCATGCGCAGCTGCACAGCGCGACAATCAGCAGGTGTCCCACCCGTTTCTTCCGGTCTATGGCATCAAAGCGAATGATCACGTCGGCGAATAAACTGGCTACAAGCATAAACTCCAGGATGAGAAAGGTGCCCCAGTCAGCCTTGATGGCTTCATAGATGACTTTTATCCAGCCAGGTGTGCCCGGTAATAGTTTTGATGGCCAGTACACTAGGTTGAGCAGGATGAGCAAAACCATGGCTCCGTGGAGCAGCCGGCGGTTGGTAAGCGATGGGGGAGTTGCCATGTGGCGCAAGGTAGTGCGCAGCGGCTATCAGGATCTCAGTGACCCTATACCCCCGTCCACGCCAATCACTTGTCCTGTGATCCAAGAACCCTCGTCAGAGAGCAGGAAGGCCGCCAGCGCGGCTGCATCGGAATGCTTGCCTATGCGGCCCAGCGGATGTCGTGCAGCAGCTGACTCCCTTTTCTGCGGTGTATTGAGCAGGCTTGCTGCCAGCGGGGTATCGGTCAGGGAGGGAGCAATGGCATTGAAGCGAATTCCCGATGAAGCATATTCGGCAGCCAGGCTTCGGGTAAGGCCCTCTACAGCCCCTTTGCTGGCAGCCACAGAGGCATGGAAAGGCATACCCGTGCCCACCGCTACGGTGCTGAAAAGCACCACGCCTGCACTGCCCGCCTGTTTCAGCTGTGGAATAGCCTTCTGAATGACACGGACTGCGCCCCAGACATTCTGCCTGAAGTCGTTGAAGATGTCTTGTTCGCTCAGCCGGGTGAAAGGGCGGAGGTTAATGCTGCCCGGGCAATAGACAAGTCCGTGCAGCTCGGCCGGCAGCGATTGAAAAAAATCGAGATCGCCGTTTACCGCATCGGCTTCGAAATGCATCGAAACGGCAGAGCCATCTTCGGCACGGGGATTACGCGAAACGCCGAAGACCTGGTGGCCTTGTGCCGACAACATTTCAGCCAGTCGTTTTCCGATGCCGCTTTCTGAGCCGATGATGAGCAGGTTTTTCATGAGGTAGTAGGAAAAAGTATATCCAGTTTTTGTTTCCGGTATTCGAAGATGCCGTTGACCTTTTTATGCACGAAAAGGGCTCCGGCTACAGAACCAAGCAGGCCTTTGCCAATGTCGTAGGCCAACCTGTCGGTCATGAGCACACCCTGGCTGTTTTCTTTAAAGTGGTGCTCGTGGTGCCAGATCCGGTAAGGGCCTTTCCGTTGTTCATCGACGAAAAAGCACCGGGCTTTCACATGGGTAATTTCTGTCACCCAGGTGATGGGAATATTCACCATCGGGGTCAACTTGTACGCGATGATCATGCCCTCATACATCTCGCCCGCGTGGGGAGAAATGGTGCGGAAGTTCATCTCGGGCGGTGTAATGGTATTGAGGTTTTCAGGACTGCTGAAAAACCTCCAGGCCTCGTCCAGGCTGATGGGAAGCTGTTGTTCTCGTTCAAGAAATTTAATCACGCCATTAAAACACGGTTGGACAGTGATTGTTCAATGCGGAGGCGGTGTCTCAGAGGTAATCCGGACAACTTTTGGGCAGGTTGAGCCGCAGGTCGGGCCGGCGCAGGATATACACTATCGAAAATTCAAATCCGCCGCGCCCGTTGCTTGCCGGTCTGAGGTTGCTGGTGTTGAAATCATAACTGACGGCAGCATTCCAGCTGTCGTATTCCATGCCGGCTACGACGTATCCGGCATCGCGGGCGCGGACAAATACACCGGCATACACGCTTCTGAACAGCCCTCCGTTTTCCTCCATGATGTAGTAACCGTTTAAACCGAGCCCGTATTCACGGTAACTGCCTTGCCGCATGAGCAGCAGTGCGGGCTCGATGTCTACCTGTTTATGCACCGGGCGGCGGTGTCTGGCATGCACGTTGAGCCGGCTGTCGAGGTTGATGCCGCTCATGTCAAACCAAGACTGTGCAGGGTTGTTGAGGTTGAGCAGTGCCATACCTGCCTCGGTGAAATTTCGCCTGCCTTCCTGAGCGTAATAGACCAGCCCGAATCCGAGGTTGGCATAGGTCCGTGTGTCGCGCGCGAAGTTCTCTCCCGTGTCAAGCGAAGGGTCGTAGAAGAGCCCATTCCACTGGTTGTCAAAATTGAGCTGCGCATAGTCGATACCCGTGTTATGCAGTCCAAGAAGCAGCCCGGGTATCACCGCCGCATTGGAGGCAGTCTTTACCGGTATGGCGTATGAGAGGGCGAGTTGAAATTGGGTCGTGCTAAGGCGGGAATCTCCTGCGCGGTCGGTGTAGAAACTCACGGCAGCACCGAGTTGCTCGAGGGCCGGGCGGTGCGAGAGGGGAGAGGGATTGAGGTCGCTGGCGTCGGCTGAAATTCCGAATGTGTTGTAGGGAACGGTGATGCTGCGCCACTGTGTGCGCTGGTTAAGTATAAAACGGTAGTCGCCATCAAACGCACCGGCAAGTCCTGGATTCAGGTTAAACGGTGATGCCCAGAATTGCGAGAAATGTATGTCCTGACAGCGTGCACGCCCGGGCAGCAGGCATAAGACCTGACCCAATGCCATGACAGTAACAAGCAGATGCAGAAGCCGGCCCATACTACAAAGATATTCGATTGCGCCTTGCCCGGTCGTTCGCGGCAGAGACTGCCTAAAGGGGAGATTACATCTCTCCGCCTTCGCTGTTGTTGCGGGTGTTTTTCCGTCGGAACAGGGTACTGTCCAGTTTGCCAAACTTCCAGCTCAGGTTGAACCTCCACAACTGCGGATCGCGGCGTCTGAAGGTATCCTGCACAAAAAAGGGCGACTCACTGTGGATGTCACTCACGCGGGTGCGCAGGGCATCACTTATAGTAAAGCCCAGGGCGAGGTTGCGGTTTTTGCCGAATTCCTTGCGCACAGATAAATCGATGCTGTACATGGGTTCCACATAACCCTGCACGGTGTTGTTGGCGCCGCCCCAGCCACCACCCCCCATACCGCCACCGCCGCCCATGCCCATGCTGCCGCCGCGTTCTCCGCTTCCCACCTCCAGTGCCCTGCGGCTTTGGTAATCGCCGGTCACCTGCACGGTGAAGTTTCCGGGTAATTTGTTGACAAGGTTGACTTTCACCCAATAGCTGGTGCGTTCGTTGGTGAGACCCGGACTCACATTGTTGCCGTCTATGGCGCTGTGGTACAGGTTGAAATTGAGGTTGAGCTCGGCCCACTTGGCCAGTGATTGACGCGACACCAGCTCGAGTCCTATGGCCTGGCTGCTCGCAGCGTTGGCATAGGTATTCACAACAATGCTTTCGTCCATGAT
>DHLU01000047.1:13349-16174 GCA_002405435.1 Flavobacteriales bacterium UBA4660
TATTCACCACAATGCTTTCGTCCATGACTTCGCTGTACTCGGTAAACTGATGCCGTATGGTTAGGTTGCTGATGTAGCGGAAATAGGTGCTTGCGATGAATGTGAATTTTTTTCCTTCGCTATACTGGTAGCTCAATTCTGCGAGGTGGGTAAATTCGGGCGTGAGTGCAGGGTTGCCACGCGATACATTGAGCGAGTCGGCGTAATCGGTGAAGGGAATGAGCTGCATAAAGGAGGGTCGCGCGATGCGGCGTGTAAGCGCGAGCTGGATATCCTGTTTCTTGTCTATCACACGGGTAACAAATACCGATGGAAAAAAACTCAGCGGATATGCGATGGTAAAGGTGACGCTGGTGTCGCGCAGTTCTCCCTGGTATAGGCTGCTCTCTGCGCGAAGCCCGGCCTGCAGCTTCCAGGTCTTGTAGTCTTTGGCAAAGGTTCCGTAAAGGGCGTACACTTCATCGACATAGGCGTAGTCGACATCCAGTGCCGGAATGCGCACATAGTTTTGTGCGGTGTCCTGCTGGTAGTTTTGGTAAACACTTTCGAAGAACCGCACATTGCCACGTGCGCCGAGGTCGATCTTTGTCTGGTCGTTAAGCAGCGTTACGAAATCTGTCTGGGTAGTAAAAACCCGCTGTCTGCCTCCGCCATCCTGCCTGAGCACTGAGCGGTCTCCTGAGTTGTAAGCGTTAATGTAGTCGCCGATAAATTCACTGCTGATGGCATTGAAGTTAAAATCGGCGGTCAGTTCTGTTCCTTCGCGCGAAAAGAGGTGATTATACAAAAGGATTGAGCCCAGGTTACGAAATTGGCGTTCGGTGTCGCTGAAGCGGTCGTAGGTGCTGAAAGCCCCTGTTTCGGAAAGCAGGCTGTCTGTACGGGTGAAAATTTCGTCGAGCGGATTGAACCTGCCTCGGTTGATGCTTTGCGATAGGGTGAGGGTATTGCGGTTATCGGCAAAAAAATCGACTCCTATTTTCCCACTGCCAAAAAATCCATTGTTTTCGGTGAAGCCATCCTGAGCGAAACGCGTTTCCGGACCTTCTCCGAGGTTGAGCCGGTCGGTAGACGTGTTGATCAGGTTACGACGCTGGTTGAAATTTCCGTTAATGAAAAAATTGAATTTGCCCTGGCGCAGGTTGGCCTCAAGGCCGGAGTTTACCCGTGCCCGCGAATCCATGCCCGCCCGCATGCTGCCGCTGTAGCCGGTACCGCGGTTATGTTTCATAACGATATTGACAATGCCTCCGGTGCCGCCTCCTGCATCCCATTTGGCAGAAGGATTGGTAATCACTTCCACCCGCTGTATGGCATCTGCAGGAATCTGGTCAATGCTGAGGGTTGTAGGCCTGCCGTCAACAAAAACCTGCGGTGAACCACCCCTGAGGTTGACGTTACCGTCCATATCTACCTGAAGGGATGGCACGTTGCGCAGCACATCTTCTGCTGTGCCGCCTGCATTGACAGGATTTTTATCGACATCATATACACGCTTGTCGAATTCGAGCCGGTAGGCACCATCGTCTCCGCTCACCACCACTTCACCGAGGGCCGTAGGGGCTACCTTCATGCGGATATTGCCCAGGTCTTTTTCCACGATGCCACCGGGCCGGGGGTCGAGTCTTGTGGTCACCGAGAGGGTGTCATACCCTGGAAAGGAGAACAACACAGAAAGGCTTACGGCCGCAGGAACCTTGTCGACTGAGAAGTCTCCGTTTGTTTCGGTGAGTGCCCCGCTCACCAGTTTTTGCTGCCTGCCGTTGACCGAGTCGGCGATCTCCTGAAAGACACGGACTACCACGAACTCCATCGGTTTGCCCGATTGTTCATCCACCAGCTTTCCATACAATCTGCCAAAGGGTTCCGGCTTTTTGCCCCCCCCGGAAGGCCATTGCGCCGAACCTTCGAAATGGGCAAACATCACGCAGATCAGGAGAAAAGCAAACAGGTTTTTCATGCGTCGCGAAGATGCGGTCTAATTGGTCCGGTTCGCATTGATCTGGGAAATGAGTTTACAACCGTTAACGATTTATTAGCGTTTTGGCCGCTGCCGCCGGTTCCGCAAGACAGCGAGGCCCCGCGCTTCTTCACTTGTCACTGATGTCGGCCTGCGGCACCTTAAGCACCGGAAAAGGCAGTGAATGGTACTACTTTTGTGAAACATGGTGGCGATGAACTTCTTGCAGATCAATTCCGTCCGCTTTACCGCGCTGCTCTTGACCGCTTTGCTGGCCGGTAGGGTTGGCGCTCAGCAGACTGCCCAGCTGGTGGCTCAGCTGGATTCGGTGCTGGTGCTTAACGCCGACCAGCGGGAGAAGGTCACCCTGATTTGTTCGGATGCTGCGGTTGAGATTAGCGCCATCGACAAGGAGTTGCAGTCCTTGTCTCGCAGTGACCTCGATCCTGCCGATAAGGATAAGCGGATCACCGATGCCAATGTGCGGAAAAAAGCCATCAGGGAATCGCGTGATGCCGGAATAAGGGCCTTACTCACCCCGGAACAACAGCAGGTGTATGAAGAGAAGGTGAAGCCCGTGCGTCCGCCCGTGCTCCATTTCGGAATGAACCACGACAGGGCCAGTTGTGAGGTATGTGTGAAATAGCCGGCACCGGGTTCATCTTTGGGCCATGATAAGGAGCTGTTCTTTCCTGGTCTTTCTCCTGGGGCTTTCTGCCTGCCGCCCGCTGCAACCCACGGCGTGCCCGTTGTCCGCAGAAGTGCCCCCTCCCCCCGCGGTTGATTTCGTTTATCCATTTGTCGGAACTGATGCCCACGGGCATACCTATCCGGGTGCAACGGTGCCATTCGGTCTCGTGCAACT
>DHLU01000162.1 GCA_002405435.1 Flavobacteriales bacterium UBA4660
CCTTGTATGCCTTCAACTGTGAGGGAACTACCCGGGGCACCGGATTTACGGTCACCTGCTGTGCACAAACCGCCAGCGCATCGGCTAATGAAGCAAACGAAAGGTAAAATTTTTTCATAAGAAATAGTTGTGATTATTAGGGGTAATACAGTCTGCCAATTTAGAAGATTTTCTTAATTGCGAGATTTGCAACCCTGAAAGATTTTTTTTAAGCAGGATGAAAGCAGAAATTATATGTATTGGCGATGAGTTACTCATCGGACAGACGGTCAACAGCAACGCCGCTTTCATCGGTGAGGTGCTTACTGAACACGGGTACGAGGTGCTACAGGCCCTGGCCATAAGCGACAAGGCCGATGCCATTACCGGCGCCCTTACAAATGCCATGCAGCGTTCGTCGCTGGTCATCATCACGGGCGGACTCGGCCCCACACGCGACGACCTTACCAAGCTGACCCTCGCCCGGTTCTTTGGATCGCAGCTTGTTAGCGATGCAGCCACCCTGGCAAGGATTGAAGCCTTTTTTGCCTCGCGAAACCTTCCCATGCTCGACATGAACCGGCAGCAGGCGCTGGTGCCAGACAACTGTGTGGTATTGCACAACCTCAAGGGAACTGCCAACGGAATGTGGTTTGAGCGGGAGGGTGTGGTTGTGGTTGCCCTGCCAGGGGTACCCTATGAGATGAAATGGCTGATCGAACAGGAATTGCTGCCGCGCCTCAAATTGCGCAATACCGGTCAGCATATCGTCAGCCGCACCTACCTCACCCAGGGCGTAGGAGAATCCTTTATCGCAGACAAGATCAGCCTCTGGGAAGACGATATCCGCGAAAACGGGCTTTCCCTGGCCTACCTGCCCTCTCCCGGACGTGTGAAACTGCGCCTGACCGCCACCGGTGCAGACGCCACACGGCTGAATGACCTGTTGGATGAGAAGGAAAAGCCCCTCCTCGACCTCATCGGCGATATCGTGTATGGGCGAGACAGGGATACCCTGGCCGGCTCACTTCAGACCCTCTTTACCGCGCAGGGCCTCAGCCTGGGGGTGGCGGAGAGCTGCACGGGAGGCAGGATACTGCATGAACTCACCACGGCAGCCGGGGCGAGCCTCTACCTGCGGGGCGGTGTGGTGGCCTACAATAAAGAAATGAAAATCAACATCTTAGGAGTTCCCGAGGCCCTCGCGTCGCATGACATTTACAGCGAAGATTGCGCCCTCGCCATGGCCAGAGGTATCAGGCAGATCACCGGCGCCACCCTGGGCGTGGGCATTACCGGCGTGGCCGGACCAGGACCTGATCCCGCCTATCCGGGCATAGCCGCCGGCCATGTCGCCATGGCTATTGCCGCAGATGGCTGGCACTGGGCAGCTGCAGCACAGTTTGGCCGGGAAAGAAAGCGGGTGATGGAAATGGCCTGCAATACCTTACTGTTTCAACTTCGCAGGGAAATTTTGGCGCGCACCACCGTTTGAACGTAAAAATGTGCTTTATTTGCACTCCTTTTTTAATAACCGGCTTAGGCCCAACAGTACAGAACCATGGCACGCGTTTGTGATATTACCGGAAAAAAGACCATCAGTGGTCACCGTGTTTCGCACTCTAACATCAAGACGAAGCGTAAATTTTACCCCAATCTCCAGTACAAGCGGTTTTGGCTGGAAGAGGAAAAATGCTGGGTTAACCTTCGCGTGACGCCCAAAGGCATGAAAATCATCAACAAGATTGGTCTGCTTGCAGCGCTCAAGCGTTCAGGCGTCGAGATCTCAAAATAATTCCGCTGAGCGGATTATGGCCACAGCCTCCGGTTGTGGCTTTTTTTTTTGCACCACATGCTGTACCGGATCATCTGCACAGCCGCGACCGGCCCTGCCTGTGCTGCGCAGCCGGGAGACAGCCTCTGCGCGATATAATCGATCCCGACAACCCTTATCCGCAGGGTACAGGTCACCATGCCCACACAAAGCAAGCAACGGCATAGGGCAAGACGCATGGGTCATGCCGGTGAATCACAGCATTGGATTGGATGAAGCAGCAGGGCTGCCGTTACTTAAGGTTCTGCGCCAGCCACTGGTTGGTTTCGCGGATGCCTTTGGGCTTGAGCACAATCTTTCCTTCACTATCGAGCAGGAAGAAGGTCGGTGTTTTCGTGACCTTATAATCTTTGGCTACCTTGGAGTCCCACATTTTCATGCCGCACACCTGAGGAAAGGTGAAGCCGCGTTCCTTCAGGGCGTTTTGCCACAGGATCGGATTGTTGTCTACACTGACACCGAGGAATTCCACTCCACGCGAACGCCACTGGTCGTAGTACATTTTAACCTCGGGCGCCTCTCCCTTGCAGTGTTCGCACCAACTCGCCCAAAACATGACCAGTGTGTATTTGTTGGCCTTACAAGTCTTGTACAAGTCAAAGCCTTTTCCTTCGGACGTGCTCATCACGATGTTGGGCGGATTCTTGCCCACGCGCAGGCTCATAATGGCATCGGTATTTGATTTTAGAAGGTTGCTAACCTCATGATCTCCGCAGGCTTCGCCGTGGATGTAATTGTCGGCTATATAAACTGCGATATTTTCCATATTGCTCTCATAAAAGCCACTGAGCATCTGATAAAGGGCAAATTCAAGCACATCCGCATTGGCCATCGCTTTCTGGGCAACGGCATCGACACAATTCAAAAATCCGTTCTCCTCTCCGCCGCTGTGCGTTCGCATAAAGTTTTGAATGCGGTCAGGCAAAATCATGGTGCGTACCAGACTCGCATCGGAAAAGTCCACATTGTCCCAGTATTTCGACTTGTTGTTCTTTTCAGGTTCCTGCTTCCAGGTGAGCAACTTGGCCAGGAAGGTGCCAGGATATTGATTGATGAGCGTGGCCTGTACACCGGCCAGTTCGGCTTCCTTCTTGGCAATCTCCGCTTCAAACTGGGCCTTCATAGAGGTTTTGGCCATGCTGATTCGGTTTTGCTTTATGGCTTCGAGAATGGTCTTTTCCTGCGGAACATACTTGGCCCATCCTTCGTTTTCCTTTGAGTTGATGGCATAAACGCCGGCATCGAGCTTTTGGCTGCGGAAACCGAGCTCTACCACTGGTTCGGCGACGCTGATGATGAACTGCGCAGAATTCTGCTCTACGGGACCTATGGCATAGACCCCACTTTCGTAGGTATCCGTTCCGAAGTCGAAAGTCCCGGTAGTGGATGCAGTGCTGTCCTTCACTATGAGGGTCTTGCCCTGGGTTTCCCAGATGTAGAGTTTTTTGGTAACACCAGGACTATCGAGTGTAGCCTTGACCTGCACCTTTCCGGATTTGCTTCCGCGGTTTGCTTCGGTCACCCCATTGGTAAAGGCGATGGCGGGTTTTGCTGCGGTGTCGGCGGCGGCCGTCTGGCCTTCCGTCGTCTTTTTTCCCTCCGGATTACCGCATCCTGCGAGGGTCATTCCTGCAATGATCGCTATGGTGTACATGTTCATCGTAAATGTCTTTGGTAGGGGCAAAAATAAGACCATGTCTCCGGCTTCGGCGGCAGCAAGTCAAAAGGAATCGTTAAGAAGACCGACGAGCAAATGGTCAGCGGTAACGAAGCCGCTGCCCGGGCCGGATAATAGCATTGCGGCCAATCCGGTTGAGTTTGCAAAGGCTGGTGACCGTGGTGCCGCGCTTTACGGCTATGGAAGAAAGCGTCTCTCCGGATTTGACCGTATGGAACTTTTTCTGGGTCGCGGCCTTGCTGGCCACCGGGGCCACAGGCAAATCGAAGTTTTTATCGGTCAGTTCGAGCAACCAGTCGCGGAGGGTCAGTTGCTGGGTATCTACAATTTCGTTGGGATTGATCGGGTCTCCCATAAACCGCACTTCAAAGTGCAGGTGCGGCCCGGTTGACCGGCCCGTGCTTCCTCCCAAACCGATTAGGTCACCGGCCTGCACATAATCGCCGGGGTGCACATCCAGCTTGCTGAGGTGTGCATAGAGGGTCTCCAGTCCATTGGGATGGCGCACCACCACTACGTTGCCATAAGTGGGGTGATTTTGTGAAATGCGCACCATGCCTTCGAAGGCAGACGCTACCGGATCGCCGGTTTCAAGGTCCACATCAATGCCATAGTGCATGCGGCCCCAGCGGTGTCCGAAATCAGAATTGAGCACGCCGCTGACCGGATAGACAAAATCACAAGCCTCATGGCACAGGGTCATGAGCAGCGCACCATCGATGGACTCCCGCGCTGATTTTTCGGGAAAGAGATTGCGCGTATCGAAATGGCAGTAGAGATCGTAAGCCGGGATGTTGGCGAGTGAGTCATTGACCGTCCACAGGCGCAGGTTCCTTTCTTCCTCTACAAAAAGTGCTGATTCTGAGGCAGTCAGATCAATATCGCCCCCTACGCTGGTCGTATCCGGCTGGCCGGCAGCCGCCAGTCCGCACCATGCGAAAAGAAGGGCAAAACATATTTTCCCGGGCAGGTTCATCAGGTGGCGAAATTAGACAGGGCTACTTAATCTGCAACTAATTGA
>DHLU01000205.1:0-2325 GCA_002405435.1 Flavobacteriales bacterium UBA4660
TCCGGGGAGTGGTTGTGGTAGGTGATGGTTTCTTCCCCGTACAAGCGCTGGTTGGCGTCGTCGAGCCTGATCTTCATGACATAGTCGGCCTGTTGCTGCCAGTATTCATGCCCGGGCGCTCCGCTGGCGGTGCGGTAGTCATTGGGCGTCGCCAGTTCAGGCCCCAGTTGTTTGAATTTGTCGTTCCACACAGGCTTTTCCTGGGCAAACGCAGCCTGCGCGGCACTCAGCATACCGAGCAGGGCAAGCGTGCGAATAATGTTCCTTTGTAAGGCCATACCTATCTTATTTATTGCATTCAAATGTACAGGCCGGAATCCGGCGCGGCATATTATTCTGATTAGCGGCTTTTGCGCCAAAATACACCGAGCCTGTCGATTTCCTCAATAGGCTCGGTAATCTGCATGCGCGAGCGGTAATCGTGAATGGCTTTTCTGCAGCCTTGCACGGCGTGGTAGTCATCCACAATGCAGTACCCACCCGGACTGAGTTTTGGGTACAGGGCCTCGAGGGCGTCCATGGTGCTGCCGTACATGTCGCCGTCAAGGCGCAATACCGCCAGCTGCGCAATGGGCGCTGACGGAAGAGTATCTGCGAACCAGCCTTTGAGAAACTTCACCTGGTCATCGAGCAGGCCGTACTTGGCGAAATTGGCCTTTACCTCTTCCAGCGAAACGGCCAACGGGCTCTGCCGGTAGTGCTCGTCACCGCGGTCTTCCGGATACTTTTCCGTATCGGGCGCCGGCAGGCCTTCAAAGCTGTCTGCCGCCCACACCATGCGGTCGCGCACACCGAAGGCCTTCAGCACCGCGCGCATCATGATGGTGCCGCCTCCGCGCCAAACACCGGTTTCAATAAAGTCTCCGGGAACACCGTCTTGCAGCACCGACGCCATGCACGCTTCAATGTTCTGCATACGTTTCATGCCGATCATTGAATCCGCCGCCTGCGGCCAGTCAAGGCCCTCCATGCGGTCCTCCAGCCGGGTTACTTCGGGCCTTACAATGGCATAGCCCAGGCGGAGGAGCTGTGTATGAAAAGCATGCAGCAGTCGTGTTCTCCAGCTGTAGATACGAAGGGGCCTGTATTCTACACGACCGACGTGATGAAAATCTGTAAGGATCATCTTCATCAGGTCAAGGTAGTCTTGTTGTGCTGCTGTCATGTGCCGCTACAAATAAAACCAAAAGCTACCCAAGTTTAACAAGAGTGCCAGGAGGCAAACCGGTTATTCAACCACCGTCATCTGGGTCCGTCGGTTGTTGGCCCTTCCGGCCTCTGTATCGTTGGTGTCTACCGGGATGGATTCGCCATAGCCCCTGGCCGTCAGTCGTGCAGACGCTACCCCTTTCGAGATGAGGTAGCCGACCACTGCTTTTGCGCGGTTTTCGCTCAGCAGCAAGTTGGCTTCTTCCGAACCTACATTGTCTGTATGGCCGCCGATTTCAATGCGCACCGCGGGTGTAGCGTTGAGCATGGCCACCAGTTTGTCAAGTTCAACCTGGCTTTCTGGTTTCAGTTCCGACGAGTTGCTGTCAAAAAACACATTCCTGAGCACCACTTCCGCGCCCTTGCGCAACTTTTTCAGTTCTACGTCGCGGCGGTAGGGCTGGGCATCGAAGTGGTCCTTCAGTGAGAAGTTTTCGGAATGGAAGAGATAGCCTTCACGGTTGACGTTAAGGGCATAGTCTTTCCCGGAGGGAATACACACCAAAAATTCACCGGTTACCGGATCGCTGTAAGCGTCTGCCCTGAGTTTCCCGTCGTCAAGGCTGATGAGCTCAATGCGGGCCTCCAGCTTTTTAAAACTGAACGCATCCGTCACCCTGCCGTGCACATAGGTGACGGCACCGGGGCGGGCACGATCATGCAAGGCAAATTCGTAGAGGTCAAGGCCGCCTGCTCCGCCCTCCCGGTCACTGGCAAATAAGGCGATGGCCCCATCGGTGGATACCAGCACCGAATTTTCATTCCTGAAGGTATTGATGGGGTAACCGATATTTTGGGCCTCGCCCCATGAACCGTCAGGCTGCAGGTGGCTGACGTAAATATCCAGTCCTCCCATACCGGTATGGCCATCGCTGGAGAAATACAATGTTTTTCCATCGGGATGAATCTGCACGCTTTCTTCGTTACCAGGGGTATTGACCTTGCCAACCACCTTCACCGGAGAACTCCATTGCCCGTTTTCCTTGATGGTGCAGAAATAGATGTCTTGCTCTTTGATGCCATAGGGTGTCCATTTCCCCCTGACAAAGTACAGCGAACGTCCGTCGGCACTGTAAGACGGCTGAGACTCCCAGTTGGCGGTATTGATGGACGAGC
>DHLU01000205.1:2471-4145 GCA_002405435.1 Flavobacteriales bacterium UBA4660
TGGCCGAGCCCAGGTTCTTGCACGGAGACCAGTCCATGCCGCTGCGGCGGCTGAAAAAGAGGTCGCATGAACCGAATCCCTGCCTATCTGCACCGTAATAGCCTTCCCATTCGCAGACCGTAAACACCACAGTTTTACCGTCGGCTGACAGTGAAGGCGCACCCTCGTTCATCGGTGTATTGACCGACAGGAGCGGCCGTGCATTTTGCCATTTTCCGTCTGTCTTTTCCGAAACATAAAAATCTTCCTGAATGCCATCAGGCAGCGAGGGGTCGTGCATGAGCCGTGTAAAGAGCAGGGTGTTGCCATCGGCTGTGAGGCAGGGATAATATTCGTCGGTGGACGTGTTAACACCAGGACCCATGCTCACCGGATCGAAGGGCACCGGATATTTCATGCTTTCGCGCGCATACACGCAGGAGGCCATAATCAGCTGGGCCCTGCGCAGCTTTTCGTTGCTTCGCTGGGGCAACCGCACAAAAGAGGTCGCCGCCTTTTCTGCCTGGTCATAGTGCCCGAGGGAGAAATGGCATTCTGATAGGTCCAGCCATCCGTCGGGGTAGCGGTCCTGGTTGAGGCTGAGCCCCTTCTCCATAGGAATGATGGCCTTTTCTACATCGCGCATATCGAGATAAACCTGGGCGAGCAGGAAGTAGGCCTCTGCAAAGGCCGGAGCGTTGGCAGTGATTTTAGTGAGCTCCGCAACACAGGCATCCAGTTCGCGCAGCTGATAACGCTTCAGCACCTCCTCGTAAGCGCGTATGGCCTTGTTGTCTTTGATGGAATATTCCGGCTGACCGGGTTGGGCCTGGCTGACAAGCACAGCACCGAGCAGGGTGGCAATTACCGTAAGATATTTCATGCGGAAGGGAAGGTAGGACTGCATAGGGAACAAGATTCGCGCCGAATCTATCTCAGCCTGTCTGCGCGGCGGCAGCGGTGTGCGGCAGTTATGCACACCGCCATGGGTCAAAACAGGCTTCCCTGGGTGGCTGAACCGGTATTCTTTTTCCGGCGGCTCTTTTCCTCCTCCTCACTTTCGGCCTTCGCCTGCTTGAAGCGTTCCATTTCGTCCACCAGGCCGTCTATTTCAAATTCAATGTCTTCTGGATTCTGTTGGATTTCCTGTTCCGCAGGCAGGGGGCGTGAGGAACGTGCTAGTTCCTGCAGCAACCGTTCACTGCGTTCTTCCTGCGCCGGATCAGGCTCCAGCAGGTCAATCGCCAGCACCGGCAGAGACGTCAGTTTATTGCCAATCGCCTTGAGGCCTTTCACCGCGATGAATTCGCGCAGGTTGACCCCTTCATCCATCTTGTTGCGGGTTGCTTTTGAACGTTTGTCGTATCGGATAAAGGCCATGGGATGGTGCAGGGTTGTGGCGAAGGCCAACCTCGACTGGCTGTGCTCGCTGATATACCTGACGGGGCTGGAGGAATCTTCGGCGAGAAAGCGCTTGACGAACCAGCATTGTTTTTCCCCATCGAAGTACACCGCAGTGATTGGGCGGGTCGGCATCCACTTCTCAAAGTGGGTCATGTTGTCGTCGAAGTGCAGGGCCACCTCGGGCTGTACCAACTTGTATTCTCCGGATGAGAGCAGCATCAGGATTTTATCGCCGGGGTAAAAATCACCCACAAGCCTTCCCCTGCCCTCTGTATTGAGCCGGTTGACATG
>DHLU01000205.1:4291-5400 GCA_002405435.1 Flavobacteriales bacterium UBA4660
AGACATGCTCATCGTACCAGAGTTGGAGGGCACCGAGGGTCGACACTCCGGCCTGTTTAAGTTCTACCTTCCTGACCGGGTGTTTGGTCACCTGGTTACCGACCGCATCACGACCCTTGATGGCCAGGTCGGCAAAATTGATGTCAAACTTCAACTTTCTCAGGTTATCGAGGGCGCGCAGGTTTACCGTAACTACTTCCGCTTCGCCGTTGGGATTGGCAGAGAAGTACAACACTTCGCTGGCGGGTGTTCCTTTGGTCAGGTCATACTCCTTATCACGGGTGATGGCCGTTACTGTAAACCGCTTCATCATCGCGCCGTTCTTTTTCCCGTCGCTGTAGATCAGGTTGTACACCGTGCGCCGGTCGTCTTTTTTCCAAACGCCCGCATAGATAATGTCCTTACCGACAAAAGACTTGGCCTCGACACGCTTGACCAGCATTTTTCCGTCGCGCCTGAAGACGATGATATCGTCGATATCGGAGCACTCGCCGACGTATTCTCCTTCATCGCGCTTGAGGCCGGTTCCTACAAAACCTTCTGCCTTGTTGACGTAAAGTTTTGCATTGGCAATGGCAACCTTGGCCGCTTCCACCACGTCGAACTGTTTGATTTCCGTCTTTCTCTCCCTGACCTTTCCGTATTTGCGTTTTAGTTCCTTGAAATATTCGATGCAGGTTTCGGTGAGTTCCTTCAGTTTTTTCTTGACTTCGCGGATATCGCCCTCGAGTTTTTTAATGAGTTCGTCGGCCTTGAAGGCGTCGAAGCGCGAAATGCGTTTGATCCGGATTTCGGTGAGTTCGACCACATCGTCATCGGTCACCTCGCGGAAAAAATCTTTAACATAGGGTTTGAGTCCTTTGTGGATGGTGGAAATAATTTCCTCCCAGGTTTCGCATTCTTCAATTTTCCGGTAGATCCGCTTCTCAATGAAGATTTTGTCAAGTGAAGCGAAAAACCACTGTTCCCTGAGTTCGCTGAGTTCGATTTCCAGTTCCTCGCTGATGAGTTCGCGCGTGTGCAGGGTAGAAAGCCTCAGGATCTCATCGACGTTGATGAAATGTGGCTTGTCGTCTATAATGACACATGCGTTGGGCGAGATACTCACC
>DHLU01000037.1:0-1788 GCA_002405435.1 Flavobacteriales bacterium UBA4660
GGTACCGGTAACTGCCATCCGTACAAGGCGAAAAAGGGGTATAGTTCCCCCCGCTGCGGTCTGTCTTCTTAAATGTGACCCCAATGTCGGCCCCGAATCCCCTGCCGCTGTTCCATGCAGGATCATTGAAACCATATTCGCCCCGCAAGGTGTAAGTCTCCATGCGCGATGAGTCGAGTACCATATAGTTCCACTCATCCAGCCGTATGCCGGCGCCCGCAATTCCAAAAAGCCGCTTCAACGTAGCGCCAACCTGCGTGAGTGAACCTGCGCCCCGGCGCACAATGGTGGCATAGGAAAGTCCAGCTTCAGCCCAACCGAGGCCATTGGCCCTCAAGTCAGAGACCACATGGTTAACCCCCATTTGCTCCCTGTACTGCAGCCCTTCGGTGATATAGTATCCGAGGCTTTCGGGCACACCCCTGCCGTCTGCAACGGTGCGCACCCCTGTGTACAAGCCAAAAGCGTGCTGTCTTACATTGAGTGTTACTGAGGGACCATGCACCAACACATCGGTATAGGCATGGTTGGGCGCATTCGAACGGTTGTAGGAGGGTTCAGCAGTATCGGTCAATCTGGCGAAGTTCAGAGACCCACCGGGGAGAAAGGCAAAATCATTGCGCACAAATACGCCGAAGCCAGAGAGGTTGAGGTCTATGAAGGCCCGTGAATCGGCAATGGAGGACGGGTTAATCAGTACCGTATTCACAGGCGCACGCGTACTCCCGGCGATGCCGAGATTGTCCTGGGCCCATCCGGCATGCCAGGCAAGCAACACCACGATGAATCCGGTCATCTTCATGGTAAAGAGAATCTTCACGTTTACGTGCAATGTGCCTGAATGTTTCCACTTTACAATACCGGCAGGTCCGGCATGGCTTCAATAACTTTTTTCTAACTCCGCCCGCAGCGCAGCCAGCGCTTCCTTGATACTTGCATTGCCCACGGCCGCCTCCAGCCGGAAAATCTCACGGCTAAGTTCCATCGCCTTGGCGTCTGGCGCTACACGCGTAAACGCCACCTTCACCAGCTCCGCAGTATCCTCCCTGGCTCTGGTGATGCGTTCCCAACACCACGCCGATACATACATCTGTAACGATACGTTGTGCTCAAACTCCTCCCGGATAGCACGCACCAACTCGAGCTGCAACACCCCCGCACTGGAGGTACCGCCGTGGCGCATCACCAGACTGGTCGGGGTAATCCGCTCCAGCATCACCACCAAACGCTCAATGGCACTGATACGCAGCGGCGCCATAGCCTTGTTGTTTTCCGCCCTGAGCATAAACATCCACTCCCGCTCCCTGTGCTTCGTCCAACGCTCAAAAAACAAAAACAATGCAGCAATAAGTATGATCAGCGCAATGCCGGCTACCAGTAGGACTATAGGTTGCATATTCTTTAATTTATGTTGTGCCGAAAATATTCGATGACGGTGCTACCACAACGTGAACGAGCCGATTTTATATCTCCATAACACTTCCTGCAGGACAACACCGTCTGGCGGCCATGACCATAATCACCGCAGCCCGCTGCTGACAACGCCAGGCTTTAGGGAATTGTTGCCTACTATTGTAAAGGATTTTTACTCCTACCATGAAACACCTTTTCACCCTGCTTTCTCTTTGTTTCCTTTGTCTTCACGGCCAGGCCCAGACCGACCTCGAACGCTCAACGGAAATCCCGGTCACCATCGGAGAAGCCCTCCTTCCCAACCCATGGGCCGGCGGATTCAACAGCGCGCAAGTGAGCACCATCGACCTCACCCTCGACGGAAAAGAAGACCTC
>DHLU01000037.1:1931-8694 GCA_002405435.1 Flavobacteriales bacterium UBA4660
TTGACCGCATCGGTAACCGTATACTGACCTTCCTCAACGCCGGAGAAGAACCGGGCGACATCCTCTACCAGCACACCTTCGCCTATAACGCACTGTTTCCACCTGAACTGAAAAACTGGGTCCTGCTGCGCGACTACAACTGTGACGGAAAAAAAGATATTTTCTCCAACGTATCCAGCGGCATGCGGGTCTATAAGAATATCTCCACTCCCGAAGACGGTCTTCAGTTTGAACAAGTGGAAGACCTTCTGCCCGCCAACTACGACTTCGGCAGTCCCTTCACCGCACCAATCTACAGCATCGGCATCGATCTGCCCAGCATCGTCGATTTTGACGAAGACGGTGACCTCGATATTTTCAGTTACACCGAATTGAGCACCACCATTTACTACTACAAGAATTTTGCGGTGGAAAACGGCGACTGCGGCTCACTGGAGCACTTTGAATGTGTAAACCGCTGCTACGGTATGTTTCGCGAAAGTGCCGAGAGTTTCGATATCATGCTCGGCGACGAATTCGAATGTGACTTCAACGTGGTGGAACCTCGCGAAACCAGCCAACCCCTGAGGCATACCGGTGGTACCCTGCTGAGCATCGACCTCGACCAGAATGGCATAAAAGACCTCGTACTCAGCGATATCTCTGAGCGCTATATGACGGCGCTGCTCATGCAAGACGGCGCCCAAAACCTCGACAGCGCTGTCGTAGCCCAGTATGATTTTCCCGCACAAAATGCAGGCGGCGCAGACATCTACCTGGATGTCTTCCCGGCTCCGTTTTATGAGGATATCAACGGAGATGGCAAAAAAGACCTGCTTGCCGGCTCCAATGATTATACCCTCGAGGCCGTTGACCAGAAAAGCCTCTGGTTGTACACCAACCAGGGAGAAAATGACCTTCCGGATTTCAGTTTTATACAGGAAGACTTCCTGCAAAATGGTATGATTGAACTCGGCCACGGTGCCTTTCCCGTAGTTTTTGACTACAACAGCGATTCTCTCCCCGACCTGGTCATTGCCAATGGCAGGCACTACGCCGATGAGGACATACTGACGTCGAAACTGTGGTTGTTTATCAATACAGGTACCGCTGTGGATCCCATGCTCGAACTTCTCGATGAAAACTTTCTCAACCTGCCCGCAAGCGGCTGGGAATATGGTTATCCCGCCTTCGGCGACCTCGATACGGATGGTGACCTCGACCTGATTCTCGGCGAACAGACGGGACTGTTGCATCGCTATAACAATACCGCGGGTGCAGGCAATACCTGCACCTTTGCGCTGGACACCATTCCGGTAGCCGACAATAACGGACTCACCATTGATCCAGGCCAAAACGCAACCCCCCAACTGATTGACCTCACTGGTGACGGACTGCTCGACCTGGCCATCGGAGAAAAGAATGGCAACATCAATGTCTATGAAAACACCGGCACGGCAGAATCAGCAGTGTGGACCCTGGTGGAAGACACTGCCGGAGCGGTGCTCGCCACGAATTTCCTTGGCATAAACGGCTACAGTGTTCCGCAGTTCTTTGTGAGCGATGACGGTAACCTGGAACTATTTGTCGGTGCAGAAACCGGTGATATCAACCACTACACCAATATTCAAGGAAACCTCACCGGAAACTTCACCCTCGTTACCGAATCCTTTCAGCAAATCAATGAGGGCGACTATGCTGCCCCCTTTGTCGCTGACATGAACGGCGATGGTCTGCTTGACCTCTTCCTCGGACAAATCGGTGGTGGTGTCTCCTTCTACTCCAGTGATGATTCTACCACCGGCGTTAATGCCACGGAAACTGCCCCGCGGTGGCTGCTGTATCCCAATCCGGGTCACGATGTACTCACGCTAACCTGCGGGCAGCCGCTCCCTGCCTCCATACATGTATTTAGCGTACTTGGCCAGCCGGTATTTAAGGGACAATGCAACGGCGGAAAAATGGTCATTCCCACAGGCCATTGGGCACCCGGCCTCTACCTGGTGCATGTGGGTAATGAGGTGCACCGTTGGGTCAAACAATGAGCGGTTGACGACTGTAAGCGCAAAAAAAATCCGCCCCTTTCGGAGGCGGATGTTGGGTGCGGTTGCATAGTGCCGGATACGGCCTAGTCCTTGCGGAATTTGACCGCTGCATCGCCCAAGGTCAGGTAATAGTTGCCTGCCTGTAATCCACTGAGATCGATTTCCTCTAAGGCAGACTGTTTTATCCACTCGCGCACCATTACGCCGCGCACATCATAAATGCGCACCAGTCCGTTTGCCAAGCACGAGAGCGAGATTCGGTCGGCTGCAGGATTCGGATATACCTGTACCATCACATCTGCCGGGCTATCGCCCACGGTGGTAACGGTATTGTTTTCCGCATCGGGGGTGGGAGGAAATACATCCTGCCAGTCGCCGGGTGTGTTGCCCTCGCCGTCGTAGGCCAGCGCCTGACCCAGCAGAAAATTGGGTGTAGGCACAAAACCACCCGTCACCCACTGACCGGCTGCAACGGCTACCGGCTCGCGCTGGTGACCGCCAGAGCCATACTCCATGTAGTCAACGATATTGTCGCTGTCAGCAAAATCTGTGTTGTTGAGGTAGAGGCCAATCTCCCCATCAGCATTGTTTGACGGAAAGGCACTAACCACCAAAAATTCTCCGGGATCCAGCACGAGGTCATCCGAAGAAACCAATGTGAGCGAACCCACCGACATATACGTCGGAAAATTGCAGAGATAATAGCCGGAAACATCAACCGAAGTGGTTCCGGGATTATGGAGTTCAATGGTAGCCATATTATTGATCACCAGGATTTCGTTGAGCACCACCTGGCCGAAGACAGAGGCACCGGCGAGCAGGGTCAAACAGGTTGTAACGTGTTTTTTCATATTGTGGAAGTTTTGAATTGGAGCGTAAAGGTAATGGCCCGCAGCGAAAGCGTAAAAATCTCCTGCCATCACACTTTTCGTATGGCTGCATAGCTATGGGAATACCCCCCTGCGCCAGACGCCTTTCCGCGATGCTCTCAAAGGAGCCAGGCCGCGTAGCTGAACGCCACCTCCCCTGCACGCGTTGCCTAGACACTGCGGTTACCCAACCTTTTGATTCACTGCCAAAAAGGCCTACTTTCGCACCACATACGAATCCCAAAACGACACATGAAACAGACCTTTTTTTTCCTGGTGCTCGCACTCTCCCTCAACAGCTGTGACCACAAAACCGGCGACCAGGCCGGAACAGGACAAGACACGACTTCTGTGACCCAATATTTCTACGGAAGCGAATTTGACCTGACCAATGCCATTGCTGCTGCTGACCTGCCGGGCAAACTCGCCACGGCAGACAGCGCCGAAGTAGTCATCACCGGCAAAATCGTTACAACATGCCAGAAGGCCGGTTGCTGGATGACCGTCGACATCGGCCAGGCCGAGCCCATGTATGTATTTACCGGACACGAGTTTTTTGTTCCGACCACCGGCTGTGACGGACTTGTCACCGGCGTAAAGGGCATTGCAAGAAAGCGCGTGCTGGATGTTGCCTCTCAGAAACACCTCGCCGAAGACGAAAACAAGAGCGCTGAAGAAATCGCAGCCATCACCGCTGACAAAACCGTCTACTCCATTTCAGCCGCCGGCATCATGATTGAGGGATACCAGCCTCAGGAAGAAGAGGCCCATAACCATGGTCACGACCATGGTCATGACCACGACCACGATGGAGATGGTAAACCCGATCATGCACCTGAAGACCATACGGAACCGAAATAAGCGATTCGGGAACTTTTTCCCGGTACCGCCAGACTGGAATCTTTCGTTACATGAAGGGTATTATTCTCGCCGGAGGCAGCGGAACAAGGCTGTACCCACTTACGCTGGCCGTCAGCAAACAGCTGATGCCGGTGTACGATAAGCCTATGATCTACTACCCCCTGTCGACGCTCATGCTCGCGGGACTTCGCGAAATCCTGATCATTTCCACACCGCATGACCTGCCGGGCTTTAAAAAATTACTCGGCGATGGTTCGGTCTTGGGTTGCTCCTTCAGCTATTGCGAACAGTCCGTGCCGAATGGACTGGCCCAGGCCTTTGTGCTGGGCAAGTCGTTTATAGGCAACGACAAGGTGGCCCTGATCCTGGGCGACAACATATTTTATGGCAACGGGTTTGGTCAGCTGCTGAGGGAAAATACCGGCATTGACGGCGGACTGGTATACGCCTATCACGTCAGCGATCCATCGCGATACGGGGTAGTCGAATTTGACGCCTCCGGCCGCGCCATCAGTATCGAAGAAAAACCTGCTGCGCCACGCTCCAATTACGCAGTACCGGGTCTCTATTTCTACGACAATTCGGTAGTGGATATCGCTGCTCAGTTGAAACCAAGTCCGCGCGGCGAATACGAAATCACCGACGTGAACCGCGCATACCTCAACATGGGTCGCCTGCGCGTGTGCAAACTAGACAGAGGTACGGCATGGCTCGATACAGGCACCTTCGCTTCACTCATGCAGGCAGCGCAATATGTGCAGGTGATTGAAGAACGTCAGGGACTTAAGATTGGCGCCATCGAAGAAGTTGCGTGGCGCATGGGGTACATCAACGACCGCGAATTCGAACAACTTGCCGCACCATTGATCAATAGCGGTTACGGAAATTACCTGCTCAATCAGCTGAACCAAGGCCTATGACGTTGGACTCATGCAGGGCGGCTATGGAAGAAGCCGTAACACGCTATCTGCGCCAGCTTCCCGACAATACCCTAAATGAACCCGTCCGCTATGTTATGGCGATTGGCGGTAAACGCATGAGGCCGGCACTGACCCTGCTGGCGGCGGGTATGTACCGCAGCGATGTCAGCGAGGCCGTCAAACCCGCGCTGGCCCTTGAGGTATTTCACAACTTCACGCTGCTCCATGACGACATTATGGACAAGGCCCCCATTCGCCGCGGACAACCCACGGTGCATGAAAAATGGAACCAGAACGCGGCCATACTCAGTGGTGATGCTATGCTCATACATGCCTATGCGCTTATGTGCGAAGCCCCCGCGCATTGTCTGTCAACACTCCTGGCGCTGTTTAACCAAACGGCACTCCAGGTATGCGAAGGCCAGCAACTCGACATGGACTATGAGCTCAGCGACCACGTGGACCATGATCAGTATATCGGCATGATCACCCTCAAAACAAGCGTGCTGCTGGGTTGCGCCCTGCAGACGGGCGCCGTGATCGGACAGGCCTCCCCTGAAGATGCCGAGCACTTTTATCAGACGGGCGTTGACCTCGGTATTGCATTTCAGCTGATGGACGATTACCTCGACGCCTTCGGAGATCCTGCCAAGGTTGGAAAACGGCTGGGTGGTGATATTGCCGCCGGCAAAAAGACCTATTTGCTCATCAGGACCAAGGAGCTCTGTAATGCCGCACAGCGCCAAAAACTCGATGCGCTGCTGCAGGATACCAACCAGGAGCGCCGCATTGCAGGCGTGCTCGCTCTCTATGGCGAGCTGGGGATACAACACGAAACGGAGCAACTGGTGAAACACTACCACGACCTGGCCATGGATCACCTTCATGCCATTTCCCTTCCCGGCGAAAAAAAACAACCCCTGATCGCGCTGGCCGACCAACTACTGGTAAGGCAGTACTGACAACGCTCAGTTTACTCCCGCTCAACGACCTTAGCCCCTACTTTCGCAGCCCACGGGGTCATTGCCCACTTCACTACCACGGTAACCACCATGAAACCTGTCGTCAGTTCCCTTCCCGCACTGAAAAATTCTCTGCCCACGCGCACTGACCACGCGTTACTTCAGCAAATTGCCAATCAGGTTCACCGCGATTGCTTTTTTGAAAAACCAGGCGAATACGGAAACATAGAAGAACTGGTAGCCTTCGTGGCAGCAAGCATCACCCCTGTTTACCTGCGCTCTCGGCATAGGTTCATGCAAATCATGTACAAGGTAGATCTAAGCGAAAAAATGCTTTCTCCTGTCTTGGCCAATGCCCGCGACACCGAAGATGCGATGCTGCAAACGGCGGTGATGATCATTTACCGCTGCTTTCAGAAGGTGATGACACGTGACTATTTCCGATGAATCCGGTACCGGATCAGCGTTGCTCAGGTGGCTTGCGGAGTACAAGCCCTACTTCCATGGCATAGTGCACTGTATCTACCGGCATGATGTGCGCCACCGAATAGATGTATGTGCCCAGCACCGGAAATTTCTTTTCACGGTCAACCGGTACCGTGAGGTCCATGATGTCGTAAGCAGGCTCGCCCAGTGGCTCGCCGTCCTCACCGCGAACGGCAAAATCAAGGTCCCGGATAATGACCTGTCCCTCGGGATCGGTTTCTTTGATTCTCACCACCATGTTGGAGTAGGGAAAACCCGTTCCGTAGCGGAATGCCAGGTCTAACCGGTATGGGTGGGAATTGTCGATGATGTCTATGGTGAAGGTTCTGCTGTCTGCTTTGTTCCACTGAAGATCAGGTGAGAGTTCCTGGTGCGCTTCAAACACCACATCGGCGGGTGCACAAGAGACTTGTAGCAAGGACAAGCATACACATACAGGCAACAGGTAAGGTTTCATAAGCTGTCTATCGGGCCGCTTTGCACGGAATCGGCGTTACGGGGGTGTTTATTGCTCCTGACCTGCCGGAAGAAGCAGTTCGTAGGTTTTCCCTGCCTTGTTTCTGAGGCTTGGCTCGCGCAGCCAGGGATTATATAGTTTCAACTCTTTGTAGGTAACACCCTGCATGGCTGCAAACCCGGCG
>DHLU01000149.1:0-4323 GCA_002405435.1 Flavobacteriales bacterium UBA4660
ACTTCGGACTTTACCACACGTTTCACGCCACCAACTCTTGCTCGGAATCGAACTGCATCAGCGGCGGTGACAAGGTATGCGACACCCCGCCCACTCCCCTGAACAGCGATTGTAATGACCCGGAATGTGCCGCGACCCAGCTCGTGGAAAACTACTTGGATTACACAGCCGAGTCGTGCAAGAACATGTTTACCGAAGGGCAAAAAACCAGGATGCGTGCCACGCTGGAGTCTGACAGGGCCTCCCTGCTGTCGTCGCTGGGCTGCGAGGCCGTTTCAGCCGTTGACTGCGGGATTTCACACATTGTCAATCCGACGGGTAACCTCTGTTCTGCCTCAGTGACGCCCTCTGTCACACTCACCAACTACGGATCAAATGCCCTGACGTCTTGCAAGGTTCATTACAACCTTGACGGCGTGGGCAATAACTTCATTAACTGGAATGGCAACCTCGCCTCAGGGCTTTCTGTAAACATTACCCTGCCCGTGGTGAGTGCATCCGCCGGACTGCATAACTTTTTTGCCTGGACAAGCCTTCCCAATGCTATGGCAGACCAGGGAACAGGCAATGACCAGTCAAGCAGCGAATTCTTTGTATCCACAGGCAGCAACGCCAGTTTGCTCGTACAACTCGACATTTTCGGTACAGAAAACACGTGGGAAATTCTTGACGAAAACAATGCTGTGGTGTCCGAAGGAGGGCCCTTTGTGAACAACCAGCAGGGAACGGAAATCAATACCAACCTCTGCATTCCCGGTGGCTGCTACACCCTTGTATTTCATGACAGCTATGGCGACGGACAAGGTTTTACCTATGGCGACTTCACCCTGTTTGATGCCGCGGGTAATGTGCTCGTTTTCGAAAGTGACGACTGGGGCGAGGAAGTGTCCAATCCCTTCTGTGTAGAAGATATTGTGCCTGACGGCACTGCCCCCGAGGCCGCCTTCACCGCCTCAACGACCAATACCTGCGTCAATGCTCCGGTGAGCTTTACCGACGCAAGCAGCCAGTCGCCCACGTCGTGGTCATGGACTTTTGAGGGCGGAACACCCGCTACATCCAATGACCAGCATCCCCAAAACATCAGCTACGCCGCTGCAGGCACTTACGACGTAACGCTCACCGTATCCAATCCTTTTGGCGCTGACACCTACACCTGGCCCAACTATGTGGTGGTGAATGCAGTTCCTGTCGTAACACTCGGAGGAACAAACCCAAGTTGCTTTGGGTCGGCCAACGGGCAGGTACAGAATACGGTAACAGGTGCGGGGCCTTTTTCCTATGCATGGAACAATGGACAGACCAGCCAGCATCTTTCAGGCGTCGGGGCAGGCGTGTACATCGTTACGGTAACGGATGCGAATGGATGCCAGAAACAAAAGACCAAGACCCTTACCCAACCGTCGGCAGTTACGGTTAATGCCAACATCGTTTCGCCCTCCTGCTATGGAATGAGCGATGGCAGCCTTTACGCCCAGGCCATCGGGGGCACCCAGGGATACAGCTACGCATGGAGTAACGGCTCCAGTGCCCAACAGGTGAGTAACGTGTCAGCCGGTGCATACGCCCTGACAGTGACGGACCTGAATGGTTGCACAGTGAGCCAGTCCTATTCCGTCAGCCAGCCGCCAGCGCTGGCCATGAACCTGATGTCATTCGACATGGCATGCACGGACGCGGCGGGCTCAGCCATGGTAAACCCGGCTGGCGGTACAGGTGCCTATACAGTCGAATGGAGTTCGGGTGCTTCGGGGCTTCAGGCTACGGGCCTTACGGCCGGTAACTACCAGGTAGAGGTCAGTGATGCCAACGGATGCAGCGTTCTGCAGGACTTTGCTATTACAGCCAGTGAAAACCTGTCGGTTGTCGTATCAGTAGAAGAAATTTCCTGCCACGGCATGGCTGACGGCGCAGCCAGTGCATTTGTCAGCGGTGGTACAGGTATCTATACATATGACTGGAGCCAAGGGGCAAATGCCGCCTCGCTCAGTAACCTGGATGCCGGCACCTACAACCTGCAGGTGAGCGACTCTGAGGGATGTGAGGGCGCCTATTCCTTCACCCTGGAAGAACCCGATGCGCTCAGTCTCGCTGTTATCAAGAACGACATCTCCTGCTTCGGTCTTGCCGATGGTAGCCTCTATGCGGAGGCAAGCGGAGGCTCACCGGGTTATAGTTATGCCTGGAACAACGGCTCCAGTGCCCAACAGGTGAGTAACGCGTCAGCAGGTGTCTACACCTTGACCGTGACTGACCTGAATGGTTGCACAGTGAGCCAGTCCTATTCCATTAGCCAACCGTCAGCGCTGGTCATGAACCTGATGCCATTCGACATTGCATGCACAAACGAAACGGGCTCAGCCACTGTGAACCCCTCTGGCGGTACAGGTCCCTATGCAGCGGAATGGAGTTCGGGTGCTTCAGGGCTTCAGACCTCGGGCCTTGCGGCCGGCAACTACCAGGTGGAAGTCAGTGATGCCAACGGATGCAGCGTTCTGCAGGACTTTGCTATTGCAGCCAGCGAAAACCTGTCGGTTTTCGTAACGGTAGAAGAGATTTCCTGCTACGGCATGGCAGACGGCGAAGCCCATGCATTTGTCGGCGGTGGTACAGGTATCTATACCTATGACTGGAGCCATGGGGCAAACGACGCCTCGCTTAGTAACCTCGATGCCGGCACATACAACCTGCAGGTGAGCGACTCCGAGGGATGTGCGGGCTTCTATTCCTTCACATTGGAAGAACCTGATGCACTCAGTCTCGCTGTTTTCAAGAGCGACATTTCCTGTTACGGCCTTACGGATGGCAGTGCCTCGGCCACTTGCAACGGCGGTACAGGACCCTATATTTTCAACTGGAGCAACGGAACCACCGGGGTTTCAACCACCGGACTGGAAGAAGGCCTTCACCTCGTGATGGTGCAAGACACCCACGGCTGCAGCGTGTATGAAACCTTTATGGTTATGGAGCCTTCCCAGCTCGTTGGCTCGGCGCAGCTGATCTCGCCGGAGACCTGCGCGGGCAACAACGGAAGCGTGGTGGTTAATATCATGGGGGGTACACCGGGTTATGTTGCCATGTGGAGCACCGGCACAGGAGCCTATACACTCGAAGGGCTCAACGCGGGCTTCTATACAGCCAACATCATGGACGGAAACGGATGTATGGCCACGGTGAATATCAGCGTTCCCTACGACTGCAGCGTGGTCGTTCCCGTGACACATCTGACCGATGAATTCTGTAACTCAACAGGACATATGCTCTCTGATGTCATTTACTGTGAAGCGGTACCCTTCGCCGATATGTACCAGTGGAGTCTTATGGCAGATACAGGAGAACTGCTTGCAGAGCAATACTCCATGGGCAATGCCTTCTACCTGTTTGCCGTCAACGGACTCAGCTACGGCATGACGCTCAGCGTGCAGGTACGCGCCAGAAAAAGCGGCGTATGGGGAGAGTACGGACTTCCATGCAGCATCGCCATGTCAACACAATCGTCACTTACTTCACTCGATATGCTGGATTGTGGCGCCCTCAGTGTATCTGTTGGCGACACACTCTCAGCGATACCCTTAGCGAGTGCCGATGCCTATGAATTTCATATTACGGGTGATGCGTATGACTTTACCATAACCCAGGTTGAATACTATATCGTCCTGACAGATTTCCTTTGGTTATCTCCGGGCGCCACCTACAACATTCGCGTCAGAACCCTTAGCAACGAAAGCTGGAGCGAATGGGGAGAGTCCTGCAAATTCACCATGGCCGCGCCCACAGGCATACTCGAATTCGGCGCCAATGAAAATCCCATTACCTTTTATCCGAATCCGGGAAGCGGAACAGAAATATTTATTGACTTGAGTAACCTATCTCCTTCTGACCGCGTTAAAGACCTTGAAATTTACGGCACTGCCGGAAATCTCATTGAAACAATTAGCTTATCTCAACTGTCTCCGGGCATGAGAGCCGAGTACAAGTTCAGACACCCTTTGTCCACCGGTATGTATGTGTTACGCTACACGCTTAACGGATACATTCAAGAAGAAAAATTAGTAGTGAGATAGATATAGGGTGGAGACCAATTATTTGGTCAAAGTAGAGAGCCCGTGTGCCGAAAGGTCACGGGCTTTCGAAATTATTATGCCCTGCAGCCGGTGCGAAACCCTTACCGCTCTGTTCCGTATATGTTGTGCTCTCTAAAGAGCCCCACCCTATGAAAACAATATGTACCAATGGCCGCAAGGCCCGTGTTCGCGCGTTTGTCATCGTTGCACCACTCACCGCATTTCTCCTTGTTTCCGTTTACGGATATGGCCAGTCCAG
>DHLU01000149.1:4440-8824 GCA_002405435.1 Flavobacteriales bacterium UBA4660
TCCATTTACGGATATGGCCAGTCCGATCTGCGTCCATGGAAATACAACCACAACGCCGAAACCTATGAACTAAACCGTCCGGGGTATTCGCTGGTTACCGCGCGCTGCACCCCGGGAGAATTTGTCAGTGTAGCTGTAAGAAAAGGCGAAACCTACCAGTTTTCGACCTGTGGCATTTCCTGGAATAGCCGACTGGAACTGCGTGAAACGACCCCGAACGGATTGATACTGGCAACCGACGAGGACGGTTGCGGACAAACGGATGGAGCCGCCCAACTGACCTGGCTGTCAACAGTGACCGGCAAAGTACTCATTGCGTTGGAAGAAAGTGGCAACACCGTTGGATCACGCCACGCCACGCTCACGTTGACCTGGATGAACAACGGCAGCGATGAACCTCTGGTGCAGCAGGGCATCGGGCAGAAAAAAGGCGCATTATTTCCGGAACCCGCAGAAACCACTCCGGCCCATCTGACGGCTTCCGCCGACCACGCACCTGCAGCCTGCCCAGGCGTGGCGCACCAGTATACCTACCTGCAAGCGCTCACGGCTGAATTCGACTTGGGAAAGGTGTCGCTTCGCTGGAATACACTCTCGGAAGAAAATACCACTGAATTTATCGTAGAACGTTCATCAGATGGAATCGTATTCACGCCCATAGGCTCCGTAAAGGCTTCAGGCCACAGTGATGAACCTCACCAATACGGGGTTGCTGATTTTGCACCACCCTTCGGCAAGGTTCACTACAGGCTGCTGCTGCCCGGACAAAGTGAAGCACTGCATGCCAAAACAGCGCAAATCGATACCGGAGGAAATCTCGAAGTAAACGGCGTTTTTCCATGCGCAGCATCACCCGGACTAGTGGTAAGCGTAAACTCTGCAGAGGAGAGACAACTCGTTTTGCAAGTGCGCGACATTTCCGGACGCACCGTACTCACGCAGTACCTGCACACGGCAAAAGGATTCAACCACTTACCCCTGCATGAAAGGAATTTGCCTCCGGGCGTTTACACCCTCGAAGTGCGAGAATTCGGGAAAGGACCTGTTTAAAAGCAGGAAATCTCCAAAACCTGGGCACGCTCAGGGTGCGAGGCGGTACATAAACCACTCAAAGTCTGAATCACCCTTGTAAATCAAACGGTCGTGGAGGCGTGAAGGACGTCCCTGCCAAAACTCATAGTAGTGCGGAATGATCCGATAGCCTCCCCAGTAAGGCGGCTTGGGCACGGGCTTATTCTCAAACTCCCGGGTGAATTTTTGCACACCCTCATCCAACTCCTCCCGCGTGCGAATTTCCCTGCTCTGTGGAGAGGCCCACGCTGCGATCTGGTTTTCGCGCGGACGTGAGTTGAAATAGGCCTCTGATTCAGCCTCAGAAATTTTCCGGGCCACGCCATACAACCTTACCTGGCGCTCGAGCACATTCCAGAAGAAATTCGCGCAGACCTTGTCGTTGAAATCGAGTTCGGCTGCCTTGTTGCTCGTGTAGTTGGTAAAAAAGACAAAACCGCCTTGGTCAATGCCGCGCAGCAGCACAATGCGCGCATGGGGAAACCCATTGCTGCCCACCGTTGAAAGTGTAAAGGCATTGAAATCCTGTATGCCTGCAGTCTCCGCTTCTTTCAGCCAAACATTAAATTGTTCAAACGGATTGAGGGCTGCCTGACTTTCGAGCAGGATTGACTTTTGGTAGTCGATGCGGTGTTTTTCTATTCCTGGTTTGTCGCTCATGGTACATCCATCTATTATGCCGCCAAGTTAATCATCGGCAGCGACCGTGGCCTGAGCAAAATCATGGCGCATAATCCAATCTGTCTGTTCCTCATGACCAAGGGTGAAAATATGCTCTCCAAAAATCCTGAAGCCGGCGCGGGTGTAAAAGTCAATCGCTTTGTGGTTCTCTTTCCATACGCCCAGCCAGATTACGGCGTCACCGGCGCTGCGGCTGCAGTCGCGACATTGCGCAAGCAGCGCCTTGCCCATCCCCTGTCCCTGAAAGGAAGCCCGCAGGTATAACCGCGCCAGTTCAGAATAGGCTAACCCTTCAAGCGCTTCAACCCGTTCGGTTTTCCGCAACTGTGCATAGCCTGCAGCCACGCCCCCTGCTTCAAGTATAAAAAAGCGGGCGTCCGGATCCTTAAGTTCGGCTTCGATGGCGCAAACCGAGAAGTGCTGCCCGACATACTGTTGCATATTACCGGGGTCGTTGCGGTCGGCATAGGATTCCATAAAAGTTTCACGACCCAGTGTACACAACAATGCTGCGTCATCTGAAGCGCCGGGGCGAATGTGAAATCGCTTTATTTCCGGTTTCATGTCCAACTACGCGCTGTAGCCCAACCGCTCCTGTAAGACCTGGGGCAGCACGGGCAGGCGCCTGCGCTCAATCAGAAAGGAAGTGAGTTCCGCAAATTCCTGAAAGATATAATGCCGCAGCGCGGCCTCTCTGAGGTAACCTTTTCCGGTTGACCCCCCTGTGCCCATGCGCGTACCGATCATCCGGTGTACCATATTCATGTGACGCCAGCGCCAGGTCGCCAGCAGTTCATCGATCTCGAGCAGGTGGTTGATAAACCGGTAGGGATTGTGGAGTATCGGATAATCGCGGTAGAGCATAATGAAGAGGGCAGACCGCCGTGCCCTGTCACTCAATTTTCGGTCATTCTGGGTAAGGTCACTCAGAAAGAGCTCATCAAACTGCCGCAGGTTATCCTTCTCTCCTTCGCCCAGTGACTCGCTGTAGGCCTGGCGGTAAACACTCCAGAATCCGCGTCCTCCTTCCCAGGCGGTCCAGAAATCTGCATCGAGGAAATAGGGCATCCGCTCCAGCCAGTTGTTGACCAGGGTGAGCAGCGGGGTGGTATCGTTGAGGGCATATATCCGAGCGGCATCCGCTTCGGTCAGTTGTGAAGTAAAGTACTGGCGGCCGTGGCGGTCCTCGACCTTCAGTCCGAGCAGGGTTTCCAGTTCCTTAAACTGCATACTCTGAAATCCGCTCGCCGGCCTGAGCATGTCGCGGAAGTCGAGAAAATCAAGCGGTGTCATGGTTTCCATGATGTCCACCTGATGCACCAGCAGCCGAAGAATTTCCACCACGCGGTTGAGGCGCCTGACGCCTACCATCAATTCAGGACTATTGTCGTTGATGCAGTCGGACGCCATCACCTGGTGTACCGAACGCACCTCAAAAAGGACCTGCTTAAACCATAATTCATAAGCCTGATGGATGACGATGAATAACATCTCGTCATGCGCATGCTGGTTGCGGCGGTCACTCTCAAGTTCCTGTGCGCCAAGAATCTTATCCAGTTGCAAATACGTGCTGTAATACATACCCTATACTTTAGGGCGCAAAGTAGCAAGAGGGGAAGCGTCAGCACTGACCCAAATCAGTAAGCGTTGGACTGCTCAGCCGGGGAGGGCCATTGGGACTTCGAGCAAAAGCATCCTTGCATCGGTAACCGCGGAGATTTCTACCTCAGGCACATCCCAGGTACCAAGGGCATCGCGCGTGCGAAGGGTATGGCCAGAAACCCGGGCATCGCCTCCGATTACCATCACATAAAGGCCATTCGATTCGGGACGGTGCAAGGAGTATTTCAGGGTGGTGCCTGCTGTGAGTTTACCCAGGTTAAACCAGGCCTGCTGGTAAATCCAAAGACCCGCATCATGTTTATCCGGAGATAAAATCTGCAGCCACTCATTGTCTTTCAGTTCGGGCAACACCATCTGGGAATAGCGCGGCTGCACCTGGCTGCGGTCAGGGAAAAGCCAGATCTGAAAAAGCTTCAACGCCTCAGCACTGCTGTGGTTAAACTCACTGTGCTTAATGCCTGTGCCTGCACTCATCACCTGCACCTCTCCCGCGCGTATGACTCCGCTGTTTCCCATTGAGTCTTTGTGTGCCACGGCACCTTCCAGCGGAATGGTAATAATCTCCATGTTGTCGTGGGGATGCGTACCAAACCCCATCCCCGGCGCGATGACATCGTCGTTGAGCACGCGCAGCACGCCAAAGTGCATGCGCTCCGGATTGTAATAATTGGCGAACGAAAATGAATGCCTGGCCTTGAGCCAGCCATGGTCGGCAGCCCCGCGGGTATCTGCCCTGTGAATGATGATATGGGGTTCCATTTTTTCTGCAGCGGCATTAGGAAGATGATTGAAACCCACCACCTCGAGCGGCTTCAATTCATCAATTCCGTTGGTGACCAGAGAAGCCGAGCTACCCGATGTCGCCAACACGGCCGTGCCGGTGAGCCCCCTGAGCAAAAAATCTTTTCGGTTCATCTGCCTGTTAGATTTGGTTTACAAATATGGATAAACAATAGCATAAGCTCCTTTGCCCCATGTCAATAGCAGCACGCAGGGCCAACTCCTTCAG
>DHLU01000145.1:0-244 GCA_002405435.1 Flavobacteriales bacterium UBA4660
CATATTGTTACGCTCAGTTTCAAGGTTTTGTAGCCGTAAAGATGAGAAATTTTTTTCCGTGGCGGAACTTATTTTCCTTCAAATGCGTAACAACAGGCTCCGGTATCCTCAGGGGCCGGTCAACCTAACTCCACCTATCGTGAAACGCTGCAGAGTAAGAATCTCCGTCAGAAAATTTGAGTCAATTCTCCTCACCCAGAAACGCTGGGGCTTTGATAAGTTCATGCACTGCCTGAACTAATCA
>DHLU01000145.1:414-703 GCA_002405435.1 Flavobacteriales bacterium UBA4660
CTGGCATGATCGATCGCGGGTGTTTCGCCGCATGCTTCCAAAAAGGAAACCAGGTGCTCCGTGGGCATATTGCCGGTGAGCGCATCCGCCGCCATCGGACAACCTCCAAACCCTTTAAGCGCACCGTCAAAACTTCGGCAACCCGCATCATACGCGCTTTGAACTTTTTCTTTCCAGGTCGTCGGGGTAGTGTGGAGGTGGGCGCCAATATGTACCTCGGGCAAGGCCGGAATCAACGCTGAAAAAAGGCTACTGATTACTGCCGGGTCAGCTACGCCTACGGTGTCGC
>DHLU01000145.1:903-1347 GCA_002405435.1 Flavobacteriales bacterium UBA4660
GTGTACAGCCGGTGACACCAGTCTGCTACCAGTTGGGGACTCCAGGGATCTCCATACGGATTGCCGAATCCCATAGACAGGTAAACCACCAGGGTTTTGCCGGTTGATGCTGCCTGATCGCGAATGCCCAGCAACCGGGATAATGAATCTCCAATGCCCACCCCGGTATTACGTAGCTGAAAGGTTTCGGATACCGAAAACGGATACCCGATATAGCGGATGCGGCTGAAACTGCAAGCCCGCGATGCGCCCCGTTCATTGGCCACGATGGCCAGCAACTCCGTGCGGGTATCGCGCTGCAGTGCCTCCAGTACCGCTTCGGTATCCTTCATCTGGGGGACCGCTTTCTCCGATACAAAACTTCCAAAGTCAAGCACGTCAAACCCCACGCGAAGCAAGGCATTGAGGTATCGGATCTTCTCCGACGTGGGAATCCACGAGGAG
>DHLU01000145.1:1432-2328 GCA_002405435.1 Flavobacteriales bacterium UBA4660
CGTGGGAATCCACGAGGAGATTCCCTGCATGGCGGCTCGGGGACACTCGGTCAGTCTGATCATTGGACAAAATTAAGGCTCAGTCCGGCGGCGTGAACGGCTGAAGTCCTTCTGCTCCGCCTACCATGGCGCCCTGTTCCAGCAGAAAATACCTGTCGGGTGATTGGCGGCCGGACCACTGCCTTTTGTACCACCCCGGCAAGGAACGCGGTACAAGGCAAAGCGGCAGCGACCGGTCTTCCGGTGGAATAGAATGCGCCGACAATACCACCACGGCATCTGCGGGAAACCCCGCTGTTGCCGCCAGGTCAAGGGTAGAGTCGGCCAGGAGCAGGTGAAAGCGACCTGCAGTCAGCAGTCCGTCTCGCAGGTATATCCCGCCGGCCGAATCGGCGATAGCAGCCGAATGCGGCAGGGCGATAACCGGATGGCCAAACGATGCCCAGTAACGCCCGAGCCGCGCCGAGGCGCGCACCGGGTCAGTACCGTGGTAAATAAAATACGACGTATCTGCACCGCGGCAAGTGATACCCACGCCCTCCTGCAGTGCATGCACACATACGTCGTGGCGTTCCCCGGACTCAGCCATGCGCCACAGGCCTGCCCCCAGCAACAGACAGAGGCTGCACAGGGCCGGGGCCAGGTGATGCCTCCGGCGCCAGAGCAGCCAGGAGGTGAAAAAACCGGTAAAAACAAAGAGCAGAAGGGTATCGAAAACACCCGGAGAGATACCGCTGAACACACTGCCGGGCAGCGATTCAACCCACGCAGCGAAGCGGTTCATTACGCCCGTCGCAATCCTGAGCACGGCGGCGAGATACTGACCAGCAGCCCAAAAACCGTCGAGGGCGTAGAGGGCGACACATCCATAGAGAATCAAGGTTGAAAGTGGCACA
>DHLU01000145.1:2427-3030 GCA_002405435.1 Flavobacteriales bacterium UBA4660
CAAGGTTGAAAGTGGCACAACCACCAGGTTAGACAGAATGAAATAAACCGGAAACTGTTGGAAATAGAAAAAGCCCAGCGGGAAGGTCAACAATTGGGCGGCCACCGAAACACTGACGAGTTTCCAGGCCTGGTCAAGCCAGCGAGCAGGCAGGTAGAGCGCACTGTAAATCTTCTGCTGATACACTACAATTCCTGCCACGGCGAGGTAGGAGAGCTGAAATCCGGCATCAAACAGGAGGTAGGGATCAACCACCAACAATCCGAAAGCCGATAGGGCAATGGTGTTGAAGATGTTGGCATTGCGGTCGAGCAATCCGCCCGTCAGCATGGCGGTAAACATCACGGCTGCGCGCAACACAGACGGACTGTATCCGGTGAGTGTGGCGTAGGTCCAGATCAACACCATCGCGCCCAGTGCGGCATACTTCTCTCCGCGCCTCAGTTTTTTCAAGGGCTTCAACAACCATGAAATCATAAAAAACAACAGCGCTACATGCATGCCGGATACGGCCAGCACATGCACAGTTCCCGAGGCGGCATAGGCCGACATAAGGGCATCGCTGATGTCGTCTGTTTTACCGAGAATGAGGGCCGACAAGAC
>DHLU01000145.1:3167-3370 GCA_002405435.1 Flavobacteriales bacterium UBA4660
GCGTATTCTTCCCCGGAGATGCCGTTGTTTGCCAGCCGCTCCAGCATGGAGGCACGAAGTTTCATCAGACGTGCAAACTGGGGCGATGCCGGGGCATAACCCACCTGCGTCCATTGGTCCGCCCTCAGGTAAGCCTGGTGGCTTATTCCTTTTCTTCTCAGGTAGTTAGGGTAATCAAACTCTCCCGGATTCTTCGGTCCGGA
>DHLU01000145.1:3522-3711 GCA_002405435.1 Flavobacteriales bacterium UBA4660
GGGAGCGCCAACTGGTTGCGTATCATCAGCAGGTTGCCGTAGACCTGTGCCTCGGCATTTCCGTCGCGCTCAACAAAAAGCACTGCCCTGCCGTGTGCCGCAGCTGTGGTAGTGCTGTCGCAAGCGGCGAGGAGCGTGACGTCTAGACGCACCGCGCGCGCCCGAACCGAAGGCTCCGCATCGACCCTG
>DHLU01000145.1:3962-5330 GCA_002405435.1 Flavobacteriales bacterium UBA4660
GGAAATCAGACCATGGCGGTAGCGCAGGGGATAAGACTCCGTCCAGCGGTACCTGATCGTGTAGTACACCAGCCAACCGAAGCAGGCCGGAAGTGCCAACGCCGACAACGATGAGAAACCCCCGGCATATTCGCCCAGTGCAATACCTATGGCCAGCGGAACCACCAGACGCAAAAAGGGAGCGCCCCGAAGGAGCGCCATGTGAGAGCGCGATGCCATGGCCGCTCAGCGAATGAACTTCGACGGGTCGAGCAGAGAAAACCGCACCTTCTTCCGCAGGAAAAAGTCGCGAACAATCGAGCCCCGGTAGAGACCGGTGATGTTGCGGTCATGGGTAGCCTCCTGCTCCGCCCTGCGCTTTTTGAGGCAACGGCCGAGGTGCCGGTAATAGCTGAAATGGGCCTTCAGCACAGACCAGGCGTAGTTAAATTTACCTTCCGTGCAAAAGTGCAGGGCCGCTACACCATCCAGCACCTGACGCCGAAGCATCTTGCCCAACAGCGGCCCTTCCTGATAATTTTTGACCAGCAGGTACAGGTTGTTTCTGAAATTGAGAAAGGTTTTAAATGGACTTAACCTGTCCAGGGTTCCGCCCCCCACGTGAAAAACGTGCGCGGTTCTGCAGGCACCCACCCGGTAACCCCGGTTCTTCAGTCTCCAGCAAAGATCTATCTCCTCCATGTGTGCATAAAAATCTTCATCAAAACCGCCCACCTCAAGGTAAGCGCTGCGCCTGACAAACAAGGCAGCGCCGGAGGCCCAAAACACTTCTTCGCAGGGGCTAAACTGGCCTTCCTCTTTTTCGAAGGCGTTGAAGATGCGTCCGGCGCAGAACACATACCCGTCTTTGTCAATATACCCACCGGCGGCACCGGCATATTCGAAGGTGTCGCGCTGACGGAAATCGCGAATGCAGGGCTGACAGGCGCTGAATCCCGATGCCTCCATGCAGGCCAGCACCGGAGCAATCCAGTTTTCGGTGACTTCCACATCACTGTTGAGCAATATCAGCACCTCATTGCGGATATGCTCCACCGACAGGTTGTAACCACGCGCAAAACCATGGTTAACGTCAAACCTATGGCACAACACCTCGGGGTGTTCGGCTCCGATATAGGCCAGTGATCCGTCTGTTGAAGCATTGTCAACCACCCAGATGTCGGCCAATTCCTTGCTGTGCTGCACTACCCCCGGCAGAAACTGCCTGAGAAACTTCTCACCATTCCAGTTGAGAATGACCACAGCTACTTTCTTCACAATCGAACGTCAGTTTGGATAGGCGAAAGTAAGGTCAGTGCGGATTAAACCACAGTTCCTCCAGCTCGTCGCCGCTGTTGGTATCGCGCTGGTTAAATGAGTTGCGGGCGG
>DHLU01000260.1:0-381 GCA_002405435.1 Flavobacteriales bacterium UBA4660
CGGAAAGGATCGCCTGCTGTTTCAGCCAGGGCCCCGCAGCCGCAGACCCACGAACAATACCAGCGCTTACCGAAAAGATAGGTCAGCACGGGCGTCAGCACCGCAGACAATACGATTCCCCACACGAGAATGAACTGCCCCAGTCCGCCATGGCTGAGCAGTTCACTGATATGTGCGCCGTCGAAGAAATAATAGTTCAGCGGCCACGCGTTTTTAAAGTCATTGTAGGGCAGGTTAAGCCGCAGCATCAGTTCGGGCAGCAGAAATGCAAATACCAGTTGGAAGAACATCACCGACAGGGTGCGGATAACCTGATAGCGCGCATGGCGAAACCGTGTCATAAAGCGGATACCCATCAGCACAATGGCTGCGGTATAGCAG
>DHLU01000260.1:543-4411 GCA_002405435.1 Flavobacteriales bacterium UBA4660
CAAACAGGGCGATCAGTCCCGCGTTGGGCTTACCGGCAGCCGCCAGGCCCAGCGTTTCGGGAAACCAGTAAAGCAACAGGTAAAATACCGCAAGCCCTGCAGCCATTAGCCAGGCTGCGGCACTGCGTGATCCAAGTGCATTGACCCAGGTCTGGTGGTAGACAGAGGCAGGCGTCTTGCGCATATCCGAGAACAGGCCGCAGGCGGTTGCGCAGACAAAACAGCCAAAAGCCAGGAACAGCCAGGGAAGTTCCCGGCTTGCGCCTGACCATGCCCCCAGCGCAAGGGCAGACAATCCGGCAACGACCATCAGGTTGGCCGCCGGCCGCAGGCCTTGGATAGTGGTATTCATTCGGACAGATGAGGTTGTGTGTGCATAGGACGGAGTTGTGTGCGGATGTCCCGCGCACGGGTGGGTGAAAATTCCGGCTCAAACAGGGCCTCTTCCAGTTGATTAATCACCGTTTCCTTGTCGGTGTGATTGAGGAGCCAGGCCTCGCATACGCGGTGCTTGAGTCGGATTCCGATACTGCTTATGCCCGTAAAAAGGCCGGTGTGTCGGTTATATACCAGGCGCAGGATGCAGTTGTCTGTATGAAAACGCAACTCGGCCTCAGCATCTGAAGTTTCAGCGGGTACCGCGCCATACACCTGGTATTCAAGATCAAAAAACTTAGCACTGTTGAACCACGGTCCGGGCCGGTTGGGGGGGGGCGGGCCGGTCAGCGTGGCCGCAACGGTTTCACCCATCATTTTTCCGGTGTACCAGGTTTGCTCGATGCTGTTCCTTCCAGCCGGCGGTGGCGTGTGTTCGGCACAGTCGCCGATGGCATAGCAGCCCGGAACGCTTGTCTCCAGGTATTCATTGACGAGCACACCCCTGTTCAGCGCAATTCCGGAGTCGCGTAAAAATGCTACCTGAGGCCGCACACCGGTTGCGATGCAGAGCAACTGGCAGGCGATATGCGCACCGGTTGAAGTCGAAATGCCCGAAACCCTGCCCTCATGATCGCCATGTGCTGCTGCCATTTCTGTGCGCGTGAGTATGGTTACGCCGTGAGACCTGAAGTGATTTTCGAGCAGTGCAGACTCGGCAGGCGAAAGCACTTGGCCCCAATAGTGTGGTTCTCGCACAAGCATGCTGACGCGGATGTTGCGCGATAGAAGCATTTCAGCCACCTCGACACCAATCAATCCGCCTCCCACAACCACGGCCTCCCTGACCCGTTGCTGGTGGAGTGGCGTTCCGTTGCGGTGGGTGTTTTCTTCCAGCAGCGCCAGATCCTGCAGGCTGTAAAAACCCTGAACACCCTTGAGGTGTATGCCAGGCCAGTGGGGTATGGAGGGTATGCTTCCGGATGCGATTACCAGCGTGTCGAACGAATGTACCTTACCCGAAGCCATGCTGATTTTTCGGGTGGCTGCATCAACCCCCAATACACGGTCGTAGATCAGTTCGATACGTTTTTTTTTCCAGAATCCGGTTTCATACGGCGCCAGATCCTCTTGCCTGAGTTGACCGAGGTATACATACATCAGTCCGGTGCGTGAAAAAAACGCGGGGCTTTCTCCCGAAATCACTGAAATGCGGGCATTGCTTTTTTCTCTGATGCGCTGTGCCGCGGAGATGCCGCTGATACCGTTGCCGATAATCAGGATATGGGGTTGTTCATGCCGTGACATGCAGCGGGAAAGGTAGACAAAACCTCTGGCAGGTCACTGCAGGTGCGCAGTGTCAGGGGTCACACGACAAGGGTACTTGAGAACAACCGGGGCAGGGCTTGTTCGAGGTCGGTCGTATAAAGGGGATAGATTTTAAGCGGATGGGCGGGACTTATAAAAAAACATGTAGGTTTGAATCGCAATGAAACCGACTGGAAAAGAGCAAGCTGAAGACAGGGCTACGCAACGCATAAGAGGCCAGCAGGAGCTTCAGGATCCCGGGCAGCTTTTTAACGCCATTGTGGGCGGTGATCGCACAGCGCTTTCCAAAGCCATTACGCTGACCGAGAGCACGGTGCCGGCGCACCGCAGGGCGGCCGACGAGGTCCTCAGCCGCATCAAGCCCACCGGTGTGCAGACCTACCGCGTGGCGGTTACGGGCGTTCCCGGTGCGGGAAAGAGCAGTTTTATAGAGCGGTTCGGACTATTTGCCATCAGGCAGGGAAAGCGCGTTGCTGTGCTGGCGGTTGATCCCTCCAGTCCGGTAGGTGGTGGCAGTATATTGGGAGACAAGACCCGCATGACAGAACTGTCGGCACATCCGCAGGCTTTCGTGCGTCCTTCACCTTCGGGGGGTGCTTCAGGTGGTATTGGTGTTTCGACCATGGAAGCGGTGATGCTGTGTGAGGCAGCAGGCTATGAATATATTTTTATCGAAACGGTCGGAGTAGGCCAGGGTGAGGTAGCCGTTAGCGACGTCTGTGATTTTTTTCTGCTGCTCGCATTGGCAAGGGCCGGCGACCAGCTGCAGGGTATCAAGCGGGGCATTATGGAAATGGCCGATGCGTTGGTGATTACCAAGGCAGACGGCGATAACAAAACCGCTGCCCGGCTCGCACGTGCGGAATACCTTGCGGCACTGCACCTGTTGCCGCCTAAGGAATCGGGTTGGCAACCGGTCACTGAACTCGTCAGTGCGCTCGACGGCACAGGCATAGAGGCCGTGTGGGAAATCTTACAAAGGCACCGTGAGTGGATAACCGGACGGGGCATGCTGCTGCCGCAACGACGCGAACAGGAGAAGAACTGGATACGCAAGGTGCTGGACCAGGAAGTGCTGAGGGCATTTCACTGCAGGCCGGATATTATTTCTGCGCTTGGTTCTGCTGACCGGGCCATCGAAGCAGGCGGGCACAACGTGTTTGAAGAGATCGGAAAGCTTAGGGCGCTTCTCAGTCCGGATCCATGAGGCCTGGTATGAGCCCAAGAAGGCGGAAACGCAGAGCGACTCATTCGGCGGTTCACCGTACTTTCGTGGGGCTTCTGAACCTTATGAAACGAAGATCATATCGCAGCATTCTCCCGGCACTTGTCGCATTGGCAGCATGGACGCAGGGATTCGCCACCCACATTACCGGTGGAGAAATAACCTATACCTATCTCGGCAGCAACAACTACGAGATCAAACTTACCTGTTACCGCGACTGCGGCCCTGACAATACCAACCAGACCGGTTTTGATAATCCGGCGTATGTAGGCATTTATCAGGACAATGTGCTTCAGTTAGCGCTGAGCATTGATCTCTTTAATGCACAAATCACGCAGATACCATACGGCATTACGGATGATTGCCTGGTGCTTCCTCCGGATGTGTGTATCGAAGAATGTATCTACACCACGACCGTAGCCCTTTCGCCAGTTCCTCAGGGCTATGACCTTGTGTATGTGCGTTGTTGCCGAAGTCCTTTTATAATCAACCTCGATATACCGGAAGAGAGCGGATTGACGTGTTATACCCACATACCCGGCACCAGCGAGACGGACGGTGACAACAGCAGTCCTGTGTTTATCAACCTGCCGCCGGCGCTTCTCTGTCTGAATGAACCCTTCTCCATGAATCATGCAGCGACGGATGCAGACGGTGATTCTATCAGCTATGCGCTTTGTTGGCCATACCATGGGGCGAGTTTTTTCGACCCTCAACCGATTCCTCCGGATGTATATGCTCCGGTTGCGGTCAGTTGGGCTGATGGCTACAGCGACGCCTATCCCATCGCCTCATCGCCGGCTTTCTCGATTGATCCGGTAACAGGGGTGTTCTCCGGAACGCCGACAGGATTAGGTAAGTGGGTCTTTGCCATTTGTGCAACCGAGTGGAGGGATGGCGTACCCATTAATTTCATTCGCCGCGACTACATGATTCAGG
>DHLU01000260.1:4590-6277 GCA_002405435.1 Flavobacteriales bacterium UBA4660
GCTGACCATTGAGTTTGGCAACAACTCCGTGGCGGCAGATTCGTGGGCCTGGGACTTTGGGGTGGAGGATGAGTCAACCGATGTGTCAGTGCTTGAAACGCCCGTTTACACCTACCAGGACACCGGGTATTACCAGATCACCATGATTGCCCAGCCGGGTGCCTCCTGTGCCGATACTGCCATTCAGACCATCGCTGTTTTACCCCCGCTTGAACTTGCGCTTTCGCTTGAAGACAGTTATTGCCAAAATGGTACGATGTTTTTTTCCGTAGAAGCAGCGGGTAATTATTCCGGTAATGCAGCGTTCGACTGGACCTTCCCGCCCGGGAGTGTTCCTGAGGGAAGTGAAGAGGAGTTCCCTGGCATAATCGGGAGCACGGCCACGGGCATTTGGGATGGCCTGCTTCGGGTCGATAACCACGGCTGTGAAATCAGCGCCCAGTTGCCGGTTGAAGTTCCTGTACTTCCAGTGGCTGATATTTCACTGGCATCAGAGCCTTGCAGTGGCTATACCCTGTCTTTTTTCAGCGAATCGTAAAACTGCAACAACAGTGTTTGGGATTTTGGTCTGCCGGGTGGAGGCGACACCAGTGCGGAGGACAATCCGACCTTTACCTATCCGGCATTCGGCACCTATACCGTGACGTACGTCTGCACTGCCTCGTCTGGTTGCACGGATGAAGCCACCCTCGACGTGTTTGTGAGTGACGACAATCCCCTGGAAATGTCGTACACCGTTCAGGAGCCGCTGCCGTGTGCAGGAGATTCTTCCTTCACCTTTACGTTCACCGGTTCGGGAACCACCGGGTTTGAATGGGATTTCGGTGATGGTACATCTTCCGCAGAGAATCCGGTGGAGTACAGCTATGCCGTTCCAGGCGTTTACGAGGTGGAACTGACGAATTTCAATACAGTTTGTGACGTTGAACTGGCTGCTGGGTTTGAGGTGCAGTATGATGATGCCATTCCCGAGGTGGAGGCTGAGATCCCCAACATCATTACCCCTGACGGAGACAACCGGAATGAGCGCCTGCGGCCATTCAGCCGCCAGCTTGAGTTGTCGAATCCGGACCTCACGCTTGAATCGCTGTTTGCCGATCTATTTCTCCAGGTATACGACCGCTGGGGCGTATTGATGTATGAGGGTGCGGCTGTACAGGGCTGGGATGGCCGTTTTAACGGAGAGTTGGTAACGCCTGGCGTGTATTATTACATCATGGAGTTCCGTCCTGCCTGCGCCGCGGAAATGGAAAGGCGAGAGGGATTTGTTCATGTAGTGCGCAGCGAATAAGAACTCGTTACGGGCGGTTTGGGTTGTCGGGACGGTTGGCGTGCTCTTCGTTTTTTTACGTAAGCGTTTTTCCGTTCCTCGGGCGGTTACCTTGTAAGGCCGGGTCGTGGGGCAAAAACTTGCCGGATTTTGGTAAATCTATCCTGTCTTGCTTATTTTTGCCCCCGCTCCGATGGGAGGGCTTGATAAACAGGCGGTTAAATTTGGTTCTGCTGCGTCGGCTCCGGTTCGTAAGCCTGTAGAGCGAAAGAAAAGAAATTGTGACACTCAAGTAACGATGTGAATCGGTCGGGTAGTTCAGTTGGTTAGAATACGTGCCTGTCATCTAGCCTCAGGCTAGACGGGTTCGACCCCTTCAAAAGAGAAGGGCATAAGAAATTGTGACACTCAAGTAAC
>DHLU01000036.1:0-267 GCA_002405435.1 Flavobacteriales bacterium UBA4660
AGCGGCTGTGGCGGAAGCGCCGGTATCCGAAGCGATTTTTCCGTCCACCAGGGTAATCACCCGGCGCGCGCGCGCAATCACCCGGGGGTCGTGGGTAGAAAACAGAAAAGTCATGTTTTCCTCCTTGTTAAGCAGGGCCATCAGGTCAAGAAGGTGGCCGGCCGATTTGGAGTCGAGGTTGGCCGTAGGTTCATCGGCCAGCACAAACTGCGGCTTGCTTGCCAGCGCACGGGCCACCGCCACACGCTGTTGCTGGCCGCCGGAGAG
>DHLU01000036.1:416-1501 GCA_002405435.1 Flavobacteriales bacterium UBA4660
CGCTGCTGCTGGCCGCCGGAGAGTTGAGAGGGGCGTGCGTCGATCTTGTCTTCGAGTCCAATCTCCTTAAACAACCGTGCGACACGTGCGTTGCGCTCCTTCCTGCCGAGGTTTTGCAGCTGCATGATAAACTCCACATTCTCCCGCGCCGTGAGCACCGGAATGAGGTTGAACGACTGGAATACAAAACCGATGTTGTGCAGCCGAAAACGAATGAGTTCGTTGGCAGACAGGGTGGTGATGTCAACGCCGTTGATGACGATGCTGCCTTCGTCGGGTTTGTCGAGCCCTCCGATCATGTTGAGCAGCGTAGACTTGCCCGATCCGGAGGGGCCAACCAGTGCAGTAAATTCTCCTTTGTCGAGGTGAAGGTGCACATGGTTGACGGCATAGACCGGCACGGTGTCTGGGTTATATACCTTGCTGATGTTGTGGGCGTCGATGACGGTTTTCATGGCGTTATTGTCTGAGGGCTTCAATGGGTCTGAGTCTGAGGGCCTTCATGGCAGGAAGCAGGCTTGAGCCGAGTGCTGTGGCGGATACAATCAGCACGACAGCGGGAAATTTGTCTGCCGGAAATTCGGGATAGATATACGTGTTGTAACCGAAACTGCGCATCATATCTTCTCCCATACCCGAGATATCGAGCCCTGCGCGGGCATAGTAGTGTGTCACGATAAGGGCGGCGAGCAGTCCCACCGGAGCTCCGGCGAGGGTGAGGTATAGCGTTTCCGTCAGCACGAGCATAAAAATCCTGAGGCGTGAGGTACCCAGTGCTACCATCATTCCGATTTCGCGGGTGCGCTCCATTACGGCCATCAGCATGGTATTGATGATGCCGAAGGCAAGGGCAAACATGATGATGCCCATCAGTATATAGGAGAGCTGGTTGGTGGTATTGACCATCAGGTCTGTTTCCGGGGCGATCTCTTTCCATGATTGCACCTTATCGTCGGGAGAGATTTGCTGCAGGATGTTTTTAATCATGTCCAGGTCTTCATCGCGGCGGAGCAGCACGGCGATTTCATGAAACGCTTCACCGAGGGCGAGCAGGTGGTTGAGGTCGCTGCGCCGCAGGTAGACAT
>DHLU01000036.1:1663-3485 GCA_002405435.1 Flavobacteriales bacterium UBA4660
TGGGCGTTGTCACTCTGGGAAACGGCCGCCACGCGAAAGGCTCCCGACACCATGGTGCCTGCCGTATCGGTAAAGGTGAGCACCAGTTTCTGACCCGGCCTCAGTTTCATTTTATCGGCGAGTTTTTTGCCGATCATCACCTCGTTCTTGCGCGTGGCGTCAAAAGGTTTTCCTTCCACGATTTTTTTCTGCAGCTGCGAAATGCGGTATTCTTCTTCTGGTATGACACCGTTAATCTGCACGCCTGCCGTGCCGGTTGCGGTAGACAGCATGCCCTGCGTGATGGAACGTGCCGAGGCAAAAGCGACCGGGGCCAGCTGACGGATGCTGTCGAGCATGGCCGTTCCGTCGCGCAGCACGAGTGCCGCTTCGAAGTCCTGGGTAAAACCGCTGCGGTGTATTTGCAGGTGACCGACTTCGGCGTCGATGACCGTGCGGATACGCGCCTTCATCATGCCCTTATAGAGGGCCAGCACGGCGACACCGGCAAACAGCCCGAGTGCGATGGACAGCATGATAACAACGCTGCGCATTTTGTTGCGCCAGATATTTCGCCATGCCATCGTGTAAATCATTCCAGCGGGAAGGTGTACTTTTTCATGGCGCTCACGGGGTTCAGACGGAGTGCCTTGTACATCGGGTAGAGTGAAAGCAGCAGTCCCATCATCAGCACGATGGTGCCCTGGCGGATGAAGATGCCGGCATCAACTGAAGTGGGAAAAACGGGTTCAAAGCCGAAGCGCTGGTAAGTTTCGGCGGTCGTGCCTCCGATGCGCAGGGGATAGCGGTTGAAATACCACACCAATGGAATGCTGCATGCGATACCCAGCGCGCAGCCGGCCAGCACCGTCATCACCAGTTCGACCATCAGCAGAAACATGAGCCGCGTTTTTGTCAGTCCGATAGCCACGAGCATGCCCATTTCAAATTTCCTTTCCACCATCAACATGAGCAGTGTACCGAATATGCCGAAGCAGATGAGCATATAGAGCACGCCCTGCACATACCGGGCATTGTTGGTATCGGTGCGAATATGCTGCCGGATGTCGGGAATGATCTCCCCCCAGGTCATCACTTCAAATTCGCTCCCCAGGGTTTCGGCTACCGCGGACTTAGTGGCTTCAGCGGCTTGCGTGTCGCGAAGTGACAAGACATAGGAGGTGGCCATGCCGGGTGCGCTGAAAAAATCACGCGCGGCCTGCAAGGGCATGAAGACGGTTTTGTCGTTGAGTTCGGGTGATCCGAATCTGGCCAGCGCCGCTATGGGGTACTTGCCGGCGGCCATAGCGCCATGGTAACCCTGTCCGATCAGCACCAGGGTATCGTGCAGTGAGAGTTTGAGCCGCCGCGCGAGTCCTTCTGCCAGCACCACCGACCCATCGCCGGCACGGGGGTAGGTGCCTTGTGTGACCTTGCTGCGCAGCGCAGTGATGCGGTCTTCCTGTTCGGGGTCGATACCTGCTACCAGGCAGCCTTTGGTGATGACGCCTGCAGAGGCGAGGGCAAATGATTCCAGCCGGGGAGTTACGCCGGTGACATTGTCGTCGCGGAGAATTTTTTCTTCGGTGGCGGCATCGGCGGTGAAACTGTTGTCGAGTGTTTGCTCGGCGAAATAGCCCTGGCGGTGTACCTGCACATAACCCGTATAAAAGCTTACCACATTTTTAATCAGGTTATCGAAAATACCGTCGCGCAGGCTGCTGGTGATGACGGACAGCACCACCGCAAAAAATACCGAGGCCATCGTGACGATGGTCCGGCTCCGGTTACGCCACATATTTTTCCAAGCCAGCTTGAGTAGGAACATCGCCTTGTCTGGATT
>DHLU01000006.1 GCA_002405435.1 Flavobacteriales bacterium UBA4660
CATCAATCATCGACCACACGCCGGCAGCCGATAGCGCTTACCTTTCCCCCATGACTCATACACGTCGTCATTTTATCCGAAACAGCGCTGCCCTGGCTGCGGCCTTTTCCCTGAATAAAACCCTGGAGGCTTCCTTGCGGGAGGAACGCATTACCCTGGCCCGCGCGGCGGCAAACGCCAGTCCGGAAGCACTCAGCCGGGACGAAGATTTCTGGGCGCAGGTGCGGCAGCAGTTCACTGTAAATCCAGGCATCATCAACCTCAATAATGGAGGGGTGTGTCCCCAGCCCAAATCGGTGCAGGAAGCCCATATCCGAAACTACGAGTTCTGTAACCAGGGACCTTCATACTGGATGTGGCGCATCCTCGACCAGGGCCGCGAAGCCCTGAGACAGAAGCTGGCCCGGCTCGCCGGGTGCGACCCCGAAGAACTCGCCATCAACCGCAACGCGACCGAAGGGCTAAACACCGTCATTTTTGGACTCAACCTCAAGGCCGGCGATGAGGTAGTGCTCTCTAGGTATGATTATCCCAACATGATCAATGCCTGGAAACAGCGTGAAAAAAGAGAGGGAATCAAGTTGGTCTGGGTGGATCTTGACCTGCCTATTACCCGGGCGTCAGCGGCGGTGGAGGCCTATGCGGCGGCCATCACTGAGCGCACCCGTGTGGTGCACGTGACCCATGTCATCAATTGGACCGGACAGGTGATGCCGGCCCGTGCCATTGCCGACATGGCCCATGCCCGCGGCTGTTTGGTAATCGTCGACGGGGCGCATTCTTTTGCCCATATCGCCCATCAGATACCAGATACCGGGGCGGACTTTTATGCCACGAGCCTGCACAAATGGCTGTTGGCACCCTTCGGATCGGGATTGCTGTACATCCGCAAGGACAAGATCCAGGATGTCTGGGCGCTGCTGAGCAACGACAAGCCCGATGGCGACAACATCAGGAAATTTGAATCCCTGGGTACCCGGTCGTTCGCCAGCGAAATGGCCATCAGCGAAGCCATTGATTTTCATTGGATGTTGGGAGACGAGCGCAAGCAGGCCCGCTTGCATTACCTCAAGGAATACTGGACACGCGAAGTGGCCCGGCTCGATGGAGTGAGGCGCTATACCTCCCCGGACCCTGCCTGGAGCTGTGCCATCGCCAATGTCGGTCTGGAGGGTTGGAAGGCTACCGAAATTGATGCTAAGTTATTTGAAATAAGCAAGATACATGTCGTCGGCATCGAATGGGAACAGGTGAGCGGCATACGGGTAACCCCCAATGTATATACCGCGCTGAAGGAGCTGGATGTGCTGGTGGAAAGTTTCGCGAAAATTGCCCGAATGGAGAATCCAAATCGCTGAGAAACAATATAATAACAGGGTTTGAGGCCTGGGTTTACAAAAAATCATAAGATATGATCCGTGTCACCAATAATTGAAGGGTGAGGGTGTACCTTGCGCCCCATGAATACGAAAGGAAAAGTGGGTCGCCCTTCAACAAAGCCCGCGAGACTTAAGAATGGATTTTATGTGAGCGTGAAAAATAAGGGTATGAGTAACGCTGTTATGATGTATTCCGCGACGCGTGATGGCATGCTTGTACTCGCCCAGCGCTATAGCATATTCCCCGATAAGGAAGTGACCATCATGGGGGAACACAAAAACGATGAATGGGTGAGCAACAGCCGCCCGGCGCGCAAGAAGAGAGAAAAAGCCGCCTGATCAGCGTTTCCAAGAGTTAAATCCCACCGTCCTGTCCGCAGGGGTGGGATTTTTTTTTGCAGCTTTTGACGTGCCCTACTGCAGGAATTCCCTGAGGAGGCTGTCGTTTTCGGCTTTCAGGATTTCCCTTCCAGAATACGTTTTATTTCGCTGAGCCTCAGCAGGGCCTCGACGGGCGTGAGGGTGTTGATGTCGAGGTTGATGATTTGCTCGCGCACCTCCGCCAGGGTAGGATCATCGAGCTGGAAAAAACTGAGTTGCATGCCCACCTGTGAAGCCACTTCTTTAATCTGACCAGCGCGTTGTTCGCTGCGGTGCGATTTTTCGAGCTGCACCAGCATTTCACGGGCGCGTTCGACCACTTTCACGGGCATACCTGCCATACGCGCGACATGGATACCAAAGCTGTGGTTGCTGCCGCCGGGTACCAGTTTGCGCAGGAAGATGACCTTGTTGCCGGATTCTTTTACACTCACGTTGAAATTGTGGATGCGGGTAAAGACGGCTTCCATTTCGTTTAGCTCATGATAATGCGTGGCAAAAAGCGTCTTGGCCTTGGCACGCGGGTGCTCGTGAATGAATTCGGCGATGGCCCAGGCAATCGAAATGCCATCGTAGGTACTGGTGCCTCTGCCAATTTCATCGAGCAATACCAGCGAGCGGTCGCTGAGGTTGTTGAGAATTGATGCGGTTTCGTTCATCTCTACCATGAACGTGCTGTCGCCAGTACTCAGGTTGTCAGATGCGCCCACACGGGTGAAAATTTTGTCAACGAGGCCGATGTCAGCACTGGCTGCCGGGACAAAACATCCCATTTGTGCCATAAGGGTAATTAGGGCCGTTTGTCGGAGTACGGCGCTCTTTCCGCTCATGTTGGGACCCGTAATCATAACGATCTGTTGGGTATCAGGATCCAGGTAGATGTCGTTGGGAACGTATTCCTGACCCACAGCTAACTGCTGTTCAATCACCGGATGCCGTGCGCCGATAATCTGCAAAATATTTCCTTCATTCACGGAAGGTTTTACATAGCCGTGATCGTGGGCAAGGGTGGCAAAGGAGAGCAGCACATCCAGCTTGGCGAGCAGCCGGGCATTGAGTTGAATGGCTTCGGTGAATTCGCCGATGGCGGTAACCAGTTCGGTAAACAACTGGGTTTCCAGTGCCAGAATGCGTTCTTCAGCACCCAGAATTTTGGTTTCGTACTCTTTGAGTTCAGGAGTGATGTATCGTTCGGCCTGTACCAGGGTTTGTTTGCGGATCCAGTCGGCGGGCACTTTGTCTTTGTGTGTGTGCCGCACTTCGAGGTAGTAACCGAAAACGTTGTTGTAGGCCACCCTTAGCGAGGGGATGCCTGTGCGTTCACTTTCCCTGCGCTGCAGGTCGACGAGGTAGTCTTTTCCGCTGTGTGCCAGTGCACGCAGTTCATCGAGTTCGGGATGGATGCCCTGTGCAATGATGCCACCTTTCTGCACGGATACAGGCGGTTCAGGATGCAGTTCGGCCGCGATGCGCTCGTACAAGACCTTGCAGTCGTTGAGCTGGTGTGCGATGGTCACCAGTTCGTCGTTGCCTGAATGTGCGCACAGGTGTTTGACCGGTGTTACACTTTCGAGTGCGCGTTTGAGCTGATAGACTTCACGCGGATTGATGCGTCCGGTAGACACTTTTGAAATCAGCCGTTCGAGGTCGCCGATGTTTTTGAGTTCGGCGCTCAGCAGGGACGCAGGCTCGTCATGACGGTGGAGCCAGTCAACTACGGAGAGCCGCTGTCTGATGGCATGCAAGTCTTTAAGAGGAAGCACCATCCACCTTCTCAAGAGCCTCGAACCCATAGGGGTCACGGTGCGGTCGAGCACTGAGAGCAGGGTCACCGCGCCGTCGGCGTTGGGTTGCACGAGCTCAAGATTCCGTACGGTGAATTTGTCCATCCACACAAAATGGTCTTCTTCAATCCGGCCCAGCGCCCGGATGTGTTGGACCTTGTCGTGTTGGGTATCGGCCAGATAATGCAATACTGCTCCGGCAGCGGTGATGGCCATGGGCCAGTCTTCTACGCCATATCCCTTGAGCGACCGGGTGGCAAACTGTCGCAGCAGGATATCAGTACCTGTATCGGGATGAAAGATCCAATCGTCGAGGCGTTGGGTGTAGTAGCGGTCGGCAAACTGTTCCTGAAAACGCTGGCTGTCTTTGCGTGCGTAGAGCACTTCGGCGGGCTGAAAACCCTGCATGAGTTTGTCGATGTAGGATGTGGTTCCCTGCGCACAAAGAAATTCGCCTGTGGAAATATCAAGAAATGCAACGCCGGCTCCTTCCGGAAACCAGGCAACGGCTGCCAGAAAATTATTGGAGGCAGGTTCAAGGGTTTTGTCGTGGTAGGAAACACCGGGCGTGACCAGTTCGGTGATGCCGCGGTTCACAATGCCTTTCGCCAGTTTGGGGTCTTCGAGCTGGTCGCAGATGGCCACCCGGTAGCCGGCTTTCACCAGCTTGTGCAGGTAGGTGTCGAGCGCATGATGCGGAAAGCCCGCCAGTTCGGAGGAGGCAGCCGCCCCGTTGTTGCGCTTGGTCAGCGTGATGCCCAGTATGGCGGAGGCCTGAACGGCGTCCTCTCCGGAAGTCTCATAGTCGTCGACCACACT
>DHLU01000080.1 GCA_002405435.1 Flavobacteriales bacterium UBA4660
TAATGCGCCTTCCCTTGAAGGGGAAACCGCACCGGCGGCCACGTCGCCTTCCGCTGCCAGCGCCGGTCTGCTCGACCGCACCTGGGTGTTCGAATCCGTCTTTGGCTACCGCGATGGTCAGGTACTGGCCGATACAGTCGGACTCGCCATGTTTAACAATTCCATGGCCGGGCAGGAAATGACTTTCAAAGACGGAAATTTCTTCAAGAAGTCGTCGGGCGCAACGGCCAGCGGCACTTTTACTGTGTCGGAAGACAATAAAGTGCTCACGACCATGGATGCATCAGGAACGAAGATTTTCAACATTGTCGAGCTCACGTCAACCCACCTCAAACTGCATAGCCCTCAGCTAAGATCAATCGTGGTGGGTTATACCGCAAAATAGCCACCCTTTTCGCTGCACAGCGCCGGCGGGGGCGGGCTTTTTCAAAAATGGCTCGCAGTATTTCCTTTATTTCGCTTATTTTGCGCCTTGTTTAAAGGTAGTGTACCTATAGACACATAGTTTTTAGTTTTTCAGTTTAAGCCATTGAGCCCCGTTTTTCGGGGCTTTTTGGTTTTGGTGAATGAACAGACGAACGATGGCAGAAGTCAAAACCCTGGTCATAATTGGCGGTGGCGCTGCCGGCTTCTTTTGCGCGGCCCAGTTCCCCCGTGAAGACTTTCGGGTTATTATCCTCGAAAAAGGCCCCCAGGTCCTCGGCAAGGTGAAGGTCAGCGGCGGAGGCCGTTGCAACATCACACACGCTTGTTATGAACCAGCCGAACTGGTGCGCTATTACCCCAGGGGTGCCCAGGCCCTGCGCGGGCCATTTCACCACTTTCAGCCCGCCGATACCATCGAGTGGTTTGCCTCACGCGGCGTGCCGGTCAAGACGGAAGAAGACGGGCGTGTGTTTCCCGTATCCGACAATTCACAGTCCGTAATCGATTGCCTCATGGAAACCTGCCGGGCTGCCGGCGTTGAGGTGCGCACCCGGACCGGAGTCGATGACCTGCTGCAAACCCCGGAAGGCTGGGAGGTCGTCACGGATAAGGGAGAAAGGCTGCGCTGCCATTGCGTACTCGTCGCTACAGGATCGTCCAACCGCATGTGGGAATTGCTCAGCCGGCTCGGCCATACCCTCATTGAACCCGTACCTTCCCTGTTTACTTTTCATGTGAGCGATGTCCGTTTGGCCGGACTGGCTGGCGTTGCAGTTAACCATGCGGTGGTATCTCTCGAAGGCAGCCGCCACAGCGCAAGCGGGCCCCTGCTCATCACCCACCAGGGTCTCAGTGGTCCGGCTGTGCTGAAACTCTCCGCATGGGCCGCACGCGAGATGGCCCGCCTGCAGTACGAGTTCACCGTGAGAATCAACTGGGACAGCCGCTTCAACCGCGAGCAACTAACCGAGTTTCTGCGCGAATGGAAACACGAGCACGCCCGCCAGCAGGTGCTGAGCCACAGCCCGGTGCGCATGCCACACCGCCTGTGGTGTGCCCTCGCAGAAGCCGCGGGCACGCGCGACCTTCGTTGGGGCGACGTTCCTGCCAAAAACATCGAAAGACTGGTTACCGAGGTCTGCAGCGGATTCTTTCCGGTTCAGGGCAAAAGCACCTTCAAGGAGGAGTTTGTTTCAGCCGGTGGCATCAACCTCGACGAAGTGGACTTTCGCACCATGGAAAGCAAAAAATTTCCAGGACTGTATTTCGCGGGTGAAGCGCTCGATATTGACGCGGTGACCGGGGGATTTAATTTCCAGGCGGCCTGGACTACGGCCGTCTTGGCTGCCAAGGGCATTCAGGCAGGCAGAAACGGAAGAAAAACGGGTTAGCCGTGGTCCGCCTGACCTTGAACGCACGCGCGAAAAAGATTACAGACATTTGGTGACTATAGTCATGAATAAACCGAAACGTTGACCCTCATTTTTGTACCATGAAAATTGAACAGATTTATACCGGTTGTCTCGCCCAGGGCGCATATTACATCGAAAGCGACGGCGAAGCCGCAGTCATTGACCCGCTGCGCGAGGTAGAAGCCTACCTGAATAAGGCTGCCCAGCATGGGGCCACGGTCAAATACATCTTTGAAACCCATTTCCACGCTGACTTTGTCAGCGGCCACCTCGACCTGGCCCGTAAGACCGGTGCCCGCATTGTGTACGGCCCCGGTGCCGTAACGGGGTATCAGGCATATGTCGCCCGCGACCAGGAGGTATTTGAGTTGGGAAAGATCAAAATCAAAACCCTGCACACCCCCGGCCATACGCTCGAAAGCACCACCTTCCTGCTCATCGATGAACAGGGAAAGGAATATGCGATTTTTTCCGGAGATACGCTGGTTATATGCGACGTGGGCAGGCCCGACCTGGCCATCAAGCAGAACCTCACCAAGGAAGACCTCGCCGGCATGCTCTACGATTCCCTGCGCAACAAAATCATGACCCTGCCGGATGAGGTCATTGTCTATCCCGCGCATGGTGCCGGAAGTGCCTGCGGTAAAAACATGGCCAAGGAGACCTGGGATACCCTGGGCAACCAGAAGAAGACGAATTATGCGCTGCGCAACATTTCCAAAGAGCAGTTTATCGGCGAAGTATGCGATGGCATAGCGCCGCCTCCACAGTATTTTGCCAAAAACGCCATGATCAACAAAACCGGCTACGAAAGTCTCGACCACATTCTCAAACGCGGCAGTGTGCCGCTCGATGTGCCAACCTTTGAAGCCATAGCCAACCACGAGGACGCCCTGGTGCTCGATACACGCAGTGCCGCAGCATTTATTGCCGGTCATATTCCTAATTCCATTTTCATAGGCGTTGACGGCAATTTTGCCCCCTGGGTAGGTGCCCTGATCACCGACCTCGCACAACCCATCATCTTTATTGCCCCGGAGGGCAGGGAAGAAGAGGTGGTCATCCGGCTGAGCCGCGTCGGTTACGACAATACGCTGGGCTTCTTGCAGGGTGGCATGGAGGCATGGAAGGCGGCAGGCAGGGAAGTGGCTGTGG
>DHLU01000247.1:0-4238 GCA_002405435.1 Flavobacteriales bacterium UBA4660
AATTCAGTGCGCAGCGCTGTCTTTTTGCTGAGTTTGAACTGTCCTTCCAGCACATGGATATCGGCGAAGACCAAGCCTTTGAAATCATTGGTCACCGGGGTGACAGCGGTATTGAATTCAAAATAAAAGTAGGTGTAGATCAGGGTTACACTTTTGGAAAACTTCCGCTTGATTTCTATGTTCAGATCCCGCACGAATTTTTCGGGGCCAAAAAACATCGAGTTGGTTTCATATCCGTCAATAACGGCGTCTCGCCCGGAGAAGTTGGTAGAATCGAGGCTGTTTACCGCTGCGTAGCTCAGCGAAACGTTGGTGCCGTATTTGCCGCCCAGTGCCGTTTCCTTTTTGAAGGTGTAGAATACGTTGGCCGAATAGCCGGACTCCCCGTTGAGCACGGTAGCATAGGGGTAGAGTGTCGCGGCGAGGTTGTACGTGTGCTGCCTGGTGATGGCCGGCAGAAAATTGATAGGGACGTCAAACAACAGCTGGTTGCGGTCTGAACGGAAGGCCATGTTGTCGATGAATTTTGCCTGCAGGCTGATGCCCATGCCCTTGCGGCTGTATGCGGTATTGAGCAGGAGTCCGTCACCGGGCTTGTAGATGAAGCGGTTGTCGGCGTTGGGGTCGTTGATTTTGCGCACATATTCGGCCGATACCAGCCACGGCCCATGGAGGAGGTTGGCGCGTGCTCCCCACAAGGCCACATTCCGGGGCAACTCCAGCACCAGGCTGTCCTTTACAATGTTGTCACCATCCTGGTACTTGCTCACGAACGATGAGCCCAGGGTAATTTTAAGTTTCTTGTTTCTGAACGATGGCACGACATCGTTGATGAATATTTCTCCATCGGCTCCCCTGACGATACCGGGGCCATTGATCAGGCGGCTGTCAAAGTCAAGCCGCTGGTACCCGTAAAGCCCTTTGAGCACAATGCCCGTATCGGGGGTCACAATGGCCCGGATACCGTCAAGTGCGCTGTCAATACCCAGGTTGGGTTCCCAGTACGTGCGCAGGGCCATGCCACTTCCAAACTGTTCGTAGATGGTGCCCACGGTGATGTCTACAATCTCTCCCTTGTACTGGGCATAGCGCGCGCCCAGCCCGGTTCCCTTAAAGCGTCCGGGAAAACCCAGGACCGAATTGAGGTAAGACTCAAACCGCACACCCGCGGTGAAATTTCCGAGTGTATAGGTGAAGTTGCCAAAGGCGTTCATGCCCGTCTTGTCGGGCGGTACCTGGGCACCGATCAGCGTATCTTCATTGTACTGCTGCCAAAGGATCTGAAAGTTGCCGTGCAGCTGACCGGTACCGGATGGCTGCGCCGCGGCCAAAACCGACAGGCCTGCGGCCAGGCACGATAGGCTGAGTCGGGATAGTTTCATGGATAAAAAATGAAGGCCGAAAGTAATTCGGCCTTCCGTGAATACGGGATCTAAAATTTTCCGGATCCTATGATTTCAATTTCAGCAGTTCCTTGTGGAGTTCCTCCTCATCGCCGGGCTGGTAGTTGTTGTGCTGCCAGACGATGTTGCCTTTTCCGTCTATCAGAAAGGTATGGGGGACATTGACCACGCCCAGTGCCTGCTGGAACTGCCTGTTGGTGTCGAGCAAGATGTCGTACTCCCATGAGACGCTGCTGACGTAAGGGTTCACCTGAGCCACCGTGCGTTGGTCATCTACCGATACGGCGATGATTTTCACACCGGTTTCCTCCTGCCACTCCGCATAATAGTCTGCGTATGTGTTCAGTTCCCTCTTGCAGGGGCTGCACCAGGTAGCCCAGAAGCAAATGAGAATGGGGTTTCCTCCGTTAAACAGCGACTGGGTATCGACCGTATTGCCCTCCAGGTCTTTGAGCTGCACGGAGGGAAGCGAGTTGGTCTGTGCGACTGCTGCCGGGGAAATCAAAACCACAGACAGGAGAGTGAGCAAACATATCTTCATAGTAAATAAACGTTGTTGTGTTGATGTTGGGGCATGGCAACCACCATACCACGATTTGAATTGGGCAAAAAAAGGCCGCCGTGATGAACACAGCGGCCTTTTGTTGCTATTCGGATTCCTTTTACTTAGTGCACATTGATGCGGAGGGTGTTCACCTGACCGTCAGCCATGATGTTCACCATGTACATACCGGCGGCGAGGGAGGCAAAATCCATCACCTGGGTGTAATTACCGGCGGCCCTGTTGCCGAGTTGGTTAAACATTACACGCGCACCCACCATGTCGATCACTTCGAATGACACAACAGCGGGGGTTTTTACGGTGTAGTTGAAGTTCACCAAACCATCGGTGGGATTCGGGAAGGCATTGAGCACTTCGATCATTTCTGTCTCGGATACACCCACTACCTCGGCTGCATTGGCAGCAGCGATGGCTTCGGCATACCAGACGCTTCCGTCATAGTAGAAAATCTCTGAAGCGGTGTTGCCGTCGTCATCCAGTGAATAGACGTAACAATTGCCGTCTTCATAATCGCCCCAGTAGGAGGCGTTCATGCCATCGCCATATTCGTCCATCAGAACGAAGGTGTAGCAACCCTGGGCAACCCAGAAATCATAGGTGAATTGCTCCGTATTGTCTGCATTTCCGTAGCTGTCTTCTTCCACCACGTTGCCATTATCATCGCGGAGCTCCCAGGAAATTTCAGCGGGCCAGTTGTCAGTTTTCAGTTCAACGCGGATGTGGGTAGTACCCTCTTCTGCGAGTGTTATGGCCGCGACTACCTCATCATTTTCCTCGAGGTCATTGGCAGAAGAAATACCGATGTTGAGGTCGCTGTCACTGCTGAGGTTAACCACGCCCACTGTCACCTCTTCCAGTTCGTAGGTGTCGAGATTTCCGGTCCAGTTGTAGCTGAGGGAATTGTCTCCGCCGGTAACTTCGATGGTGCATGCGGTAAGCGGGGTAAGACCAAAGTTTTGCAGGGTAACAACTACTTCCACATTGCTGCATGTAGTCACAGCACCGTTATAGGATACCAGAGAAGGGTCGTTGGGCTCGGTAGCGGGTGAACAGGCATTCTGCGCAGCAAATGCGTAGTGGTCTGCCGCTGAAATCTGGCCGGTTTCTGTGATGATGCGGCTCGGGCAAACGGTGTAGATAGTAGGGAAATAGGTAATCTCCAGCAGGTTTGCGATATCGGCATCATCGATGATGGGGTAGCCTGTACCTGATACCCAGTCACCCTGGGTACTGCCACCGGTGCCATTGAGGTCATCGAGGGTTGTAGCGGCGTCACCTTCAACAAAGAACACCATCACCTCGTTGGTACCATCGGGACCGTGCTCTTCCCAGAGGGTCTCGAGCGCTCCGCCGGTATGGTAGCCCCAGCAGGGACCGCACCAAGTAGCAGAGACATCAATGACCACGCGGTAACCCTGATCAAGGAGATCATACAGGTTCCACTGGTTTCCATCGAGGTCTGTTCCGGAAAAATCCGGGCAAATACTGCCACTCGGCAGCTGGGCATAACTTGACAGCACAATGACAAGGGCTGCCAGAGAGAGTAAAATTTTCTTCATAGAATATTATTTTTAAGAATTTTGATCAGCGTGCTAAGTTACATTCAACTCCGATAGTTCAGACTTTGTTAAATCAAAGGATTATGGTAAGGCTAACATTCAGGAGGCTTTCTTTCATCGCTGAACTCGCCCAATAGCCTGTATATTTGTGGTTATGAAGATAAGTATGCTAAGACCCGGAGTCTTGTTTGCGGCGTTTTTGTTGGTGTCCGGCGTTCGGACTGTCGCCCAAAGCCTTGAAATTCAAGGTGGCACTCCCCTGTTGGAGGGTTCCCTTGCTGTGCCTGAAGATAGTGAACTGGATGCCCATTGGAATGTGGTGAACGCCAGTTCGGAAGACCTCACCGTACGCGCCCGCCGCACCATAATTACCAACGTGGCTGGCAGCAAGGAGCGCTTCTGCTGGGGTACATTATGCTATAATTACGGCACCGCTGAGTCCAGCACCAATCCCAACCTGATGGTGGAAATACCTGCCGGCGGCACCGAGTCGAGTTTTCATGGCTACTACGAGCACGAAGGCAATGCAGGAATGGCCGTTATTGAATATTGTTTCTTTGACCACAACAATCCCTCAGATGAGACCTGCCAGACGGTGACCTTTTGTGTAGACGCTACCTGTACGATTGGGGTCAATGAGGCCGAGATCGCGGGAACTCTTGGCGAAATGAGTCCGAACCCGGTAAAAGGCATGGCCTCGCTCACTTACTCCCT
>DHLU01000247.1:4361-4973 GCA_002405435.1 Flavobacteriales bacterium UBA4660
GGTAAAAGGCATGGCCTCCCTCACTTACTCCCTAAGCGGTCCGCAGGCAGACAGCAAGATTTTGGTCTATAACCTCGTGGGTAAGAAGGTTAAGGAGATTCCACTTGAAAATCGCTCCGGAATTGTATTCCTGAATGGCCAGGACTTCGAGTCAGGCGTTTATTTCTATTCGCTGCAGTCGGGCACCCGTGTATTGGGTACCAAACGTTTTATCGTCAGCCACGACTGAGTAACCGGCCTGTTTTTATTGAGCGCGCCTTTCGCAGGCAGACGTGCATATACACCTGAGGTGTGATGGTGCACCGCTGTATTTTCGCGACATTCAACATACTGCATGGAAAACATCCGCAAGAACGAGGCGCTTCGTTATCACGAACAGGGGCGCAAGGGCAAACTGGAAATTATTCCTACCAAACCCCACAGTTCGCAGCGCGATCTCGCCCTGGCCTACTCTCCGGGCGTGGCAGAACCCGTGCTGGCCATTGCAGCAAACCCTGAAGATGTGTACCGCTATACCTCCAAGGGCAACCAGGTAGCGGTCTATTCCAATGGCACGGCTGAGCTCGGCCTGGGTAATCTCGGTCCGGAGGCCGGCAAGCCGGTGATGGAAGG
>DHLU01000170.1:0-15178 GCA_002405435.1 Flavobacteriales bacterium UBA4660
AGCAAGAATTTCTGCAAGCTCAAAATTCTCCATCCTGACCACCACCCGAGCGGCCATTGGTCAGGCACATACCTCGCTCCAATGGAGAGCACTGAAATACGCAGCGGCTTTCATCTTGCCTGCCTTTACCGCACTGTCTTTTTCCTTCTCCGGCTGGCTTACCTGGCTGCCTGTAGCCTTTGGGTTTGTTTTTCTGCCGGTAATGGAATTTGTCCTGGGAGAAAATCCCGCCAACCTCGGCAAGGCAGAAGCAGCACTGGCCGAAAAAGATCCCCTGTATGATTTCTTGCTTTACCTGACAGCACCCGTGCAGTGGGCGTTGCTCATTTGGTTCTTCACAGTTATCGGCGACAGCAGTGCAACGGTCACCGATATGCTCGGTCGCATTTTTTCGATGGGAATCATGTGCGGGGTCTACGGCATCAATGTGGCACACGAACTGGGTCACAGACCCGGAAAAACCGAACAGCTGCTGTCAAAGGCCATGCTGCTCTCTTCGCTCTATATGCACTTTTTTATTGAGCACAACCGCGGCCATCACCGCAATGTGGCCACGCCCGAAGATCCTGCTACGGCCAGGCGAGGCGAGTCTATCTACCGCTTTTGGGTGCGCACCGTTGTGTGCAGTGTGCGTTCGGCCTGGCAAATCGTCGCACGTGAACGCGCCAGAAAGCGGCTGCCGCTGTGGTCACCCGGGAATGAATTTCTTCAGTATATCGCCATCGAAGCTGTGTTGTGCACGGCCATACTGTGGTGGTTTGGGCCGTGGGTCTTGCTATGGTTTTTCTGCGCGGCCCTGATGGGTATACTCCTGCTCGAATCGGTAAACTACATCGAACACTATGGCCTTATGCGCCGCAAACGAGACGGCGCCTTGTATGAAGACGTCAACCCCGGACATTCCTGGAACAGCGATTATGTGCTGGGAAGGTTGGTGCTGTTTGAACTCACCCGCCACAGCGACCATCACACCTTTCCGGCCAGGCACTACCAGTGTCTGGAATCTGTGCAGGGTGCGCAACAACTGCCTGCGGGGTACCCGGCCATGATCCTGCTGTCTTTTGTGCCACCCCTGTGGTTTCGGGTGATGGATGCGCGGCTTCAGCCTTCGGCAGAAAACCGAAGGGGCTGATTTCCACGGGCACCGAAACCGGGCGGGTAGGAGGGAATGTCGCGCGCGGCCTGGCGCACAAGCCTCTGCGAAAGCTTCTTGTATTCGCGGGCCTTTCCAAACTGCATACACAAGCAACGCGCTGCAAACCAGGCCAACCTGTTTACTCTTTCAAGGGCAAGGTAAAGACGGTAGAGTGAAACGCTGAATTTATACAGGTAGAGAAAGTACGACAGCCGGTTTTGCCATTGCGACCACGCGCCTCCACTGCCCCCCGAGAGGTGAATGACCGCGATGGAGGGTTCGTACCAAAGCACATAGTTGCCGGCAATCCGACGCCGCATCCATTCCGTCTCTTCACAGTAGAGGAAAAAATCCGGATCGAAACCGCCCGTTGCTTCAAAAACCTTTTTTCTCAATGCAACGCTGGCACCGCTGCATGCCATTACCTGCCGGCCCTGAAGCGACAAGCTCGCCTGAGGTCTGCTGCGGGTCAGCCGCCCAAACGGCGACTGAAGCCATTGCTGGCGCAAGACGACACGCACCGAAGGCTGTGCATCGTCAAACAGGTTGTGCTGCAGAGACCGGTCAGCGTTGAGCAACCGGTGGCACAGCAGGTCGACCCCGGGGTGCGTGCGGAAAAAGGCAACAATCTCATCTGCGGCGTGCTGAACCTGCACCGTATCGGTGTTCAGCAGCCAGATGACCTCACCGCGCGCAGCCCGCATACCGCGGTTGCACGAGGCCCCGAATCCAGGATTGTCCGGCGCTTCAATCCAGCGGGTCTCCGGGAACTGTTCCGCCAGCCGGGCACCGCTTCCTTCCGCCGGGTCATTGTCTACGACGATAATCTCTGCATGAACCGTGAGATGGTCAAGCAGCGAACGCAGGCAATCGCCGGTCAGTTCGCCCGTGCGAAAATGGACGAGCACAATACTGAGTTCCGGTATACCAGCCATGCTGCAAAGTAACCCTTTTTGCGCAACACGCTGCCAGACGTAACTTCGCCTCCTCATTTAATTTCATCCCTTATGCGATTTCAGCCGGGTGTGCTCACCGGAGAGCAGGTAACAGAAGTGCTTAATGATGCCCTCAGCCGGGGTTATGCCCTGCCTGCTGTCAATGTCATCGGAACCAATTCCGTCAACGCGGTACTGGAAACAGCGCGCGAGGTCAACAGTCCGGTCATCATACAGTTTTCCAACGGTGGAGGCGCCTTTTTTGCCGGTAAGGGGTTGAAGAACGACAATCAGCAAGCCAGCGTGCTGGGCAGTGTCAGCGGTGCGATGCACATCCATGCGGTGGCGTCTGCCTACGGAGTGCCGGTCATCGTACATACCGACCATTGTGCCAAAAATCTTCTTGGCTGGATGGATGGTATGCTGCAGCACGGGGAGCAGCATTTTGAAAAAACCGGCAAAGCCCTCTTCTCTTCGCACATGCTTGACTTCAGTGAGGAGCCCCTTGAAGAAAATCTTGCCTTGTGCGTGAAGTACTTTGAGCGGATGAACCGCATGGGCATTACCCTTGAAATTGAGCTCGGCGTTACCGGTGGAGAAGAAGACGGCGTTGACAATACCGGAGTGGATGCATCCCGCCTCTACACCCAGCCCAATGAGGTTGCCTACGCCTATGAACACATGCGCAGCGTCTCCCACCGTTTTACCGTCGCGGCGGCCTTCGGCAATGTGCACGGTGTCTACAAGCCGGGCAATGTCAAACTGGAGCCTGTCATTCTTAAGAATTCGCAAGACTACGTGCAGCGCAAATTCAACACCGACCCGAGACCGGTTCATTTTGTTTTTCACGGAGGCAGCGGCTCATCGAAGGAAGAAATCAGGGAGGCCATCAGCTATGGTGCCGTCAAGATGAACATCGACACCGACATGCAATACGCCTTTCTCGCCGGGGTGCGTGACTATGTAACGGGCAAGGCAGACTACCTGCGTGCCCAGATCGGCAACCCGGAAGGAGAAGACAAACCCAACAAAAAGTATTACGATCCCCGGGTTTGGCTGCGTGAAGGAGAAAAGTCTTTCGTCGCGCGCCTGAGACAGGCCTTTGACGACCTAAACTGCCTCAACAGAAACGCATAAGGCCGGATACGGCTGCCGCCTGGCAGCTCCGGCATAGCCTCTGGTCAGCGCATAAGCCACCGGACCAGCATCATCAGCAGGCAGATCAAAAAAAGATAAATTGAGATCTTGTTGATGCCGTGCATGAACCTCAGGTTCATATCGGTATTCTCCCGCTTGAAAAGGTTCAGTGGGTTGAGGTAGTAGGCAATCTTTTTCAGCAACATGATGTGCGCAGGTTATTGTCCGACGGCGAGGTAGAACGCACCTTCACGGCGCTGCACGTCTTCATTGCAAAAGTACTTGAATTCAATGATGTAGTAGTAGGTGCCTTCCGCGGCCTGCGCACCGCCGATATTACCGTCCCAGCCTTCTGTAAAATCGTCTGACTCAAACAGCAAATCGCCCCAGCGGTTGTAGAGCTTCATGGAGTAGGTCGAGAGGTCGAGCGCATCGGGTCCGAATTTCTCATTCTTGCTGTCACCATTGGGTGTAAAGATGTTGGGCATGGAGAAATAGGGGGTATAGGCGTTGGTCTCAAAGTAGATATCGTCGGTGAACGAACACGGACCCAACGTGATTTCGGCCCAGTATTCGCCGGTTTCGCTCACGGTGATGGAAGGCGTTGTCTCGCCGGTACTCCAGGCATAGTTGGCTCCGGTATAGGCCTGTGCGGTCAACACAACACTGCCGGCCTCACACAACCGGATGTCTGGGCCTAGCGAGAATACCGGCATGGGAAACAACACCACGTCGATTTCATCTTCTGCGGTGCAGGGACCCAGGGTGAGTTCAACCGAATAGGTACCACTCTGTGTTACGGTGAGGGTCTCTGTGGTGGCACCCGTGCTCCAGAGATAGCTGTCGGCTTCGGCACCGGGATCTAGCACTTCGCTTTCGCCAAGGCACCCATCGATATCGGGACCCAGGTCTGCATCGGGCGGGAAAATCATGTCTACAAACACGGTATCAGAAGACACACAGTCGTAATTAAATACGTTGACCGAATAAAAGCCCTGTTCATCAACTTCAATCTGCTGCGCATCGCTGCCGGTACTCCACGAAACCGAATAACCTGGATTTTCGGCATCGAGTGTGGTGGAGCCGCCTTCACAGATCTCCTGGTCGGGCCCCAGGTCCACTGTCGGAAACTGCGCTACAAATATTTCCATCGCGAGGGTGTCTTCGCAAAATTCATTGTTGATAATCAGTGTCACGGTATAGGGTCCTTCTTCGGTATAGAAGTGGCTCGGATTTTCTTCGGTTGAGTTGTTGTCGGTGCCCGAATCAGGATCACCGAAATCCCAATAATAGGTAGTCCCTTCATAGTTCAGCGAAGGCGCGCTGAACTCGGCCGGAGTGCCCAGACAGGGGTTATCCACATCGAGGCCGATGCTGCCGAAAACGTCTGACTGGATATGGTCGGAAATACCCAGCGCCAGCTGGGAGATCGTTTCGATCGTCTCGATATTCGGATTGTTGCTGTTGGGATTGGTGATGCGGGTAATGTTGTTGCCAAAGTCGTGGATGACATACAGGTTGCCATCCGGACCGAGTTCGATCTGGCCCGTGCCCCCGGCGAGTGCATCGCCCTGAATCACCAGCCACTCATTGATGATTGCACCCGTTTCGATGGCGTGGTGGTAAGTGTCGGCCGCGTTCCAGGTGCCTCCGTACCAGGTGGTCAAAAACAGTTTCGAGCCGTCGGGTGAAAATTCCGCGCCGTACATGCCGCCGTTCTGAGGAAATTCTATCTCGGTACCGTTGGTCATTTCTCCGGAGAGCGGATCAAATTCAGCCAGGAAAGAAACGTAACTCCAGGCATAAGACATGGCCACTCGTCCGGCGTGGTAGTCCAACTCACCCCTGCCATCATACCCAAACGTAAAATCATTGGGGTTGAATGCGAGCAGATCCGTAGCCTCTCCGATACCGCTGTCGGTTACCGTGAAGCGAACGAAGTTGCTCATGCACTTGTAGGTAAGCAGCCAATACTGGTTTTGACAGGGCACTCTCACGATTTCCAGGCCTTCACTGTATGTGCCGCTGGCCAGTACGTTGTTGATGGATTCACAATCACCCTGACCTCCCCCGAGCGTCATGTCCACTACCGCATAGTAGAGGTTTGAGCATATCTCGGCATTGTAGATAACATAATACTTATTGGGTTCGTTGGGAAACGGACAGATAACAATCTCGGTAGAAGAAGTATTGGCAAAAAGGCCCACGGAGCCGGGCATCTGGATGCCATTAGACCGGTAGATACCCAGGGCATTTACCCAAAACAAGATATTGCCCTCGGCATCTTCCGCATGGGCGATGGCCTCAAAGCCATTGGCAATTCCGGTATAAATCAGTTCGGGCTGCCCGCCGCCGGTGAAATCGAGACGTACGATATTGTCGTATGCGCTGAAAAACAGGTTTTTAATCTGGGCCTGTACCTGAGTTGCGGCAGTAAGCACTACAACAACAACAACAAAAAATCTCCGGAGTGGCATAAGCGGTAATTATGGTTAACAATCAAAGGTATGACGCCGCCATGAGCCCATGGGTTGGCCGGCGCCTCAATTATTTCACTTCTGCAGACAAACGACCATGGAAATTTCTACCCGCGCATTTTTGGGTAATTGGCTGACCTCCACTGTTTCCCGGGCGGGAAAAAGGCTGTCAAACCACCGGCTGTATTCCTGGTTCACCCTATCAAAATCGGCCATTTCCTTCAGAAAAATACTGGTCTTCACCACCTGGTCGAAACCGGCTCCGGCGCGCGTCAGAATGGCCTGCAGGTTGTGCATCACCTGCCGGGTTTCTGCGGCCGCATCGGCCGGATTATAGTGCCCCGTGGCCGGGTCAATGGCAATCTGTCCGCTGATGAAAAGCAGGTCTCCGGCGACGCGGGCCTGTGAATAGGGACCAATCGGTTGCGGGGCATCCGGCGTATGAATGGCTGACATGGCGTTCGGGGCTATTGCCTGAGGGCGTTGTAATTTTGTACAATGATAGGAAAAGTGTTTTGGACTGCGGTGCTCTGCGCATTGGTATTCGTGCCCGGGGCCCGCGGCCAGTCAGCCTACCAGGTGGCCGTGCTTAAATACCGCGGAGGCGGAGACTATTATGCCAACCCCACGAGCGTGCCTAACCTGGTGGCCTTTGCCAACAAAAACCTTGGCACTTCCATCGATACGGAAGTTCCTTACGTTGACGCCGGTAGCCCGGAAATTATCAATTACCCATGGGTCCACATGACAGGCCACGGAAATGTGGTCTTCACCGCAGAGGATGCCGCCAACCTGCGCGGTTACTTGTTGGGCGGCGGGTTTCTGCACATCTCTGACAACTACGGATTAGACAAATTCGTGCGCAAGGAAATGAAGCGTGTCTTTCCTGAACTGGAATTTACGGAAGTTCCATTCGGACACCCCATTTACCACCAGGCTTTCGATTTTCCCAATGGGCTGCCTAAGATCCATGAGCATGATAAGAAGGCCCCTCAGGGCCTGGGCTTGTTTTGGGAAGGCCGGCTCGTATGCTTCTACGACGTGGAGTGTGACCTCGGAGACGGATGGGAAGACCCTGATGTGCACAAAGATTCTGAGGAAACGCGCCAGAAGGCCCTGAGGATGGGCGCCAACATGCTGCAGTACGTGTTGATGGGTTTTAGGGACTAGACCTCAATGGCGGGGCAACTTTTTACCGACCAGACGGGCAGGCAGGTATGCGCCGGACAGGCGACCCGCATCGTATCGCTCGTTCCTTCCATCACCGAATTGTGCGCCGCCCTCGGACTTGGGCACGAAGTGGTGGGCATCACCCGTTTTTGTGTTTCACCCCCGGAATGGTACAGGAGCAAAACCCGCATCGGGGGTACAAAAAATCCGGATACCAAAAAAATTATCGCCCTCCGGCCCGACCTGGTGCTGGCCAACAAAGAGGAAAATACAGCGTCAGACATCGAAACACTCACGCGTGCCGGAATTCCCGTTTGGGTCAGCGATATCCGCAACCTCGCCCAGGCCCTGGACATGGTCCGCGATGTGGGAAACCTCAGCGGCCGCGGGCGGGAAGCCACCGCGCTGGTGCAGGACATCGAAGCGCTGCTGGTCGTGGCGCCGCCCGACCCTGTCTCAGCAGTGTGCCTGGTCTGGTGGAACCCCATGATGATGGCAGGCGAAGACACCTTCATCCATGCCATGATGGAAGCAGCCGGTTTTCAAAATGCGCTGACAGGCCTCCGCAAGTCCCGATATCCTGAGGTCACCGACGCCCAGCTCGTCGCCGCCAGTCCCAGGGTGGTGCTGCTGCCCTCCGAGCCCTTTCCGTTCAGCGAAAAGCATGTCGCCCACTTTCGCGCCCTGCTGCCCGCTACCGAGGTCGTGCGGGTGCCCGGGGAGTTTCTTTCGTGGTACGGTTCTCGCATGGCAGCAGCCATTCCGTACCTGCGGAGGCTCAACGAAAGCCTGGCGCAGACATAACACATTAACTTTTTTATGACTTTTGAAGTATGAATAGCCCGCTATTTTTGACACACGTATCGTATACAGCCCTTAACGCGATGAAATTCAAACTGTTTTCCCTGCTGATGCTTGTGGTCCTGTCCGGCTTGTTGCTGGCCCAGCCCCAGCAGACGCATCCAGGCACTACCGACAAGTTCGCCTTCCTGCTCAATGCCATCGAACGCAATTATGTTGAAGACGTCAATGCGGAGGAACTCACCGAAGTAGCCATTGTGGCGCTCCTGCAGGAATTGGATCCCCACTCGGTTTATATGTCCAAAGAGGAAATGCGGGAGGCCAATGAACCCCTGCAGGGCAGTTTTGAAGGAATCGGCGTACAATTTCAGATCCTGAGAGATACCATTTACGTGGTTACCCCCATCGTCGGCGGACCGTCTGAAAAACTGGGCATTATGTCGGGTGATAAGATCGTGGAGGTGGATGGAAAGAATATGGCGGGTATCGGTATCACCAACAGCGATGTGATGGCAAAACTCAAAGGTCCTAAAGGCACAACGGTAAAAGTGGGTATTAAGCGGAAGAATGTCAGGGACCTGATCAATTACGACATAATCCGCGACAAAATTCCCATTTATTCGGTAGATGCCCATTACCTGGCCTCACCGGAATTCGGTTACATCAAGGTGAGCCGTTTCGCCAAGACTACCACGGAAGAACTGAAGGCAGCGATGGTATCGCTGAAGGCGCAGGGCATGAAAGACCTTATTCTCGACCTGCAGGATAATGGCGGTGGACTGCTCAATGCTGCCATCGAAATGGCTGATGAGTTTATCGGCAACGAGCGCCTGCTCGTTTATACGGAAGGCCGGTCCTATCCGCGTGAAGATTACAAGGCGCGTATACCCGGTGCTTTTGAAAAAGGCCGGCTCGTCGTGCTCATTGACGAAGCCAGCGCCAGTGCCAGCGAAATCGTTTCCGGTGCAATACAGGACTGGGACCGTGGCCTCATCGTCGGTCGCAGGTCATTTGGCAAGGGGCTGGTGCAAAAGCCCATCTACCTGCCCGACGGCAGCGCGGTGCGCCTGACGACGCAGAAATACTATACCCCCGCTGGCCGATGCATCCAGAAGCCTTACGACCAGGGCAACGAGGCCTACCGGAAAGACCAGTTAGAACGATGGGAATCAGGTGAGTATTTTCATGCTGACAGCATTCAGGTTCCTGATTCGCTCAAGTACTCCACCAACATAAAGAAGCGCGTGGTATATGGTGGAGGCGGCAGCATTCCCGACGTATTTGTAGCCCTCGATACCACTGAAAATTCAGAATACTTCGCCGATCTCCTCCGCACGGGCATCACCAACACCTTCGCCATTAACTATGTTGACCGCAACCGTTCTGAGCTTCAGTCGCGTTTCAGTGACCTGAAAGCGTTTAAATCAGGATTTCAGGTAAGCGAAGACATGATCAAAGAAGTACAGCGTATGGCGGCGGAAGACGAGAAAATTGCCTTCGTTCCCGAGGACTATGCGCGGTCGGAAAAGGCAATCAAGACCCGCATTAAAGCGCTGATTGCCAGAAATTTATTCGATAATCAGGCTTTTTTCGAGGTCATCAACGATCTTAACGAATCATTCAATAAAGCTGTGCAAACTTTGCAGGACGGAACATTCGAAAAGTCCCGGCTTGCATTCAACGACTTCAAATAGCATCAACAACCAACCACATTTAACCCAAAATCAATCACATGAGTAATGGAATTAAAATAGGGCTGCTCGGCGTGATTGCCGTGCTGCTCGGATTCATCGCTTTTGAGCTCTACAAAGGCTCTTCGTCAGAACCCCTCAGCCGTCCGGTTGTACCCGGCACCAGTGGCAACACGGCGGCTACGGCATCACCGGCGTCAGGACAGGCTACTGCCCAGCCCGGCCAGTTTTACCAGCCCGGTGCCGGCGGCCAGGCCGACCTGAGCAAGCCTTTGGATACCGCAGCGCAAAAAGCGCAGCCCGGTCAGGAGAGTGCCAACCGTCCGAAAACGACCATGACCTTTGAAAAGAATGCGCATGACTTCGGTACACTGAAGGAAGGTGATCGTGTAGAGTATAGTTTCAAGTTTACCAATACCGGCAAAGAGCCCCTGATTATTGAAGATGCCAAGGGCTCTTGCGGCTGCACCGTACCGGTATGGCCGAAAGACCCTATTCTTCCGGGCAAGTCTGACGAGATCAGGGTTTCGTTTAACAGTGCCAACAAACCCGGTGCACAGTCCAAGCAGGTTACCATTACAGCCAATACGGAGCCACTGACGTCGAAGCTCACCATTTCGGCCAACGTGACGCCCGATCCCAACAAACCGACAAACGCGGTGAACCCCACGCATTGATTTTAACCGCATGGTTGCAATGCCCCGTGTCGCTCAGGCACGGGGCATTGTTTTTTGAGGCAACAGGAAGAAAGGCGGAAAACCCAGCCCCCTATCGAATCAGGGAGCCGGAAGAATGTCTGGAGAACCCCAACTAAGCGTGATTACTGCAGGATAGCATCAATGGCAAGCGCCAGTTTGCGGTCTTTTTCCGTAATGACATCACCACTGTCGTGTGTGCTCAGTTCGATGCGCACAAAATTGTACACATTGATCCAGTGCGGATGGTGGTTGTGTTTTTCTGCAAGAAAAGCCACACGCGTCATGAAGGTAAAAGCTTCCTGAAAATCCTTGAACCGGAATTCTCTCACCAGTTTGTTGTCAGTCTCTTTCCACATAGCTTTATCAAACATAGGGGTTATTCTCGTCGGGTGATGCCAAAGGCCTCATAAATCTCTTCCTGAATTTGTGTTCGGATATTAAGGTCCTGCAGTTTTTTATTGCCCGCGTCAGGATGAACGCGGTTGCTGAGAAACACAAAGACGATACCCGAATCGGGGTCGGCCCAGCACATGGTGCCGGTGAAACCGGTATGACCGAATCCAGACAGGCTGGCCTGAGCACAGGTGGGGCCCGTGCCTGCCTGTGCTGCAGGTTTGTCAAATCCGATACCGCGGCGGTTGCCGGGGTAATGCGCGGCCGTGAAATAGCGGATGGTATTTTCCGTCAGCAGTTTCTGTCCGGCATACGCACCCCCATTGAGCAGCATCTGCATGATGGCCGCCACATCCTGGGCGGTGGAGAATATGCCGGCATGTCCGGCGATACCACTCTGCATGGCGGCTCCCTGGTCGTGCACATGGCCGCGCAGTTCCGAGCCCCTGAAAAGCCGGTCATCTTCGGTGGGGGCGATGCGGCTGCTGTCAGCCCAGGCGAGCGGGCAATAACCGGTATTGTACAGACCCATCGGCCGGTAAAAAGTCTCCTCGGCATAACGGTCTATACCCATGCCGGTGATTTTCTCGACAATGCGCTGAAGGAAATAATAGCCCAGGTCGCTGTAGCGGTAATTGTGGTCGGCACTGACCGGCGTGGCCAGGATACGGGTCATGATTGAATCGCGGTATGAACCGAGCAAATAGAGCCCATTGGCTACCTCAATGCTGTACAGCGAATCGGGCGTGCTGCGGTAGAGCGAAGGATCAGGCTTGCCACCGGCCATCGTTGCCTGCCAGAAGGGAATCCAGGGCACCAGTCCGGCGCAGTGGGCCATCATATCTCTCAGCACAATTGCGCTGTAATCACTTGACTCCGGAATTTCGAGGTATTGACCGAGCGTGCCATCGACGTCGAGTTTGCCCTCTTCATGCAGTTTCATCACGCACAAGGTGGTAGAGAGCACCTTGGTGAGGCTGGCCACATCGTACAGGGTATTTTCATCCACCTTGACCCCGGTGCGGTAATCAAGCGTGCCGAAACTTTTGTCATAAAACACGCGGCCATCTTTGGCAGCGAGCACGCGGCAGCCCGGATAGGCACCGAGCTTGATGCCGCTCATCGCGATAGAGTCTACTGCCTGCAGGGGCATACGCTCGATACGCTTGGTTTGCCTGTCAGCCATCATGTCTTCGCGGTAGCCTTTTTCTTCCGGATGGTCGCTCAGCGCGGCAGCCCCGTAGGGCAATGCAGGAGCAGGCCCCACCTCACAGGTTGAACGCAGGCCCACGTATTCGGGGCTCACCCACCTCAGTCTGCCGGTTTGCTGCAGGCTGAAGCCCATGCCCTTGTGGTAGGCGGCCGCTGCCGTAACGGGCAGGGCACCGTTGACATTGAGCGCACCCGCCAGGGCCTGTGCACAGGTGGCGTGGGTAACAGGATCGTCCTGGTAGGCCACAACCAGTCCTTCGATATTGCCGGTATCACGGAGCACGTCGAGGCCGTATGGATTGGCAAAGACGCATAGCACCACATCGGTCGACATGCCGATGGCATTGAGTATGCGGGCGGCTTCGTTAGACAGGCCAAACTTTTTCTGCGCGCGGTTGCTCGTGTTCATCATCGCGGCAATAACGAGGTCGTAGCCGCTGAGCGTATCGTGGAGGGCAATGCTGGTTTTGAATTCCGGATTTTTATCCATTGAAAACCGGTCGAGCGGAAAGTAATGGGCCAGTGTGTTGACGAAGTCATTGTCTGTTCCGCTTCCGATGCATACCACTGCTACCTTATCTTCCTGAGCAGGAACGAGCGGAATCAGCTGGCATCCATTGCGCAGCACCGTAATGCTCTCTTCGATGATCTGGGTGCGAAGCAATGCCGCCTCTCCGCTGTTGAGGTCGCTCACCAGGTTTTCTGTCTCCACCGGTATGCGCAGGTGGGCACCGGTCCACTCCTTGGTGCGCAGAATCTTCAGGCAATGGCGGTCGAGTTCCTGCATACTGATAAGCCCGCTGTCGAGGGCGGCCTTGATGTTGGCCACAGCCAGCGGCACATGTTGGGGGAAAAGCAAAACATCGTTACCCGCCAGCAGGGCCTTCAGGTCGGCTTCTCCGGGCGCATGGAAACGGGCGACACCCATCATGTTCAGTGCGTCGGTAAAAATTAATCCGTCGAAATTCATTTCCCGCTGCAGCAGGTCATCAATGATGCGCGGCGACAGGGTGGCGGCGAGGTTGGGTGTGGGCTCCAGGGCGGGCACGTACAGGTGCGCGGTCATGACGCCGCCCAGGCCTTCGGGAATCAGGCTGCGAAAGGGATAGAGTTCGACGTCGTGAAGGCGCTCTTTGCCGTGGGTGATGACGGGCAGGTCTTTATGGCTGTCGGTTTCGGTATCGCCGTGGCCGGGAAAATGTTTGGCTACGGCCAGCACACGGCCGTTCTGAAGTCCCTGCATGTACAGCTTGCTCAGCCGGGTAACTACCTCAATGTCTTCTCCGAAAGAGCGGTTGGATATAACGGGATTCAGCGGATTATTGTTGACATCGACCACCGGCGAAAAACTTACATGTACACCCAGCCGCTTGCATTGCCGGGACATCTCGAGTCCAAATTCATAGACCAGCATTTCGTCCTGAATAGCTCCCATGGTCATCTGCCTCGGAAAAGACATGGTGGAATCGAGCCGCATGCCCAGTCCCCATTCTGCATCCATGGCAATCAGCAGCGGTATCTCCGCGGATGACTGAAACCGGTTGGTGAGCAGTGCCTGACGCACTGGTCCGCCCTGCATAAAAATCAATCCTCCGATGTGGTAATCCCGAATGAGTTTTTCAATCCCGGCCGGATCGTAGTCCTTGTGCTTCTGGTCGCTCCAGGAAGCGACCATAAACAACTGTCCGATTTTCTCTTCTGTACTCATGGTATTGATCACCGAGTCGGCCCAGGGCGTCGCCTGCTCTAAAAAACAGGGTTTGTGTGCCCGGGCATGGTGCCCGGGTTGCGCCTGTATCAAAGCGGGAAAGGCCAGCAGTAACGACATAGCCGGTGACCTAAGGGAACTATTGCGGAAAAGACAATCCATCATCATGCTCCAAAGCAACCTTGCAACGTGCAAGGATCAGGCCTTATTGCGAAGGGATTAACAACAATCTGCCGTGGAAAAGGCGAGGAGGCTGCTCAGGATTTCCTTCGTCCGGATTTATGCTTGAATTTACGGGTCCGGTATGACGAATGAAGCATGGTGGAACGCGAGAAAAGGTTGGAGAAGAAATTGAGGAACAAGCCCACAAAAACAAAGGTGATGGTGATCTGTATCATCACCAGGTGTTTGGCCAGCGGCGCAACCGGAACCATATCGCCGTATCCGACAGTGGCGGCTGTGACGAAACTGAAGTAAACGGCATCGGTCACCGAGGTAAGTTCAGGACGGAAAAAGCCCTGTTGGTGATAGTTGAAATGCAAATACAACAAAGCGAAAGTCAGCATGATCTCAAAAAAATTGAGGAAGAGCAGGAGCACTGACCTGCGCGGGGAAATATGTTCCCGGGTGGCATCCGACAGAAACATCAGTGCAGCCAGGTAGATCAGGGTTTCTGTTACCAGGTAAACAGAAAGGAGCGCCATCCAGCTGCTGGTGTACACGCCAGTCCCCAGGGATACCAGCGGAAAAAGGCTCTTAAGCAACACCAGCACTTCGGTAGAGATATTTCGCCACTGGTATCCCCAGCGGCCCGAAAAATGTTTGATGTACAGACCCGGTGTCAGAAACTGGGCACTGGCCAGTGAGAGCCGCAGCAACCGTTCAAGGCCAATATCGTCGTGGTTGTAGTTTCTCCAGATACGGAGCAGGGTGTATACCTGGTTTTTGAGAGCTGGCCGCGGTTTTCTGAGTACCTCCGTATGTCCAATCAGCAATTTGCATAGTCTCGTCATGCGCGCTTATTCAAACAACATTGGACACATCTTCCATCTTGCGCTTCACGTGATTCATCACAAAATCAAACTGTTCGTCAAGGGTGAGTGCTGTATTGTTGATGATAATTGCGTCGGGGGCCATGCGCAGCGGATCATGGGTGCGGGAGGAATCATACTCGTCACGTGAACTCACGTTGCCCAGCACTTCTTCAAACTGCACATCAGACCCGTAGCTGCGCAATTCATCATAACGGCGCTGCGCCCTCACGCGGGCATCCGCCACCATAAAAAACTTTAGTTCGGCATCAGGCATGACTACCGTTCCGATATCGCGTCCGTCCATGACCACTCCTTTCCCTTCCGCTATGCGTTTTTGAATTTTCACCAGTTTTTGCCTGACCGCCTTCATGCCGGCAATCCGCGAAACATGGTTGCTCACCTGCAGGGTGCGGATTTCTTTCTCCACATTCATCCCGTTGAGATGGGTTTCATTCTGGCCTGTTTCGGTATTGTAGCGAAAGTTGATTAAGACCATGTCCAGCGCTTTTTCCAGCGCTGCCTCGTCAATGGCGCCTGATGGCTGAATAAGGTTGTGCTGAAGGGCATAGAGCGCCACAGCCCTGTACATGGCTCCGCTGTCTATATATACGTAATTCAATTCCTTCGCAAGAGACTTGGCGATGGTACTTTTTCCGCAGGATGAGTACCCGTCAATAGCGATATTGATTTTAGTTTTCACGCTGGTCATTGGCTTTGGGAGGTGCGAAGATAGTCACGACATCAGCAGGCCGTAGAAAAAGCATGACATCCAGCACGCACCTTCCTG
>DHLU01000170.1:15348-17020 GCA_002405435.1 Flavobacteriales bacterium UBA4660
CATCAGGGGCCTGTGACCGCAAACCTTCCGACGTTAAGCCCGACCGACGAGCCGAAAAGTTGCACGACATACAGGCCGGCCGGCCACCGGCTCACATCGAGGGTCACCGCACCTGAGAAGGCCCCTGAATACAACACCTGTCCGGATACCGCCGTTACCACCAGTGTTCCCCCTTCGCCATGCACAGCCTTTACGGTCACGGCTGAGGAAGCAGGCGAGGGGTATAGAAGCAGTTGAGCCTTTTCGGCGCTGGAGGCAACAAGTCCGGCCATCTGCGATGTGGGAATTTCCAGGTAACTGGCATGCAGTGCGTCCATCCAGACGGTATTGGTCGATGCCGTTGCGTTGACCAGGGTATCGGGATTAAGTTCGGGGTACATCGTTTCACCGGTATTCATATTGCGGTTGAAGCGCGGATAGTTGCTGCCCGAAATACCGAGCCTGAGTTTGTGGCCTTCCGGCAGGGAGATCGAGGTATGTGACAGTTCGGCCACGGCTTCATACACTTCACCATTCTCTATAAAACTTGTATCTGCCACGGTAGACCCTTCCCTAAACCGCATGCGGATGATTCCGTCGGTAATCAGCATGCTGCGGCCGTCTGGATATACATCGCAGAGCCTGACGGCAAAGTCGGTATCGGGCCTGTCACTGCCTGCGAAAAGATGCACAAGTGGCATACCTTGGATGTGCAGGGGCTCGGTAAAAGCAGCGGTGGTAAACGTCAGTATATCAGCGCGGGCCTCCACGTCAACCTGATCAAAGGGGCCCTGTTCGAGGTCAGTGCGCAGCGTTGGACCTCCAACGGTAGGAGAAGGGTCTTGGGGGTCATAGGGAAAATCGAGCGAAGAGGAAAGTGCCGCAGGCACTGAAGGCTGAAGCGCGTTGCTGTCCGTCAGGTAGAGCAATGAAGGGTTCGTCTGCGGTGGCCAGGCATCGCCATCGTGCCATTGGTTTTCGCCCATGTGAAAATACCGTACGGCGGGCATGGCGTCCCAGCCGTTGCCGATGCCGAGGAGGTAGTATTCAAAAAACAGAAGCGCATAGTCATCGCTGTAGTTGGCCGCTTCGGGGTATTCCAGTTCGCCCTGCACCGCACTGCCCGGATTGGCCTGCCCATTGCCGCCGTGCACCCATGGACCGACGAGCAGTTTATGCTTGTCTTGAACCTCCTCCGGTGATCCGGTCTGCAGCGCCGCAAAAAAATCCACCATCGGATCAATATTGTGGTCATACCAACCGCCGATCATAAGGCAGGGCACGCCAATTTCATCTGCGTAAAACGTGGCGTCTTCCGCAGCCGACCAGATGGCGTTGTAGTGGGGAAAGGGCAGCACCGACTGGCTGGTGCCAAAGCCCAGCAGGTCTGTCTGTTGCAGGTATTCGGTGCGCAAAGCTCCTCCGGGGTAGTAGTCTTTGTAACGCTGCTGGGGTGCTGCTACCACCGGACAAATGCAGGTGAGTGTGGGCGGCTGTTGTTGCGCCGTCTGGTACTGAACCCTTCCCAGCGCAGAGGGTCCCCATGTGCCGATGTTGCCATTGCACCATGGCGGCGCGGCACTCCACTCCTCCACATCGTAGCCGTCTTCACCGATAGAAGGTGCTCCGGGATAGCCAGCATCAGCAGAGGCAAATCGTCCGCGCCAATCCACAATCACAAAGGCATAGGGCG
>DHLU01000236.1 GCA_002405435.1 Flavobacteriales bacterium UBA4660
CTCTGGAAAGAACGGGGCACAGACAAGGAGGGCTAGCAGGAACTCAGCGACCGCCGGCGAGCAACCGAGAAAGTCGAACAGAAAATTCTTACCGCCGAAAAGTGGTTCGGAACCTTGTACTATGACATTATCCCGATGGGAAAGAAGCGGAAAAACGACACCTATACCCTTCTCGGCTGGCAGAGTAAAGACAACTTCACCACGCGCAGGGTAATCGATGCCCTTGCGGTAACGGGCGGACAGGTTCGCCTTGGGGCCCCCATTTTCAAGAGCGAGTCGGGTGTGCGCAAACGGGTGATCTTTGAATACAGCGAGCAGGTCAGCATGTCGCTGAAATACCATCCGAAAAAAAAGGCTATTATCGCAGACCACCTCTCGCCGTCAAGCCCCATCATGTCTGGCATATATGCAGACTATGGTCCAGACGGATCTTACGATGCCTTCAGCCTGGTCAAGGGCAAGTGGGAATTCCTCTCCGACATCGACATCAGGGGCTTTGGAGAAAAAGACGACAGGCCATACCAAAATCCCGCCGCTGACTGAGGCTGGCCCTTTTGTGTGAGCCCCTGCAGATGTTACAGCCTTCCGAGCCTTACCTCTGTGGCCCCGTGGCCATAGTCGCCATGCGGGGCATCCATATAGGTAGCATGGGGATAGTATTCTTTTAGCAGCTTGCGGATTTCAGACCGCAACACCCCCTGCCCCACGCCGTGGATAAAAACGATGCGGGGAATCTTCCGCTCCTCAGCCATCCGCAACATCCTTTCAAAGTGCTTCAGTTGAATATCCACCATTTCGCTGTTGCTCATCTTCTCGTGCCCCGACACCAGCTCATGGATATGCAGGTCCACCTCCATCACGCCGCTTTTGCGGCTCATGTTGCCGTCTTTTACCTTGTATTTCTGCTTAAACTCCTTGTCGGCACGGCGCGTCATTTCGCGGTCTATGTTTCTTTCCAGCATATCCCGGATCTCGGGCTTTACCTCTTCGTAGGCGGACTCCTCCCGCCACCAGTCGCCTGCTGGCACCAATTCGGCCAGCGGATGCTCATAGGCAAAACCTGAACTGTCTTCCACCAGCGCTATACCGGCAGAAGGAAAGGCTATGACAATGCCTTCACCCGGATCATTGAGAAAGCGCACCCGATCGCCCCGTTTGAAATCCATGCTGCAAAGGTAAACCCCCGGGCGGCAGCTACCTTTGCCGGGAAACCTATTCATTCCCATGAAAAAGCAATTCGCCATCTGGATTCTTTGCGCCCTCTTCACCTTTCATGCCGGAGCGCAAAAGAAGGATAACGCTGCAGCCCGGCGGCTTGAAACCATAGACCAGCTGTGCCGCAGGGCATTGGCTGACTTCAACCTGCCCGGCATGGCGGTGAGTATCGTGCTCAACGACTCGGTGGTATTCTCAAAGGGCTATGGCGTGCGCGATGTGCGCAGCGGTGCAGCCGTAGACGGCGATACGCGCTTTGCCATTGCCAGCAATACCAAGGCCTTTACGGCGGCCGGACTGGCCATGATGGTAGACGAAGGCAAACTGCAATGGGATGACCCCGTGCGCAAGTACCTGCCCTGGTTTACCCTTTACGATCCCTATGTAAGTGAAAACATCACCATCCGCGACCTGCTCTGCCACCGCAGCGGACTCGCCACCTTCAGCGGTGACCTGATCTGGTATGGCACCAACCACCCACGCGAACAGGTGCTGCGCAACGCGCGCTACCTAAAACAGGCCATGGGATTTCGCAGCGGTTGGGGATACAGCAATATCCTTTACCTGGCCGCAGGCGAAGTGCTTGAGCAGGCAAGCGGCACTTCTTGGGATGAATTTATGTCCAGACGCATCTTCGGGCCCCTCGGCATGCGCAATACCAATACGTCGGTGCGCGAACTCGATCTTGCCGGCAATACAGCCATTCCCCACAACGAAGTGAATGGCCGCAACATCGCCATCGAATATGTCAACTGGGACAATATCGGTCCGGCCGGAAGCATCAATGCCTCTGCCAATGACATGGCAACCTGGCTTCGCCTTCAGCTCCGTCGCGGCAACTGGCGGGGCCAAACCCTCTGGAACGAAGCGCGCACATGGGAAATGTGGGAAAACTACAGTCCAAGGCCGGTCAGCAAGTGGCAGCGCGAACAAATGCCCTCCCGCCACTGGAATGGTTACGGACTGGGTTGGCAGCTGATGGAATACGGCACCTGCAAGGTCGTTTCGCACAGCGGTGGTTACGACGGCATGATTTCGATGACCACCATGGTACCTGAACTCGGACTCGGCGTGGTCATCCTCACCAACAACAACAACAGTGTGCCTTCGGCCCTGAGTTTTGAGATTCTCGATGAATTCACTGCGGTGAAGGAAAACAAAGACTGGCTTGCCTTCTTTCTCGATCGGAACCGGGAAGAAGAAAGGGAAAGCGAAAAAAGCCTGCAAGACCTCAAGGCTGAGCGCGCGCGCGGCACCCAACCTTCGCTGATGCCAGATAAGTACTGCGGCACCTACCGCAGCGAGATGTACGGAGACGTCGTCGTGCGTGCGATCCCCGACAGCGATGCACTCATCATCGATTTCACGCCCACAGCCCTTTTCAAGGGAGAGCTCACCCACTGGCATTACGACACCTTTCGCCTCCACTGGAAAACCCAGATGATGCTGCCGCCCGGTCTGGTCACCTTCGTGTTGGGCGCATCGGGAACGGTTGAGGAGATCAAGGTTGACGTACCCAACCCAGATTTTGACTTTTCGGAACTCCGTCTGCTACGGGTAAACAATCCATGAAGCACAGGGGATTCAGTTTGTTGATATAGTGCAAGTTACTATAAAGACGGGCCAACGGCAGGACACGAATAGCACGGCCATTTTCAGTGCCGTATTGTTTGGTCCACAAAGGCTGACGGCCGGCAGAAAATCATCCTATATTTGCGCCCGCATTTTCCGGCACCGTAGCTCAACTGGATAGAGCATGTGACTACGGATCACAAGGTTTGGGGTTCGAATCCCTACGGTGTCACCCCTTCATCAACAGGTCTGCTGCGGCAGGCCTGTGTTGTTTACGGACATCAGCCGGCCGCAAGGCATTTATCACCCCAATATTTGCACCATGAAAATCATTGTAATTACCGGAGCCAGCAGCGGCATAGGCAGTGAAGCCGCGAAAGCCCTTCACCAGGCTGGTCACACCGTAGTATTGGCCGCCCGCAGGGAAGACAAGGTAGCCGAACTGGCAGCCTCCCTGGGGGAGCGCGCAGTTGCTTATGGCTGCGATGTCACCGATTACGCCGCAGTCAGCGAAGTGATGAAGTCAGTGATTGCACGCTATGGCCGGCTCGATGTGCTGGTCAACAATGCCGGTGTCGGCTATTTCGACAAGGTAGCCGATGGCAAGATTGAGGAGTGGCACAACATGATTGACGTCAACGTGAAGGGCGTATTGAATTGTCTGCACGCCTGCCTGCCGCACCTGATCACTTCCCGCGGCCACGTGGTCAACCTGGCTTCCATAGCAGCCCACCACGTATTTGCCAACTCGGGCATCTACTGCGGCACCAAACACGCCGTGCTGGCCTTCAGCGAAGCCATCCGGGTCGAACTGGCCGGGCAGCTCAAGGTCACCACCATTTCTCCGGGCGCCGTCAATACGCCCTTTGTTGACAGCACTACCAATGCGGAAATGCTCAACAACTACAAGGAGTATTTTCTCACAGCCCTTGATCCGGTCCACATCGCGGCTGAAATCGTGCGCGCCGTGAACGCACCGGAGGGGGTCGTGATTTCCGAGGTCATCATCAGACCCCACAGGCCCGTCAAATAGCCTGCACAGGTTTACGCCCCGGTTTTTTTAGTACCTTGCACCCATGATGCGCGTTTGGGTTATCATGCTTTTAATGCTGCCGCCGGCGGGTCTGCTAAGCCAGTCGTATTTCCTCAATGGTGATGCCACAGCCATCGGCAACGACTGCTACCAGCTGACACCGCCGCTAAGCACCCAAAACGGCACCGTCTGGTATGGCGATCAGCTGCAGATAGCCGGTTCGTTTGACCTTGAGTTCACTATGAATTTCGGAACCCTCGACCAGACCGGCGCCGACGGAATGTGTTTTGTGATGCAAACCGTAGGTACCACGGCCATCGGTGAAAGCGGGGGCGGAATGGGCTACCTCAACTTCGACAACTCCTTTGCCATAGAATTCGACACCTGGCAGAACGGAGAATACGGCGACCCCGCCTACGACCATATCGCCATGGAAGTGGATGGCGAAATCAACCACAATACCCCGCTCGGCAACATCGCTGGTCCGGTTCAGATGGATGCGTTCAACACGAATGTAGAAGACGGTGAAGACCATATCGTGCGCATTACCTACAACTCCCTTAACGGTGAACTCGCCGTGTACTTTGACTGCCAGTTCAGGCTTTCAGCCATCATCAACTTCGTAGCCAATGTCTTCGATGGCCAGTGGGAGGTATACTGGGGATTTACCGGCGCGACGGGCGGCGCATGGAACACCCAGGTGGTCTGCCTTTCGGAAAACATCATCGCTACAGGTCCAGACGTGAGCATATGCACCGGTTCCTCCACCGAACTCAGCGTGGCCGGCAATACCGCAGGCACCTACGCCTGGACCCCCACCGATTACCTGGATGACCCTACCAGTCCGACCCCCGTGGCCAACCCACCGGTAACCACCGCCTACGAGGTGACGTTTTCAGACCTATGCGGAAACACCGTTACCGATACCATAACGGTGCATGTAGAGGACCTCACGGTAAGCCTGCCCGGGTCGGTGGAGCTTAGCTGCGATGATCCGGTTGCGCTCATTCCCAGTGAGGTAAACTTCTTCAATGACCTGATTTACCTGTGGAACACGGGAGACGGTGAAATCCTCAACGGCCAGGGAACCCCGGCCATCAATACCGACACACCAGGCACCTACAACCTCGTGGTCAACTACAACAATGAATGTGTAGCGGGTGCCCAGACGGTAGTGACGGGCAACTACAGCTTCAGCGTTGATGCGGCCGCTTCCGGCAACATTACCTGCCTTGCCGGATCACAGACCATTACGGCAGATTCAGGCATACCGGGAACCACGTACTCCTGGACAAGCGTTGACGGCAATATTGTGTCGGGCGCCAATTCACCCGCTGTAACCATTGACGCGCCCGGTACCTACATCGTGCAGGCTTACCTCAATGAGTTGTGCAACGGAGGGGCCACCATAGAAGTGACAGCGGATATTGTGCCTCCTGCCGTAGATGCCGGCGCACCGGCTGTACTCAACTGCTATAATCCGGAGAGCAATCTCGCCGGCTCTACAGACGCTGCCGCATTTACGGTAAACTGGAATACCGCAGACGGCAACATCGCGGCAGGTGCAGGTACCCTCACCCCTGAGGTGGATGAAGCCGGAACCTATTTGCTGACGGTTACCAATACCAACAACGGCTGCACCAATACTGATTCGGTCAACGTCTCGGAAGATTTTGAAGCCCCCGCGCCCGCGGCTCCGGCGCAGGATACCCTTACCTGCATCCGACCCACGTTGGAACTTACCGGCGTTGAACCCGACGAAGGGCCCTATACCTACGCCTGGTCCACCGGCGACGGCAATATCGTGGCGGGCGGAAACACGCCCTCACCATCGGTTGACCTTCCCGGCGAATATGCGCTGCTGGTTACCAACACAATCAACGGTTGTAGCGGTAGCCTCGCCGTCGAAGTGGTTGAGTCAGATGAGTTTTCTCTCGACCTCAGTTCACTGAGTTTCCCCAATATTCTGACGGTCAATGCAGACAGCCGAAACGAAACCTGGAAACCTTTCTTACGCGACGATCCCGGCTTTGATGCTACCGCACTGTTCGCTGCATATACCCTGCAGGTCTTCAACCGCTGGGGTAGTCTCATCTTCGAGAGCACAGGCGGTGAACGCGCATGGAGGCCTGATGGTGTAACACCAGGCAATTACTACTACATCTGCAGCTACAAGACCAGCTGCGGACAAGGGGCTGAGGGCATCAGGGAGGGCTTTATACTGGTTACCGAATAGGCCGCTCAGCGCACGACCTGCACAGAACCTTCGAGCGTATCTCCGGCGCCGCCACCGCAAAGGGTAGCATACTGCACAACGTAGTAATAGGTGCCGGCATTGACTTCCGAGGCATCCCATCCCCTGCTGGTACTTTCAAATACCACTCCGCCCCAACGGTCAAAGACCTGAATGCTGAAGGAAGAAAACAGGGCCAGCACATCAAACTCAGGTGCATTGCTGAGGAATGGTTTCCAGCGCTCATTGCGGTTATCACCGTTCGGGGTCACAATGTTGGGGAAACGAAGCAGCGAGGCATCGAAAGTGACCTCTTCGTCATTGATTACTGTGGACGAGGCCGTCTCTGAACAGCCCGTTGCCGTGTTGGTGGCTGTCACCTGATAGGTTCCGGGCGCATTGACGAGCGGAGTAGCTGAATTGGCGCCCGACACAATATTGCCGTCGCTGGTAGTCCAAGCCCAAACCACATCCTGCGGAGGCACCACCGAAGCACCCGTGAGTGATACATTCGGCTGCACACAACTGATGGTGTCGTTGGCCGCAGGAAGGACGGAAATCGGACTGTCGGGCACTTCCACCTCCGTCTCCAGGGCGCAGTCTGCCGCGTCGGTAATCAGCACGGTGTAGGTACCGGCATCGAGGTTATTCACCTGCAGTCCGATCTGAGTAATGCCATCGAGCGTGAGCACATAAGGGGATGTGCCGCCGGAGATATTGACTATACTGAGAGCGCCATCCTCTCCGTTGCAGGCGGTTTCAAAATCAACCTCATAAGTCATGGGCAGGGCCACAGGGAATCCGAATGAGCCCTGGCCGAGGTTTCCGCAGATGTCTTCCACCTGGCCGTTGAGGTTTGTAATCATGATTTCGTAGCCACCGCCCGTCGTAATCTGGTTGCTGAGGGTCAGTATGAACGTATTGTCCATAGTGGCAGTACCACCCGCCAGCGGCTCCACGGCAGCCACGCCATACGTGCCTCCGGTGCCCGTGATCACAAAATCCTCGATGTGCACGCTGCTGACAATCACCGGTTCGCTGAATACGATCGTAAGTTCTGTATTGGCACAGTTGACGTCAGCACTGATAATAACCGGAGGCAATTCATCGAAGAGGGAAGCAGTGCTTTGACCGAAATCAATGGTGTAGCCCTGCGTGCTGTTGCTCCAGTTCATCACCACCAGCGCGAACGTCTGGCCCTCCTCTACGGGAAGATCAGCGTTGAAGGGAGGACCATTAAGGTCACCCGGACCGTTGGAGTCTCCGGTGCCGCCAAGGGCTGTGGAAATACCGGTGGGACCTACCGGGGGATTAAGGGTTCCCCAGGAATTGCAACTCACCTCGGGTGAGGGGCCGCCTTCAAAGATGCCTTCACAACCGCCGAAGGAAATGTCAAAAAGTGCCCAGTCGTAGTCGGCATTCAGGTCGTTGGGCGTGATGACGAAACTCAGCAGACCATCTTCCTGCACCGTAAAAGTGTACCAAACACTTCCCCACTCCGTATTCAGGTTACATACACCCGTCCATTCGAATATGTCACCGGTAGAAATCGGCGCTTCATCCTGCTCATAGAAGTCCTGACACAACGGCACCGCGTTGATGCAATCGCTGTTTTGGGCAAAGAGAGTCTTGGCACCAAAGACAAAAAGACCTGAAATAATGAGCAGATTCAGTGCTGTTTTCATGGTTTTCGCTGGTTAAATTTTGGAGGGTTGAGGGCGAAGGTAAATATATTCGGTCAGTTTGGACACACCGAGCCGGCC
>DHLU01000116.1:0-4669 GCA_002405435.1 Flavobacteriales bacterium UBA4660
AATCAAATTAGATGGCCGCGGGATTTTCAATTTCAGTCAATGGCAACAAATCCGGTTGGTGCATAACCGTATAAATCACATAGCCGGGGCTCTCCGGGTCGTTGTTGGTGGAGTCGGGCAGCTGAATATTGGGGAAATTGAATTTGAGGGTATTGTTGTCCAGCACTTCGGTGATGAGATCATGGCTGCTTCCGATCACCTGTAGGGTGGCGATGTCGAGATCAGGATCAATTTCATCGAGGATGTACACGTTAACAGCAGGGGCGGTTCCTGTATTCTGAAAATGCACGGTATAAGTCATGAGTTGGTTGGGCGAGATAAAGCCTTCCGTTCCGTAACCGGAGGGATAGACCTCCTTCATGTTCGGATCGTATGAGCCCACCACTTCAGCTGTGTAGGTTTTCACGTTGTTGCCGGCGTTAAAATCTCCTGTTGTCGGATTGATTTCCGCCTGAAAATTGAACAGCGTACCCAGTGCAGTTTCTACCGGCGTGTACAGCGACAATTGCGGGGTAAGGTGTTCGTCACCATAGATGGTATTGGTGAAATTCCACGTAAGTATATTTCCTTCGATGGCATCAGGCGCCGGGTTTGCACTCTCAAAAACCACCAGCGGATCGAGTGTCAGGGAAAGCGTTCCGCTTACCGCCCCGCAACCCTCGTTAAATCCGTCGAGTATCAGGCTGGTGTGGAAGCCGGGCACGAATGTCCATGCCGTGATGTTGGTGTGAAGGTCATGGCCAGTGCCGGTGGAGGGACCGCTGACGACTACGTTGCGTGTGGCGGTGCATCCTTCCCCGTCGGTACCCATTACGGTATAGATACCGGCACTTTCCGGCAATAGAGCAGCGGTGGTTTCACCGGTATTCCAGGTAAATGCATAGGGTTCGGTGCCGGCCGTAAACTGTGCGTTGATATAGCCAACGAGATCAGCGCAGTTGAGATTTTCTGCGGCGGTGATTTCCATGCTCACCGATGCGCATGCACCCTGGTTGTAGTGTGCAATGAACAGGGGCCATGTGCTGCTTTCAGCAAGCAGCATAGAAGTTCCGGTGCCTGGATCCAGGTCCAGGCTGGTTTGGTATAATCCGGCTACCACCAGTTGGTTGTCGGCATTCACTTCAATATCTACGGCCCAGTCATCACCATAACATTCCCCAAGTGCGAAGGCCCAGTTGAGAGCGCCATTGCTGTTATAACGGGCACAGAAGAACTGTTGTGTACCATCCGGGTTTACATTGATGGTGCCCTCTGAGCCGTCGAGGTCGCCGGTTTCCTGTGAAATGAAACCATGTGTATAGATGTTGCCATCCACATCGGTAGCCAGCGCATTGATATAGGCACCATAGCCGGAACGCAGCCATTGGAAGCTGCCATCACCGGCATACTTAGCCAGAAACCAGCCTCCGTTATTGTCCTGTGTCACCCATGCTTCGCCTGCGCCCGGATCAAAATCAAGATTGTATTCAAACCATCCGCCCCACACAACTTCATCTTCGCCCAGAACCTGACACAATTCACTTTCATTGCTGGATCCCGTTCCCAGGTTAAAGGTATGGGCCCAAACAAAGTTGCCACCGTCATCATACTTCGCAATGAAGTCACCGGAAGCGAATTCGTTAACCGGTTCAAGCAGGTATTCCTCTTCACCGGGATCCATGTCTACGAATGAACGGTGTGTGCCTTTCACCACCACATTCCCGTAGGCATCGGTATCGATCCAGCGAACGTAGTCAAACATATCACCACCGATGGTGATGGCCCAGATGAATGAACCAAGCGCATCCAGTTTCAAGATAAAAAAGTCGGAGTCATTCGCAGTGGCAAGCCACTCACTAGTACCCGGATCAAAATCTGCGGTGTCCTGAAAATAACCCCCGAGCAAAATATTCCCGGCGTTGTCGATAGCCATATCGTACAGCGCATTGTAGCCTGAGCCATTGATGGAAACAGCCCACTCAAAGTTTCCTGCGGCATCGTAGGAGGCAACGTAGATGTCTGCAGTTTCACCGGAAGTGAGGGTAAAGGTGCCTGCACCCGGATCAAAGTCTACCGTTCCATAGTAGCTGCCTGATATAATATAGCCAGCGTTGTCCTTGCATTCGATCTGGACTTCACCGTAGTGGTTGGTTTGAATAAAGTGCGCCCATTGCCATTGGCTGTCCGTTGAGATGAAGGCGAGATACACACCATTGGCGTTCTCGCTGTTGAGCCAGAGTTCACCCGCCCCCGGATCGGCTTCAATGGCCTCGTAGAGGCCGTCGGCGAAGTAGGTGCCGTTGTCGTTGGTAGAAATGGCTCCCTTGTAGACATGGGGAAACGAGGCCCCGAAATCAAGGAAAGACGATAACTGTTGACCTGAGGCTGTTTGGACAACCAGGCAAACCGAAAGCACAAAGACGGGTAATTTCATCGGGTTCAAATCTGCGTATAAAGATAGGTCAATGGTCCCCCTTATCCGCGTAGGAAAACGGAATTCAGCCCGCCTGGCCTTCAGGCCTTGCAGCGGCCATGATGGATGCCGGTAATGCCAAAAAAAAGCCCCGCCTGGATCTACAGGCGGGGCAATGGGGATTAATGGACAGAAATTTTATACAACACCCTGGTCGAGCATGGCATCGGCCACTTTCACAAACCCGGCAATGTTGGCTCCTTTCACATAGTTGACGAAGTCGCCGTCTTTGCCGTATTGCACACAGGCTGCATGAATACTCTTCATGATGCCATGCAGTTTCTGGTCCACTTCTTCGCGGGTCCAGGAGAGGCGCAGCGAGTTCTGCGACATTTCAAGTCCTGATGTGGCTACACCGCCGGCATTGGAGGCCTTGCCGGGTGCGAAGAACACCTTCGCTGCCAGGAATGCTTCAACGGCTTCCGGCGTGCTCGGCATATTGGCGCCTTCGGCTACACACAACACGCCATTGGCAATCAGTGCCTTTGCATCATGCCCATTGAGTTCGTTTTGCGTAGCACAAGGCAGTGCGATATCGCATTTCACACCCCAAGGGGTTTTGCCAGCCACATATTCGCAGCCGAATTTGTCTGCATATTCCTTGATACGGCCGCGCTTTACATTCTTCAGTTCCATGAGGAATGCGAGTTTTTCGGCACTGATGCCGTCCTTGTCATGGATATAACCGTCGCTGTCGCTGGCGGTAACCACTTTCGCGCCCAGTTGCGTGGCTTTCTCGATGGCGAACTGGGCTACGTTTCCGCTTCCGCTCACCACAACCGTTTTGCCTTTGAAGTCCTGGCCCTTGGTTGCCAGCATTTCTTGAGCGAAGTATACCGTTCCGTAACCGGTGGCTTCCGGACGAATGAGTGAACCGCCCCAGGTGCGTCCTTTCCCGGTCAGTACACCGGTGAATTCATTCCGCAGGCGCTTGTACTGGCCAAACATGTATCCGATTTCGCGGCCACCCACGCCGATATCACCGGCCGGCACGTCGGTGTCGGCGCCGATGTGGCGTGCGAGTTCAGTCATGAAACTCTGGCAGAATCGCATCACTTCCTGTTCACTTTTTCCTTTCGGATCGAAATCACTTCCGCCCTTACCACCGCCCATAGGCAGGGTAGTGAGGGAGTTTTTGAAGATCTGCTCGAATCCGAGGAATTTCAGAACCGAAAGGTTAACAGTGGGGTGAAAACGCAATCCGCCCTTGTAAGGGCCGATGGCGCTGTTGAATTCTACGCGGTAGCCGCGGTTCACATGCACTTCGCCTTTATCATCCACCCAGGGTACCCTGAAAATCAGGGTGCGCTCGGGCTCTGCGATACGCTGCAGGATTTTGGCGGTTTTGTACTTCGTGTGCTCCTCGATGTAGGGAATCACCGCTTCTGCTACCTCGTGTACGGCTTGCAAGAACTCAGGTTCATTAGGGTTCTTGGACTTGATATCCGCTATAAAAGCGTCTATCGCTGCCTGGTGTTTGTTTGCCATTATGCGTTGGTTTTTTGAGATTTTTTGCGGGGCGAATATAGTAGTGCTTTCGTCGGTCTGCTGCCTCAAATCTCCGGGCAACATGCCGCACAATAGGCTCATAATCAAGGGATGATGAGAATTGTTGCACCGGACAGCCAGGCCTTGATGAGCGGCCGGTTGTGGGTGACCGGTGTGATCCAGTGGCTGCGGGTGGCGCCAAAGGCTGCGGAGGTGTGGGCGATTTCTGCCGTCACGGCTGCCGGGGGCAGATACGAGCTGTGAATAAAAAGCAACCGGCCTTCGGATTTAAATAAAAACCCCACGTGGTAGTCTTGTCCCACCACATACAAACCGTCTTTTTGGCTGGCGAGAAAATCATCGGCCACCTGCGCCGGGGTTACTGCCGCCAGTCGTTCGGGCTGCTGGCCCATGTTTAATGTCTTGCATGCTGAAAAGGCCGATTGCTGAGCGAGTTTGTATCGGTTAAGGTTGAATCCGGCATGACGGAGGGTGGTGGATACCAGGTACCCGCAGGCCACCTCGCCCTGTCCGGGAACATCGGTATGCCCTTCAAAGTCCCAGGGAGTGCCCATCCAGTGCGGAAAAATGCCCGAAACCAGTTCGCGGGTCAGCAAGGCCGCTGCGCTGTCAAGGGCGGCCTCACGTTGCAGGGAGTCCGGTGCTTCGCGGAATTGTCGGGCCCATTCAGCGCGTTGCTGAGCAAGGTCGGCCCTTACCTGGCCATAG
>DHLU01000116.1:4792-5810 GCA_002405435.1 Flavobacteriales bacterium UBA4660
TGCTGAGCAAGGGCGGCCCTTACCTGGCCATAGTCGCGGTCGGGCGTGTAATGCCATACGGGGGCGGTTTCAGCGGCGGGCGTGAGTGTCTGGGCTTCCGGCGGGGTTTGCGCGCAGGCACATCCGAGCACCAAAAAGAGTTGGGGCGGCAGGCAAAGGCGCATTTTCATGACGGTTTAGCCACAGTGCAACGCTCTTTTCCGGAGGTTATTGTTGCCCAACTGCCCAACGACGGCTGCTTCGGGCTTTCTTTGTCGCCGAATATGTGGGGATCTATAGGGGCATTCATACTGCGCTACCGCATACCCATTGCCATCGTGATGCTGGCCATCACAGCGGGCATGGGCTATATGGCCCAATTTGTCCGGATGAACTACAAGTTTTCCGGTGTGCTGCCCAAGGATGACAGCACGTTTGTCGACTACGAGCGGTTTATCGGACAGTTCAGTGAAGACGGCAATGTGCTTGCCATCGGTTTCCGCGACAGCAGCATCTGGGAACTGGAAAATTTCACGAAATGGCGCGCGCTTGGCGATTCGCTGCGGTCAGTCAAGGTACCTGTAACGAACAGGACAGCCGGCGGGAAAACGATAGACATGCGTTCGGCGGTGGACAGTGTTTTTTCCGCCGCCCACTGCTATACCCTTGTCCGAAACGACTCGCTGCAGCGCTTTGATTTTGTTAAGCTGGGAAGTGGGGGACTGCAGACCCAGGCCGACGCAGACAGCATCCGTTCCCTGCTCTATAACCTGCCTTTTTATGAGGATATTCTGTACCGCAAGGAAACCGACGCGGGGCTGATGATGGTGTTTGTCAACAAAGAAATTTTTGACTCCAACAACCGAGGCGACGCCGTAGACCGCATGGTGTCTATGTGCGACCGCTTTACCGAAACCACCGGCATCAGGACCTACATCAGCGGACTGCCCTTCATCCGCGACGAAACCATGAAGCGGGTTAAGGGAGAACTCAATTTTTTCACAGGATTATCGGCCATTATCTGAGTGCTGCTCCTCTA
>DHLU01000005.1:0-5794 GCA_002405435.1 Flavobacteriales bacterium UBA4660
AGGTCCCGGTGGTAACGCCTGCGTTGAACGATTTTGTGCCCACAAAGTTGCTGCCTGTGGCGGACGAGGCATTGGTGGTGGCACCGGTCATAGTCCACGTTAGGGTATTCGCTCCGCAGTTGTCGCCGATGACAGGATTAGCGTTATTTACCATCCTGCTGCAGTTCGGACCGGAGATTGTTGTGGTCACGTTGGCCGGACAAGTAATGGTGGGCGGCACATTCTCAATCACCGTTACAGTGAATGAGCAGTCCTCATACATGCAGTTGAAAGCACCTCCTGAAGTGTAACTTCCGGGGTAGCCTCGGTATGTCACCGTGTAGGTGCCTAGCGGCCAGTTGGTGCCCGAGGGCAAACCTCCATCCTGACGGGTGAAGGACACCGTGCAGTTTGAACTCGCATTGGGGAAGGGCAGGTTGACCATCGCCTGGCATGAGCCCGGTGTTGCGACCACTGTCATGTTGGCAGGACAGGTAACATCAACCCACGGGTCTTGTATCGTGTAGGTCGTGGTTGCCGAGAATGGTTCCGAACAGATTGACCACGTCCACGTGATCTGAACCGTCTCTTCACACTCCAGCAAACAGTCCAGCACGGGCTGAATCCAAAAATACCTGACGGTTTCTCCGGGTGCAAAGGTGAAGCTGGTCGCAAAAGGGTTACCCATGAGGTCGGTCAGGATGTAGTCTGTGCCGAAGGTGGCAGTTCCGCCTAGGGTGATGTTCAACGGAAGGGCCACACCGCCGTCGCCGGCGCGGTCAATGGCAAAAAGGCTGGAGGCACAACCTTCAACCGCCTGACCGAAGGTAGCATCCGGATTGATGTTCACGTTTTGGCCAAGTGACGAAAACTCTTCAAGGAAAATCCACGAGTCAAGAATGCTGTCGAACGCATCCGCGATGATGATTTTTGCATGGTACACCTGGCAGGGTTGAACGATACCCTGAGCTTTCAAACCGATGGTCAGACCATCAGCCTGCAGAAATATCCCTCCGGTGTTGTCGTAGTAGTAGGCCGCGTTGATAGGGTCGCAGGGAGAATAAAGACCTGTGCAGTTTCCGTTGTGCAGGTTGTTGATCTCAACGTCGGTGCCATCGGGCAGCTCTGCGAAATTTTTCGCGTTGTTGCTGAACGGACCCGTAATGCCGGGGCCGCTCACCAGAAACGCAAAAGCGTCGTTAAACGGACCACAGGTAAATTCACAATACTCCTCAGAAGCCCAAACGAAGCTGATCTGGAGGGTATCCAATTTCGGGATAAAATCAAATTCAATTATCACCGCGTCGTTGGTGGCGGTAGGCTCAAGTAATTGAAGATCAGGGTCTATGGTCACGCCGTTTCCAGGCATATTCGCGCTTCGGTTCGTCAGGTTATTCGGCCCAACTGCGAGTGAGCCAAAACCCGTACTGATCAAAACCCCGTCTTCCAGCGGGAGCTCTGTCGACGGGGTGTTGGTGAAGTGACTGACCTGCGCCGTATGGGCTTGGGCGTTGATGGTGAAGGTGGCATCAATGATGTTGATACCCGTTCCCTCCAACTGGTTGATCATTACGGCGTTACTCGCATTTTCGTTGACCACCAGCTGCGCATTGATGTCAAATGCAACGGTGGTAAATACACAAGCAACGGCAAACGAAACCAGGGGGTTTTTGGCGTTTTTGTCGGTCATAAAACTAGAAATTTGGAACATACGCTTGGCTTTTTTCTCACTTTTCATTTCGCGGGCTTCCCAAAGGCAAGTTGATTGTGTGGGCAGGCTAAACAAGTATTTAGACGGCAGACAATCAGCAAGTTATAAGGTTTCCCGTGTAACGAGTGTGTTGTTTTTTGTAATCACTTAAAGCCAGGTTAGGTCAGAAAAACAGGGTTTTTTACTAAGGCTGAACCGAAAAGGTTACACAGGAAGCCCGCTATGTTCAAGGTTTTTCAACCGGTGCCTGATGGCCGGAATGATTTGATGCCGGTTCCTTCGCGTTATCTTCGCGCCCCTTTTGGACAAACACGACGTGAGTCAGAGACAATACCCTGAATATAAACAACTTGACCTTCCTGCCATCGCAGCGGAGGTCCGCACCTTTTGGGAAAGCGGCCAGATCTTCGAAAGAACCCTGTCGGAACGCGAAGGCAAGCCGGATTTTGTCTTTTACGAAGGACCTCCCAGTGCCAACGGGTTGCCCGGCATCCATCACGTGATGGGCCGTACCATCAAAGACATTTTTTGCCGCTACCAGACACTCAAAGGAAAAAAGGTAAACCGCAAGGCCGGTTGGGATACACACGGATTGCCGATTGAACTCGCCGTCGAGAAAACGCTGGGGATCACCAAAGAAGATATTGGTTCGAAAATCAGTGTAGAGGATTACAACCGGGCCTGCCGTTCGGAGGTGATGAAATACACCGACCGTTGGGAAGAACTTACGCGAATCATGGGGTATTGGGTTGACATGAAAGACCCCTATATCACCTACGACAATAAGTATATCGAGTCGGTATGGTGGCTGCTGGGCCGTCTTTTTGAGAAGGACCTCCTTTATAAAGGATATACCATTCAACCCTATTCCCCCGCCGCCGGAACAGGCCTCAGCTCTCACGAACTCAACCAGCCGGGTTGCTACAAGGAGGTTAAGGACACCTCCGCAGTGGCCATGTTTCAAGTCTCCCAGCCGCAATCCATCATGCCCGGCGAACCGCTTTGTCTGCTCGCCTGGACCACTACGCCCTGGACACTGCCTTCCAATACAGCGCTCGCCGTAGGTAGCGACATAGACTATGATGTGCTGCAGACGTTCAATCCCTATAGCCACGAGCCCGTTAACGTAGTGCTTGCCAGTGCGCGACGGGCAGCCTGGTTTCCCGAAAAAAATGCCGAACTCAGCTTCGAAGCCTATAAGCCCGGCGATAAAAACATACCCTTCAGGTGGCTCAAAATGGTAAAAGGCACCGCGCTTGAAGGCCTCAGGTACCAGCAACTCCTTCCCTTCGCGCAGCCCGATGACGGAGACGCCTTCCGCGTGCTGACCGGTGACTTTGTTACCACCGAAGACGGCACCGGTATCGTTCACCTGGCCCCCTCATTCGGCGCCGATGACTTCCGGGTAGCCAGACAAAATGGCATAGGTTCACTCACCCTGGTCGACCGAAGGGGGCGTTTTTTGCCCTCCGTCAGCGATGGTATATTCCTCTACGGAGAGGAATATGTGAAGGAAGATTATTACACGGAAACCGAAAAAAACACCGAACTCGAACGACAAAAAAAGGCGCTGTCAGGGTTCATCCAGGACACCTCAAAACTGTCCTACCTCAGCATCGACGAACGCATTTGCCTAAAACTCCAGTCTGAGGGAAAACTGTTCAAAAAGGAAAAATACGCGCACAACTATCCCCACTGCTGGCGCACCGACAAACCGGTACTCTACTACCCCCTAGACTCCTGGTTCATCCGAATCCCGCGTGTTAGGGAACGGATGGTCGCCCTGAATAAGACCATCAACTGGCGGCCTGAAACTACGGGAACGGGGCGCTTTGGCAACTGGCTCGAAAATGCCAATGACTGGAACCTATCGCGCTCGCGGTACTGGGGAATCCCCCTTCCGATCTGGCGTACCGCCGATGGTACCGAAAGCCGCTGCATCAACAGCCTCGCTGCACTCAGGGAGGAACTGGACAAGTCGGTAGCCGCCGGTTTCATGAAGGAAAATCCCCTGGCCGCCTTCGTCCCGGGCGTCTATACCGCGGAGAACTACCAGGTATTCGACCTGCACAAGCCCTACGTGGATACCCTTGTGCTTGTCTCCCCTTCAGGCCAAAAGATGTTCAGGGAAGCCGATCTGATTGATGTGTGGTTTGACAGCGGGGCCATGCCCTATGCCCAGGTGCATTATCCATTTGAGAATAAGGAAGTTATAGATGAGCGAAAGGGCTTTCCCGCCGATTACATCGCCGAAGGGGTCGACCAGACCCGCGGCTGGTTTTATACCCTCCATGCCATCGCCGCCATGTGTTTCGATAGCGTTGCCTATAAAAATGTGATTTCCAACGGATTGGTTCTCGACAAAAACGGCAACAAGATGTCCAAGCGCCTGGGAAATGCCATCGACCCCTTTGCAACCATCGCCCGCTACGGTCCCGATGCCACCCGGTGGTACATGATTACCAATGCCCAGCCCTGGGATAACCTCAAGTTTGACCTCGCCGGGGTGGAGGAGGTTCAGCGCAAATTTTTCGGTACACTATATAATACGTATCAGTTTTTCGCCACCTATGCCAACATCGACCAGTGGGAGCCACCCCATCCGGGCAATACATCTGAGCCGGGCAGTGAGCTCGACCGTTGGATAGCCTCCAGGCTTCAGAACCTGATCGGTAAGGTGACCGCCGCCCTGGATGATTACAACCCGACACCGGCTGCCCGGGCCATCGAGTCATTTGTCAATGACCACCTCAGCAACTGGTATGTGCGGCTGTCGCGACGTCGCTTCTGGCAGGGACAGCTCGACAACGACAAGCGCAGGGCCTATGAAACCCTCTACGACTGCCTGCTTACCGTTGCCCGCCTCATGTCGCCCTTTGCCCCGTTTTTTGCCGAGTGGCTCTATGGCAACCTCACCGCCCAGCGCTCCCCGGCGTTACGCGCCGCACTGGGCGTTCACGACAGTGTTCACCTCGACCTGCTCAGTCCCCCCGACAGCAAGCGCCTGGATCCCGAACTCGAAGAACGCATGGGCCTGGCCCAGGATATCACCTCCCTGGTACTCTCCATCCGCAAGAAGGAAGGCATCCGGGTGCGGCAGCCCCTGCAGACCATCCGCATACCGGTGCTAAACGAACCGGATCGCGCGCGCATCATGGCGGTCAGTGAACTCATATTGGCCGAAACCAATGTGCGCTTCCTCGAATGTGTCACCGAAGGGGAAGTGGAAATTGTAAAGAACCTCAAGCTGAACTTCAAGACGCTCGGAGCACGGTGCGGTAAACACATGAAAGCCGTGCAGACCTACGCAGCCGAACACGCCCAGGAGATTATCCGCGCCGTTGAACGAACAGGCGCCGCACAGGTGCCCGCAGGCGATGAAGTCATCACGTTGAACCGTGATGATGTGGAGATTGTTCCGGTAGATATGCCCGGATGGAAGGTCGTCAATGATGGTGCACTTACGGTGGCGCTCGATATCACCATTACCGATGACCTCCGCAGTGAAGGCCTCGCCCGCGAATTCGTAAACCGGGTGCAAAACCTCCGCAAAGACGCCGGTCTTGAGGTCACCGACCGCATCAGGGTAATGGTGCGCAGCAACCCTGACCTGGATTCCGCGCTGGAGTTGAATTCAGAATATATTCGCGCCCAGATTCTGGCGGGTGAACTCACCCTGGTGGAATCGCTCGAAAACGGTCAGCCTGTTGAGATAGATGAGGGCATTGTTACAGATATCTTTATTCAAAAATTAAACTAGTCACATGGCAAAGAAAAAATCCCCTGCCAAAAAAGCCAAGGTGGTAAAGAAAGCGGCCAAGTCAACCGCAAAAAAGGCGGCCTCTAAAAACGCAAAGAAAGCGGTCAAGGCGAAGCCTGCCGCCAAGCCCGCCGCCAAGGCCAAAACCCCGTCCAGGCCCGCACCCAAGGTGGCGAAGAAAACGGCCAAACCGGCCCCCAAGGCAAAGCCCGCTGCCAGGCCATCCAAAGCCGTGACCAAAAAGTCCGCCCCCAAAGCGAAACCGGCTCCCAAAGGCAAACCGGCTCCCAAGGCAGCCAAGCCCGCAGCCAAACCGGTGGCCAAACCGGTGGCGAAAGGCAAAA
>DHLU01000005.1:5968-7696 GCA_002405435.1 Flavobacteriales bacterium UBA4660
CTAAAGCCCAACCGGCCCCCAAGGCTGCCAAGCCTGCCGCTAAACAAGCTCCGGTCGCCGCCAAACCCGTCGCCGCCACTAAGCCGGCGCAGGCCAAAAAAGCCGCCCCTGTTGCTAAGCCCGCTTCTGCGCCAAAGCCCGTTGTGACCCCAGCCAAAACGGCCGGCAAACCTACAGCCGTTAAACAACCGGAACCGGCGAAGGCAGTGGCTCAGGAGGAACAAGCGTTAGCCGTGAGCATCCGTGGCAAAACCGTGGTCAAGGATGAGAAGGTCGCCAAGGCCCTGCAAGACAAAAAATCTGTGGACGGCCTCCGCTACTCCGATGCAGAACTCCGGGATTTTGAAAACCTCATTCATGAAAAACTCAAGCAGGCGCGCCTCGACCTGGAAGAACTCAAAACTTCCCTGTCCCACGAACGTGACAACTCAACTGACGACACCGCCCCCACCTTCAAGATGATGGAAGACGGTTCCGAAACCATGTCGAGGGAAGAAGTGGCCCAGCTTGCCACCCGTCAGGAGAAATTTATCGTGGCACTGGAGAATGCCCTGCTGCGCATCCAAAACAAAACATACGGCATCTGCAGGGTGACGGGCAAGCTCATACCCAAAGAACGCCTTCGCCTCGTGCCCCATGCCACCTTGAGCATCGAGGCCAAAAACATGCAATAGACGCAACGATAACGGAGCCGGTTCTGCCGGCTTCGTTGTTACGCTTTATCCCCAGCCTCCATTGCGCACCGTCCTCATAACCATTCTGTCGGTATTGTTTTTTGACCAGTGGCTGAAGCTCTGGGTCAAGACTTCCTTCTATTACGGGGAAGCCGTTGAGCTCATTCCCGGCTGGTTTGAGTTGCAGTTTGTCGAAAATCCGGGCATGGCATTCGGATGGGTATTGCCCGGGGCAGCAGGGAAGCTGACGCTTAGTATTTTTCGCATTGCCGTAGTCATCGCTATTTCATTCTACCTGCTCCGGTTGATGAAGCAGGGCGCCCACAAGGGCTATGTATTCTGCATATCCCTCATCATCGCCGGTGCCCTGGGCAACATTATAGACAGTGCGGTGTATGGAAGGCTCTTCGACATCGGCGCGCCTTACGACAACAGCGGTGGGTATATCGGTCTGGCACAGATGAACGGCAAGGGCTACGCCCCGGTGCTTATGGGCAACGTGGTGGATATGTTTCATATCTCCAAAACCATCTCTATCAACGGCAGCTCAAGGGAGATTTTTCCACCCGTATTTAACCTCGCCGACACGGCCATCACCACCGGCATCATCATTATTCTCCTCTTTCAGCGCGCATTCTTCCGCAGAAGACCCGATGAGCCGGTCGTATCTGAAACGCCATCCGCGGAGGAGCGCGGTGAGACGCAGGCTGGGCCACCCGCCCCCTGACCAACGGCAAGGCGACTTTTTTCGTCCGCACGCACATTTTCACGCTGCCGGCGCAGCCACCTTTTGGTGAGTTTCCTTGTCTATAAGTCAGAAAACTGCCTGGCAAACCGGCCTGCAGACACCTAGTACTTTCGTAACGTGAAACGGGTTTTTCGAAAAGGATTTATCGCATCCGCACTGATATTCGCCTGCGCAGCAGTGGGAGCACAACTGCCCTCTGATTTTCCGGGGCTGCGGCTTTGGGTGCGCGCTGACACGGGTATAACCCTCTACAACGACAACCAGCTTGCGGGCAATTGGGCTGACCTGAGCGGCAACAACAACCAT
>DHLU01000005.1:7825-13217 GCA_002405435.1 Flavobacteriales bacterium UBA4660
CCTGAGCGGCAACAACAACCATGTCTTCACCGAATTCGGAAGCCTGTTCCTGATGCCTGCCTATATTCCCGATGCCTTGAACGGATACCCCGCGCTCAGGTTTGACGGCGATACGGACTACCTGCTTTTTCCTGAGATCACCGACGTCAGAACGGTGTTTTGGCTGGCCAGGGAAGATGCCGACGCAGGGTCATCGGTGCAACGTTGCCTGCTGGGCCACGCCACGCAGTTTAATTTTCTGCGTGGTCCGGGCAAAACCATTTGGCATCCGCTGGTGACTGAAAATGTGCTCAACGGCACCACCCGGGTCAATTTTTCGTCGGTGTCTCCCACGACCACCACCTTACCCGATGACTATTTCCTGCTCTCGCTTGTCACCGCGGGCAATACTTCTGCATCGTCCATTACACGCGACCGAAACATCTTCACCAACATCTGGAAAGGTGATTTTGTGGAACTGATCATTTACAACCAGCCCCTTGACCAGGCCCAGGTGCTGGCCGTGGAAAACTACCTCGCTTCGCGCTATTCACCCGTTTTTTTCCCCATCCCCGATGTGGTGGTGGAATACGGTTTTTGCGATACTACCGTCTGCGCCCCGGAGGGTTTTGCCGCCTATGCATGGAACGGCCAGCCGGGCGAAACCTGCCTCAGCATCGATGAGCCCGGTACTTACGTGCTTGAGGTAACTGACCGTTTCGGCCGGATGTTGTCAGACACCATCGAGGTGGTGTTTCCCGGAGACATGGCCTCCGGGGATGACCTCTTCTGCAGTGATGAAGGATATGCCTGGGATACGGGCCTGGATAGCGACCTCTATACCTTCCTCTGGAATACGGGGGCTTCCGGACCCGCTGAAGCTTTTGATGAATCAGGTGTCGCCTCGGTGCTGGTAACCGATACGGCCGGATGCAGCCTCACAGCCACCCGGATACTGCAGATGGATAGCTTTGCGGAGGTGGCCACGCTCGGACCCGATGTGGAACTCTGCGCCGGAAATACCCTTTCACTTGACGCGCCGGACTATACGCTCGGTACCATTGTCTGGAATACCGGTGCCGAAACCACACTCCTGCCCATTGAGGAGTCAGGTACCTACTGGGCTACCGCCTACGACACCAACGGCTGCATGGCGACCGATACGGTTGAAGTAGATGTCGTCGGCATCGCTCCGGAAATCGCCGTAACAGGCAACCAGGGCTGCGCAGGAACGCCCCTTGCCCTTGCCGGTGAGCTGATCGCAGGAACCGCCATCAGCGAGTGGAGTTGGGTGCTGGAAGGCAATGCGTTTGCGGGCCAGGACCTTGTCTATACCTATGGTACAGCAGGACAGTACGCGCTCACACTCTCGGCACTCGATGAAAATGGATGCGCCTCCACCATCTCAGTGCTGGCCTCTGTCTACGCCAATCCGGAATCCATCATTTCCTACCAGGCCGGATGCACCAACCAGGAGACCATGTTCAATAGCCTTTCGCAGCCGGGAGACGCCGGGATTGTAGAGACGAACTGGACCTTCCCGGGGTCTTCCAGCACGGCCACCGACCCCGTCGTGCTGCTTTCCACACCGGGCTTCAATGAGATTACCCTCACGGTCACCGACGCACTGGGCTGTAACGCAACGTCCGTCGCTTCTGTATTTATCAACGCGGCACCCGAAACCGACTTTGCATTCAATGGAATCTGTGAAGGCGCACTCACCTTCTTTGATCAACAGGTGGATGACCTGCTCTCCGGACCCATTGCCACCTTCCAATGGGCATTTGGCGACGGCACGGGTTCGCTCGCACAAAATCCCTCGCACTTCTATCCTGATCCCGGCCTCTATGATGTGCAGCTTATAGCTGTGGCCACCACAGGTTGCCGCGATACCCTCATCCAGGAAGTCGCCATCCTGCCCGAACCTGCTGTTGACTTCCTGCTCGCCAACGCCTGCGTCGGCCAGCCTTACCAGGTGCAGGACTTCAGTGAAGCACCCGGAGACGAGATCGTGTCATGGTCTTGGACAGTGGATGGAGGCGCGCCGATTACGGAACCCGAACCGTCTTTCATTTTTTCAGAAACCGGCTGGCATACGGTCAGCCTGCTCATCACGACCGCTGCAGGTTGTGAGGGACAAACCAGCCAGATGATTTCCGCCTGGCCGCTGCCTTCACCAGCCTTTGCCTTCAACCCTCCGGTCGGACTTCCTCCGCTGGCAGTCACTTTCGACAACCTCAGTGAAGGAGCCACGGAATTTCAGTGGGACTTTGGCAATGGTGACGGAAGTTCCGCTTTCGAGCCGGCCTACACCTATATGGATTCCGGCCAGTTCACCATTACCCTCGCAGCGGCCAATGCCTACGGATGCAGCGCGTCCTTTCAAGACCAGATCCTTATTGACCTTCCCGTACTCGACCTTGTGGTACCGGTAATGAATTCCACCTGGACATCCTCCGGATGGTCTGCCGGGCTCACGGTGGTCAACAATGGCAATGTGCCGGTCAATGATATTCGCTTCAGCTGGCGCAAGGGGAACGGATCGTGGGTGAGCGAATCGGCAACGGCAGCGCTCCAGCCGGGCGAGTCGATGCCCTATGCCTTTTTGTCGGCACAGGCCGCGGCAGCCAGCGATTTCGAATTTATCTGCGTTAGGGCAGATGCCATTGCATCGCCGTGGGTTGAGCGCTTGCCCCTCGACAACGAGCGCTGTGAGCCGGTTGAGCCGGAGTTGTTTCGCATCTTTCCTCCCTATGCCACCACGCCCGAAAACCTGAGGGTGGATCTCATCAGTCCGGCCGAGGGTACACTATATATAAAGGTGTGTGACCGCACCGGCAGGGTGCTCTGGGAGCGGGAAGGTAGTTTTGCCTCAGGATTTATCCGCCTCGACATTCCGGTATCGGAATGGGGAACGGGGATTTACCTCGTTCAGGTGAGCCATGGTCCGTATCAGGGGGCCGTTCGTTTTTTTCAGGCCCCATAGCCCTGCAACCTTGACCTGAAATGTGATGCATATCACCGCATCATGAACGTTTACCGAGTAAATTTGTCTTATGGTCATGAACATAAAATATTTCGCTGGCATAGCCCTCGGCCTGGCGACTTTGCCCCTGGTATTCAGTTCCTGCACGGAAGATGCGGCCGACCGGGGTCCGGCCGCTGTGGTACTCGATTTCAATACCCGCTGGGATGGCGGTGATTTTCAGGTACAGGAAGTGTACACCGACCAGTTTGGCAACAGAATCCGCGTAGATAATTTCAAGAGTTATGTCAGCATGGTGAAACTGTTTCGCTCCGATGGGACTGAAGTGTTGCTTGAGGACTTCTACCTGATGGACTTTAAAAACGACAACCGGTACACCTTCGATGATGTGCCCGAAGGAACTTACAACGGGATGCAGTTTTACCTCGGTGTGCCGCCCGCATACAACAAAGACCAGGATCCTGCGCAATACCCGAGCAGCCATCCGCTGAGTGTGGCGGGTTCGCAGGGTATGTTCTGGCACTGGAATACCGGGTACATTTTCACAAAGTTTGAAGGAAAGGCCGATACCACCGGAACCGAAGGGGCTGATTTGTTGCACAGTTTTTCCTTTCACGTGGGAGACGATCCCTTCCTGAGGGTCTTTGAGTCATTTGATACACCCATCATTGTGGAGCGGGGCAAGACCACGACTGTGCATGCGAATATCCAGGTCGACCACATACTGGGCAACGGCGGAAGCGAGGGCATAGACCTGGCTACCGATGCCATCACCCATACCAGCGGCAACACAGAACTGGCTAAGAAGTTTATGGACAACTTCGTGGATGCCATAACGTTGGAATGATGAGACGGGGCCGGCTGATGCTTGCCCTGGCTGCGTGCCTCGTTGCGTGCGGAGGCAGTGCGTTGCTGCAAGACGAAGCGGTCGGCATCAAGATACCTGCGCATTTTCCCGCGATTGACTTTCCGGAAGACAATGCACCTACTCGGCTCCGGATCGAGCTCGGCAGACGCCTGTTTTACGATACCCGCCTCAGTGCCGACGGCAATACCTCCTGCGGCACTTGCCATGTACTCAGCGCAGCATTTACCGATGGGCGCAGGGTGAGCGAAGGCATGCAACACCACACGGGCAAACGCAACGCTCCGACCCTGGCGAACCTGGCCTGGATGCCGCGGTTTATGATGGAAGGCGGAGTGCCAACCCTGGAGTTGCAGGCATTGGCCCCCCTGCACGATACGCTTGAGATGGGATTCAATATGATGGAAGTGATTGAAAAACTCAAACATGATGAAGCGCTGACGGCCCTGGCCCGTGCGGCTTACGGCCGGGATACGCTCGATCCTTTCGTGATAACCCGCTCTCTTGCCGCATTTCAGCGCACCATGGTTTCGGGAGACAGCCGTTACGATCGCTACGCATTTGAAGGAAAAAAAGACCAACTCAGCGAGCAGGAACTCAGGGGCCTGGAACTATTTATATCTGAAAAAACCCGGTGTAGCGAATGCCACAGCGGCGTGTTTTTTACGGATTTCGGGTTTCACAACATCGGATTGTATGAAGCGTATGCCGACCGCGGCCGGGAGCGGGTTACCTATGACAGCCTTGACATGGGCAAGTTCAAGACGCCTACCCTGCGCAACATCGGTCTTACGTCTCCCTATATGCACGACGGTAGTATAGCATCGCTGGAGGAAGTCGTGGAGTTTTACAACGCAGGAGGCCGAAACCATGTGAACAAGGATATGCGGATTCACCCGCTTGGACTTTCAGCGCAGGAAATGGAAGACCTGGTAGCATTTTTGAATGCGTTGACCGATTGGAATTTTGTACAACGAACTGACCTTATGCCCTATGAAACGGAATAACGGAACTCAAGCACAAAAGCACGTGTGGCAGCATGCCGCACCGGTGATGCTGTTCGCTCTGGTTACGGTCCTGTCGGCATGCAGCAGGGATGAAGAAGAGCCGGACCCTGCTCCCCCCTTTCAGGCCACACCCTATCAACTGGTCATTCCTCCTTTTTTTCCGCCTATGGACATTCCAGCCGACAACCCCCTCACAGTGGAGGGAATCGAACTGGGCAGGTACCTGTTTTGGGAGAAGAAACTTTCAGGCAACAATACCATGAGCTGTGGCACCTGCCACCTTCCCGAACACGGATTCGCTGACCCCAGCCAGTTCTCAACGGGCATTACCGGCGCGGTGGGTACCCGACAGGCGATGGCACTGGTCAACCTGGGCTGGGCCTATAACTATTTCTGGGATGGACGCATGATTACACTCGAGGAACAGGTCATCGACCCGGTTATCAATCCGATTGAAATGGCCGAGGACTGGGATGTGGCCCTGGCGGAACTTGCAGCCGACGAAAAATATCCGCCTCTCTTTGCCGCTGCATTCGGTACCCCTGAAATCACGCG
>DHLU01000005.1:13347-16911 GCA_002405435.1 Flavobacteriales bacterium UBA4660
AACCCCTGAAATCACGCGCGACCGCGCAGCCAAGGCGATGGCCCAGTTTCTCCGAACCATGATTTCTTCCAAGTCCAACTTCGACCTGCAACGCATAGGGCAGTACACTTTCACCCAGAACGAGGAGACCGGTTTCGACCTGTTTCTTGCCGAAGGCGGAGCCTTGGGCGTCGGCGGTGCAGACTGTTTCCATTGTCATGGCCATGCAGGCATGCAAATGAGCGACTACCTGTTTCACAACAACGGACTGGACGCCCATTTTGCTGCCGATCCCGGACTGGCTGCCATCACAGGCAATCCGCTCGATAGCGGCAGGTTCAAGACACCCACCCTACGCAATATTGAACTGACGGCACCCTACATGCACGACGGACGATTTGCCACACTTGAGGAAGTAATCGACCACTACAATACGGGCGGGGTGATTTCACAGACCATCGACCCCTTCATGGAAGCAGCCGGTGGCGGTCTCTTTTTAGATGACACGGACAAGCAGCAGGTGATTGCCTTTCTGAAAACGCTCACCGATACGTCTTTCATCAATAATCCGGCATTCAGCGATCCGCACTGAGCCTTTACGTATGCTGTCTCCCCAACTAAAGGCATACCTTGACCATGCAAAAGGCAAAAGGAAGGAAAACAAAAAGTTCATCGCATCGCTGTCGCGCCTGAAGCAGCTTGATGACCTCATCCACACGCAGCACACGGAGGTCTTTGCCGAAACCGATTGCCTGCAGTGCGCCAACTGTTGTAAAACCACTTCCCCGATTTTCAGGGATGTTGATATCGATCGCATTGCACGGCACCTGGGTATGCGTCCTTCCGAACTCACTTCCCGCTACCTTCACCTCGATGAAGACAATGATTGGGTATTGAACAATGCGCCCTGCGTGTTTCTCAGGTCAGACAACACCTGTTCTATTTATGAAGTTCGCCCGCGGGCCTGCCGGGATTATCCGCATACTGACCGCAAAAACATGGCAGGCATTCTTGACCTCACTTACAACAACACCCTGGTGTGTCCGGCCGTAGCCCGCATGGTCGAAAATCTCAAGAAAGAACTGAACGGCTGACATTGCCTGCGGATCTGGGTCGTGGACGTGTCAGTGCGCTTCCAGCCAGTTGGCACCCGCATTCATGTCGACCACGAGCGGCACCTTCAGGGAGACGGCACCCGACATCATTTCACGCACGAGCGGCTTGAGGGCTTCCACCTCATCCACATGGGCGTCGAACACCAGTTCGTCGTGTACCTGCATAATCATGCGCGAACGTAAGTTCCGCTTTTTCAGTTCGCGGTGCAGGTTGATCATCGCCACCTTGATAATGTCGGCCGCGCTGCCCTGGATTGGCGCATTGATGGCGTTGCGCTCGGCAAATCCGCGCACTACGGCATTGGAGGAATTGATGTCGGCCAGGTAGCGTTTGCGGCCGAGAATGGTTTCCACGTAACCCTTCTTGCGCGCACTTTCAATGTTCTCTTGCTGATAGGCCTTCAGCCGGTGGAATTCGGTGAAATAGGAATCAATGATCTGTTTGGCCTCGCCGCGGGCGATGCCCAGCTGCTGCGCCAGCCCAAAGGCCCCCTGCCCGTATATAATACCAAAATTGACCGCCTTCGCCTTCGAACGCATGCTCTTGTCTACCTGGTCCAGCGGCACGCCAAATACCCGCGCCGCCGTCGCCTTGTGAATGTCTTCCCCGGCCAGAAAGGCTTCAATCATGTGTGGATCGCCGCTCAGCGAGGCAATGATCCGCAACTCCACCTGCGAATAGTCGGCCGAGAGTATGGTGTACCCCGGCCCTGCGGGAATAAACGCCTTGCGGATTTCCTGTCCCCTGGGCGTACGCACGGGAATGTTTTGCAGGTTGGGATTGTTGGAGGCCAGCCTGCCCGTGGCCGCTACGGTCTGCATATAATTAGTATGTACCCGGCCTGTTTTTTTGTTTACCATTTCAGGCAGGGCATCCACATAGGTACTCTTCAGTTTGCGCACTTCACGGTAATCGAGAATTTTGGCAATGATGGGATGCACGTGCTCGTATTTGCTCAGCGTGGCTTCGTCGGTACTGTATTGCCCGGTTTTGGTTTTTTTGATGTCCGAGGCAATCGCCATTTTTTCAAACAACACCGGACCGAGTTGCCTGGGTGAATCCACATTAAAGGTTTCGCCGGCCAGTTCGTGAATTTCCCCTTCCAGCCGCGCGATGTCGGCACCGAGTTCCCCTGAGTAGTTTTTCAAAAAAGCCTCGTCCACTTTCACACCTTCCAATTCCATATCGGCCAGCACGGTGATCAGCGGTACTTCTACGGAATCAAACAATCCGCGTACCTCCGTTTTTCCCAGGTCCTTCTCAAAAATGTTTTTCAGTTGCAGGGTCACATCCGCATCCTCTGCCGCATAGTCCCTGATCTGGGCAGGGTCGAGATCGGCCATGGATCCTTGCGGGTGTTTTGTGCCTTTTTTCCCAATCAGCGTTTCGATGGAAATTGGCGTATAACCCAGGTAGACCTCCGAAAGAAAATCCATGTTGTGTTTTCCGTCCGGATTGATGAGGTAGTGTGCTACCATGGTGTCAAATACCCGGTTGCTGACCGCTACACCATACTTCTTCAGCATTTTGTAGTCGTATTTGAAATTCTGTGCCACCAGTTCCTTCTCCGGATCTTCAAATACCGGGGCAAACTGCGCGAGCAATTTTTTAGCTGCCGCTTCCTCCGCCGGCACAGGCACATACCATGCCTCTCCGGCCTTTACACTAAACGACATGCCCACCAGCGTGGCATTGATGGGCTCGAGGTCGCTGGTTTCGGTGTCGAAACTAAATGAAGGCGATTGTTTCAACTGCCGGAGTAAATCATTTATGTCTTGCTCGCTGGTCGCCAGCACATAGTGGTGCGCAACATCCTGCAGGGTTTTCATTTCCTTGCCTTCGGTCTGTTCCTTTTCGTGCGGGGCATCAAAGGAATCCGCCGCAAACAATTCACCCTGTTTGGCTTCGAAGGCAGCAGGAGCCTCACCGAGCATACGCTTCGCCAGGGTGCGGAATTCAAGTTCGTTGAAAATATCGCGCAGTTGTTCCTTGTTGGGATGCGTCAGGCGAAGTCCTTCTTCGTCGAGTTCGGTTGGAGCATCGAGCAAGATGGTGGCAAGTTTTTTAGACAGGATTCCCTGCTCGGCATAGGTTTCTACATTCTCCTTCTGCTTGCCCTTGAGTTTGTCGGTATTGGCCAGCAATCCTTCCAGTGACCCGTATTCGTTGACCAGTTTGGTGGCGGTTTTTTCGCCGATACCCGGAATGCCAGGTATATTGTCTACGGCATCACCCATCATACCGAGTATGTCTACTACCTGCTCAACGCGTTGAATACCGAATTTTTCCAAGACCTCCGGTATGCCCAAAACCTTGGCGGGGTTTCCGGCAACACCTGGCCGGTAGATGAAGATGTTTTCACTCACCAGTTGACCGTAATCCTTGTCACTGGTCATCATGAATGTGGTAAACCCTTGCTTTTCCGCTTTTTTAGCCAGGGTACCGATGACGTCATCTGCCTCATAACCG
>DHLU01000237.1 GCA_002405435.1 Flavobacteriales bacterium UBA4660
GCGGCTACTCCGTATTTGCAGGCAGCGCGGTTACAGGCGGATCTTTCCCTTCGGAAATTGCCTGGACACTGGTAGATCATTTTGGTGCATCTTTGCGCTCAGGCGGATAGCCAGTAGTGGGATCGGTTTGTCTCAACTATCCCTGCGAACTCTATACACTGAACATGTCAGATTCGTTCGGAGACGGATGGGACTGGGCTGAATTTACCATTGCTGTGCCGGGCTTCTGGTCGTTTTCCACCAGCCTGACCAGCGGAGTATCAGGTTCGGCAGATTTTTTTGCCGGGGTATTGGGCTGCACAAATCCGCTTGCGTGCAACTTTGATCCCTTGGCCACCTGTGACAATGGCGGATGTGTCCTGCAGGACTTTGTCACCCTCACCATGACAGACAGTTTCGGAGACGGATGGAATGGCGCTAGCTACGAAATCTATGACGCCTCAGGAAGCCTTGTGGCCGTTGGCACCCAGACGGGAGGGGCGTCAGAAACCAATCAGTTTTGCCTGAGCGCAGGCTGCTATTCGATTTCGGTCAGCGCCGGTACTTTTCCTTCAGAAATCGGATGGACGCTTACGAGCTCAGATGGAACAATAAGCGGGGGTGCACCGGTGTCAGGTCTTGCCTTCACGGTAGGGGCTCCCTTTGGCTGCACGGACATAACGGCCTGCAACTACGACTCCGCTGCGTGCGTTGACGATGGTAGCTGCTGCTACAACAATTGTCTCTATCTGTATCAGGAGGACTCATTCGGTGACGGATGGAATGGAGCCCAATTCACTGTCTACGATTATTCCGGCGCAGAAGTGCTTTCGGCAACCCTTGAATCCAGCGGCGGGTCTTTTGGTTTTGACTTGCTGTGCCTGCCAACGGGCTGCTACACATACGAGGTAACAGGTGGATTATTCCCGTCTGAGGTAACCTGGGCGCTGGTTGGCGCACAAGATGGAGTCCAATCAGGAGGGGCTAATGTTTCAGGCTCCTTTGTAGCCGGCAATCCGACATTCGGTTGTACGGACCCGAGCGCCTCCAACTACAATCCCGCAGCCAATTGTAACAACGGCAGCTGTACTTATTCGTGTACAGGAGACTTTGACTATAATGGAGTTGTCAATGTGGCCGATCTGCTTTTACTTATCTCGGCTTTTGGTTGCACCTCCTCCTGTGGTGTGTTTGATATTGCAGCCAATGGTGTTGTAAACACGGGTGATCTGTTGGTGTTTGTATCAGTATTTGGGGTCATTTGTCCGTGAGCGAAAGCGCATTATGCACCGCTATTGAAACCGCTGTCCCCCGGGGCAGCGGTTTCTTTATTGCAGTTCGATCGGTACTATAGACCACCAGATTCAGCACACGAATTGTTTCATGCGGGCGAGTCTTTCCGGTTCTATCGTGGCACCGAGCCCGGGAGCTTCCGGCACCTCAACCACCCCGTTGCTGCGGTAAACGATTCCTCCGGTGACGGGATCTTCGCTAAACATCAGGGCAGTATCAAAATCATAGTGAACGATGCTGTCACTGCATAGGGCATAATGTGCAAAGGCTGTCATGCCGAGGCGCGATTCAATCATGGCACCGACCTGAAGCTTTATACCACCTGCTTCTGCCAAACGCGCAATACGGAGCGCTTTCAGCAGGCCGCCTGTCTTGCACAGTTTTACATTGATATAGGCACAGGCCCTAAGTGCAATCAGTCGTTCGGCATCGTGCTCGTCTCCGCAACTTTCATCGGCCATGATGGGAATCGGACTGTGGCTGCTTACGACCGGCAATTGCATAAAATTCCATCGTGCTATGGGCTCTTCGCAGTGTTCGATATTGTAGGCGGCCAGTTGCTGCAGGGTGGCTATCGCTTCCGGCACACTCCAGCCCTGGTTGGCATCGATCCGTACCGGTATGTCCATACCCACCGCTGCGCGTATGGCTTTGATTCTTTCCACGTCCTTCACTCCATCTTTTCCCAGTTTCACTTTGATGGCCGGATAGCCTTGCTGCAGGATGCGCAATGCATCGGCTGCCATGGCGTTCGGATCGCCCAGGCTTACCGTGTAATCGGTGACAATGGTCTTGTTTCGGTTGCCACCGAGAAAATGGTAAAGGGGCACGCCTGCATGCCGTGAAGCAATGTCGTACAGCGCCATGTCGAAGGCACTTTTGATGCACGTGTTTCCGTAGATAATGTCATCCATCAGGCTCACGGCCGCTTCAATCTCCAGTGGATTTTTTCCCTTGAGTGCACGGGCGAAGTATTGTCCAACGACAAAACAAGTTTCCTGGCTTTCCCCGTTGATGGGCATGTACGGACTACATTCTCCGAATCCGGTGATGCCGGCATTGGTGCTGATGCGCACTACAACATTGTCGGCGCTCACATCGGTGCCGAGGGAAGTGACAAAGGGCTCAATAAGCGGAATGGAGAATTTGTACAGGACGATTTCCGTGATTTTCAGCATGGCAGAGGATTGATAAACTCAGTGCATAAAGGTAATTTGTCTCGCCGCTTGGCACGTATTCGTTCAGGCCGAATACACCACTGTCAGCAAGGCGTCGGTGCAGCACCAGGTGTGCTGTAGCCCTGTTGACCGGTGAATTTGTGTGCGTGTTTAGCGGCTTCCCCCCGAAAATGTGCTTCATTTGTGCAGTCTTTTCAACAGACGATACCATGAGAGTCGCGGTTTTCGGTAAAAACATTCCTCCCCGCTATAAGGACTATATCCGCAGGTTCTTTGACCTGCTGGAAGGGAGGCAGATTGCGAACGGCATATTCTCCGGCTTTGTCTCCGGTCTTGAGCCTGATGTGAAGATTCCGCAGGGATTTTCTATTCTTGACGGATATGAGGCACTGGCGGGCTATGATTTTCTTATTTCTGTAGGAGGAGACGGTACCATACTCGAAACGGCAACCCTGGTGCGTGACTCCGGAATCCCGGTGCTGGGAATCAACACGGGGCGGCTTGGATTTCTCTCGCATGTAGATGCTGACCATTACGAACAGGCGATAGGTGCACTTCAGCAGGGGCAGTTTTCCCTCGACCGTCGCTCATTGATTGAAGTACGGTGCAACAATGTTTCGCTTGGTGATTTTCCCTACGCCCTTAACGAGGTCACGGTGCTCAACTCAGCCCGCAATTCTATGATCACCATCCACGTGCAGGTCAATGATACCTTTATGAGCACTTACTGGGCCGATGGGCTCATCGTAGCTACCCCGACAGGTTCGACGGCATACTCGCTTTCGTGCGGAGGGCCTATAGTAACTCCGGAATCGTCCACCTGGGTGCTTACGCCCATCGCGGCGCACAACCTCAACGTGCGCCCGGTCATACTCAGTGATTCAAACCGCATCACACTGCAGACTACCGGCAGTGACCACCAGTTTTTGCTCAGTCTTGACAGCCGTTCACACACCATAAACGAAGGAAGCCGTCTCGAACTGACCCGCGCACCGTTTGCCATCAATCTGGTCAGGCTGCAGGGTCAGGGTTTTTTCGATACCATCCATACCAAGCTCGGTTGGGCGGTGGACAAGCGAAATTAACAGGCCTTTGCAGCGCCCTGTTCCCACTGGTCTGTCATAGTGCCGAATGCCCGGCTCGTATTACCCCGTTTCCCCCGTTTTGTCAAGTCTCACAGAAGGCAGAGCGCGATGCTGAGCGGCAAAAAAAAACCGGCGCGAGGCCGGTTTTTCACAGGGTTTCAGAAGTTTATTGAACGACCCGCTTAATGCTGCAGCCCACCGGTTTGGTATCTGTAGTCTCTACCTCCTTGCCTTTGCCGAGTGCTTCGAGCGCGGAAATCACATAAGGCGATTTTACCGCCTTGGGATCATCGGCGTTGTCGTCAATGGCACCGCGGTACACCAGTTTCATTTGCTTGTTGAACAGGAAGACGTGGGGCGTTGTGCGGGCCCCGAAAGCATCGGCCAATTCAGCGTTTTTATCGAGTGCATAGGTAATCTGCTCAAAGCGATGTTCACGGGCGCGGTTTTCCATGTCTTCAAGGTTGTCACCCTTGCTGCGCTTCGCCTCGTTGCTGTTCACCAGCACCATGCCCACGCCGTTTGTGCGCGCAATCTTGTGGAGTTCCGCATAGCGGCCTTCCCATCCAATGGTCCCTTCGCCGTCACCGATTACAAAGGGACAGGTGTTGCAGGAAAAAACGACCAGCAGACCATTTTCCATTCTGAGTGAATTCAGGCTCGCTTCTGCGCCCGTGGTGGTCAGCATCTTCAGGTCAGCTTTGGGCGCCGCCGTGCCCAGTGCAATGGTTTCCGGAGCGACGGGCTTTTGGGCCACTGCGTTAAGGGGAGCCCATGCAAGTGCCAGGGCGGTGAACGAGAGTAACAACGTGTTTTTCATGGATTATAATTTTAACAAAGATGCTGGTGAACGCACCGGCGGCGCAAGCACCAGGCACTTAACGTGTGTTAATGTTTGTTTACGGGTCACGCATGCCTGCAGCCTGCCCTGAAAACCAAAAGGCCGTCCCGCTGGACAGCCTCTTGGTAATAAATGAAAACAATTAAACTATCTAATATCTCTACATGAGAACTTACAAGGGGTTTTAACGCATGGCCTTACCCGCAGGGTTACAAATCGAAGAAAATTCCCGGCAGAAACTATGTAAGACTTGGTAAATCAACCATTTAGGCTGAATCGAAGCGATATGCCCGTGTTGATGTTCCAGGTGGGGAACGAGATGGACACCTTGGGCCGGGTAATCTGGTGGTCGTAGAAGAACCTCAGGGTGAGTTTGTCGCTCATGGCCATGTCTGCACTCGCTTTGATGCTCCAAAGCCGCTGGCCTGCCGTGGGCTGGTTGGTACGTTCCACCATCCGGCGTACGAGGGTTACGTTGTCTCGCATGGTGACATCGGTGCGGAGGGTGATGGTAGTCTTGTCGAGCAGTTTGATGGGCAGCCTGCTGCCTTTTTTGCGGCCGAAGGGATTGGGTACTTCCGTGAGTTTATAGCCAATGCCGAGGATGACGGAGTTGCTCTTGGTTTCTGTAATCTGGTAGTTGGCCAGTCCGAGGGCCACGGTGCGGTCGCGTTTAAATTCCAGTTTGAGCTGAGGATCATTGTTTTTGCCCGTTTTAATAGTCATGTCGAGGCCAAGCGGTGTAATCTGCTCACTGATGGTGACAGTGCTGATCTGGCGCTCAGGAATCCAGTTGGGATTTTCGCTTTGGTCCAGCGCACTGGGCAATCCCTCAGTGTTTTCCGTATAGTTCAGGTTGCGCACGTAGCTGGTCGTGAGTGTGGAGCGGTACTGGTGGTTGAGGTTAAACTGTTTGAAGTACTTTTTGATGGACGGGATCTTGGTCAGTCCGTCATAGGTGGCCTTCCAGTTTGGCTGCACCTTGGTGCCAAAGGGATCCAGTGATACTTCGTTCATGGATTTGCCTGTATAGGCGGCAATGAATGCCGGAATAACAACATCCTGCGAGGTGGGCCCCCAACCCTGAAAGAAGCCATTGGGCAGCGGTTCATCGAGCGTGTAGGTAGCCGCATTCATCCGCGCGCTGGCATCCAGCCGATAGAGCAAAAAGGTTTCAAAAGTCTCAGAGGTCCAGCCGTTGTCGGGTTCATCCTTCACAAAGGCGGTCGGCCAGGTGACCACACTCACGGTGATATTCCCGGTTTCCATCGGTGAATCGAATGAATAGGCCTGCAAATCGTCATCGAAGCGGAAAAAACTGTTTTGGTTTCGTGCTTCCTGACGGTTGGCGCTCAGTTCGATTTTTAGGTTTTTGATCGGTTCGAGGTTAATCTTATAGTTCCAGGTTTCAGAGAAGGTTTCCGTGTATTGCTGGTTGAGGTTGGGTTGAATGACCAGGTATCCGCGTTCGGCTGCATCCAGCGCGTAGTTGGTGGCGGCTTCATTACCCCATAGATCGGTATTCTGCTGTCCGAAAACAAAACCCCAGCCCGGTGCATCGAAATTTTCGTCCATGCCGACCATGCGGGTTGAGCGCGCATAACCGGGCAACAAGATACC
>DHLU01000002.1:0-2812 GCA_002405435.1 Flavobacteriales bacterium UBA4660
CAACAACAAGGACAGCAGAAACAAGGACAACAACAAGGACAACAACAAGGACAACAACAAGGTCAGCAAGAACAGCAGCAGCAAGGACAACAGGGACAACAAGGACAAGGACAACAGTCACCGCAACAAGGCAGCGGAGCGCAGCAGCAGGGAGAAAACGCGCAGCAACAGGGCGGAAATTCCAGAGAGGGCACACCCGGCGGCCAGCAGCAGAAGCAACAGGCGGCACGTGACGAGCTGGCGCGTCAGAAGGGCAGTCAGGGCGAACAACCCTCACCCTCGTTCGAAAAAATGGATGAAGCCAACCAGAAGGCAGCGGCAGCAGGTGCCGGTGAAAAAAAGCCTGGCGATAAAAAAGATGAAGAGGCAGAAAAAACCGATGAACAGCAGGCGGTGATGCCCAAACCGGCTCCTGAAGAAAACAACAGAGAGGACGGTGGTGAGACCCCATCCGCAGGCGCCGCAGCGGCCATACCGGAAAAACAGGAAACCGGAAAATCCGGCGCTGTGGGTACTTCCACCATGGGTAATTTTTCCCGAGCCGATGCCGAGCGCATCATGCGATCCATGCAAACCTCAGAAAAACAGGTGATGAAAAAAGTGAAGTCGCAGCAATCCAAAAATTCAGGTAACAGTGACACCAAAGATTGGTAACTATGCATAAAATTATCGCTTTACTGCTTGCACTGTCATGGGGGATTCCGGAATCCTGGGCCCAGGATTTTTCCTTCGTGGCTACCGTGAATAAAAACAGCATTGCGCTGAACGAAAACGTGCAACTTACCCTGCGGGTATCCAATGCCAGTGTGAATGGTCGCATCATACTGCCGCCCATGTCGGATTTTCAGGTGGCCGGCGGCCCCTCCACGCGGAATGAGTTTAACAGCATCAACGGCAAGATGACCGTTTCCTATTCGGAAACGTACCTGCTGAGACCGGTGCGCGAAGGCAGCATGACGATTCCGGAAATCACCGTACAGACAGACAAGGGAAAGCTAGCCAGTAAACCCCTCGCCATCACCGTGGCCAAGGCCAACGCCACCCCTCCGCCGGCCCAGCGCCAGAATCCCCAGTCAACCGGAAACGCGGGAGATTTCTGGGTGGAAATTCAACTCAACAAGCGCAAGGTCTTTGTGGGCGAACCTGTGCTGGCTTCTTATGTGTTTTACAGTGCCTTTGATCCGCTGGAATACAACGATGTGAAATTCCCGTCCCCTTCGGGCTTCTGGTCTGAATCCATTGATGCAGAAAATAAAACCGAACTGCAGGTGATTAACGGCAGGCGCTATGCCACGCAGGTTGTCAAGCGCGAACTGCTCTTTCCGCAAGTGACCGGCAAACTGGAAATCTCAGGCTTTTCGGTTGACATGACCGTCAATGCCGGCGGCAATTTTTTCTTCAGAAAAACCGGAAAGGTCAGCGACAGCGCCACCCCGGTAACGGTTGAAGTGATGCCCTTTCCAGCCGGCCAGCCCGCCGCTTTACTCGGCGGATATGACGGACTCCGGCTCGACGTAAAGGCTGACCGCACAGAAGTCAAAGCCGACGAAGCTATCAACCTCAGCGCCGTATTCAGCGGTAGCGGCAACCTTAAATTGCTGGAGGCCCTGCCCTATGATTTTCCACCCGACTTTGAAGTTTTTGAACCCCGTGTAAAGGACAACCTGCGGGTCAGTAATAGTGGCGTCTCCGGAAGCCGGTCGTTCGAATATGTGCTCATTCCCCGTGCAGCAGGCACCTACACCCTGCCTGCGCTGCAACTTTCGTATTTTGATTATGAACTCAAGTCATACAAGACACTCACCAGCCCTGAACTGCTCATCACCGTTTCACCGGGCGACGGAAGTGACCCCGGCAACTATACCATCGACAACCGCACCGATGTGCAATTGCTCCGTCAGGATATCCGGCACATCCGGACCGGTGAACCCGCATTGCTCGCCCACGACAGCCGGTTTTACGGATCACCTGCATTTTATGGCGCCATGGCCCTTCCCGCCTTGTTGTTCATCGGTGTGCTGGTGAGAAAGAGAAACAGGAAACGGGAGGAAGAGGACGCAACCGGCACGCGCAAAAAGAAAGCGGCAGGTGTAGCCAAAAAGCACCTCACGGCGGCAGCATCTGCGCTGAAAAACGCTGACCGAAACCTGTTTTATCTGGAACTGTCGCGTGCCCTGCAGTCTTACCTGGCCGGAAAATTCGCCCTCACATCGTCATAACTGACACGGCAGCACATAAAAACCACCGTAAGTGTACTCGACCCCATACTCGCCGACGATGTGCTCGCCGTCATGGAGCAATGCGACCAGGCAAGATTCAGCCAGGCTGCAGACAACCGCCATGCCGCAGAACAATTGGAGCGCGCTGCCTCCTGCATTGAAAAACTTGAATCCCTCTCCGCAAAAAAACCATGATAAAAAATCTTCTCCTGTTCGTCGGCCTGGCCCTGCCCGCTACCCTGCTGGCCTCGGCCAGGGAAACGGCCGTTGAAGCCTACCGTCAGGGCAATGCCTTGTATGAAAAAGGCAATTACGCAGAAGCACTCACGGAGTACGAAAAGGCACTGGCGTCATTCCGGTCCTTTGAACTCTACTTCAATGCGGGCAACTGCCACATGAAGCTCAGCAATATTCCGCAGGCCATCCTGCATTACGAACGTGCACGCAAGATCAAGCCGACCGACGAAGACCTTATCAGCAACTGCGAACTGGCCAACCTGAAACTCACCGACAAGATCGAAGCCCTGCCCACACTGGGTGTGACCTACTGGTGGAATTCACTCACCGCAGCAGGCATGCTCATGCGGTGGACC
>DHLU01000002.1:3000-10691 GCA_002405435.1 Flavobacteriales bacterium UBA4660
TTTTTGTCATACCGCGACAAAATGGTATGAGGCGCCTTTTTGTCGGACTGGGCATCGTGATGCTACTGGTGACGGCCGCCGCCTGGACACTCGCTTCCTACACCGAAGGCCGAATACGCGCCAACACCGAAGCCATTATCATGGCTGACAGGGTGGATGTCAAAACTTCTCCCGCACCTGATGCCACGTCGGCCTTTGTGCTCCACGCGGGCACCAAGGTGGTAATCCGAAACCGCAATGACGGGTGGATCGAGATCCGTCTGGCCAATGGAAATGTGGGTTGGATGCCGGCCGATGCGCTCGAGATCATCTGATCTCCAGACACCCCGTACGGAGGCCTGCATCACCCCGAACCGGTGCATAAGGCACGCGATTAACACTTGTTAAAAAACGCACGCACAATCTGGCGTTAAGTTTGTTGTTTCAGAAGAAATTCATTCGCTTACTACCTATGAAAAAATATCTGTCACTTCTTCTATCGGGCTTCGCCGGGGCCGTCTTCGCCCTCGGAATTTTTTCCTATTTCAATGAAACACCGCAACGGGTGTTGGCCGAACAACCCTCGCTTCCTGTGCGAATGGTCAGCCATGCCGGCGCAGAAGGTGTGCTGGACTTCACGGCAGCCGCCCAGCAATCAGTGCACGCGGTGGTGCACGTCAAGACTGAAGTATCCGTTCAACCTGCCTACAACCCGTGGATGGACTTTTTCGGTTATCAGGAACAACCGGAATTACAAGTCGGTTCCGGAAGCGGTGTCATCATTTCGGCAGATGGTTATGTCGTAACCAACAACCACGTGATTGAAGGTGCCGACCGGGTAACTGTTACCACCAACAACAACAAAGATTATCAGGCACGTATCGTAGGGGCAGATCCCTCCACCGACATTGCCGTGCTGAAAATTGAGGCCGAAGAACTTCCATTCCTCTCCTGGGGCAACAGCGAGAATGTGCAGATCGGAGAGTGGGTGCTGGCCGTAGGCAATCCATTTGACCTCACCTCCACGGTAACCGCCGGCATTGTAAGTGCAAAGGCCAGAAACATCAACCTGCTCAATCCCGGATACGACCGCGAAATATTTCCTGTCGAATCCTTTATACAGACCGATGCCGCGGTTAACCCGGGCAACAGCGGTGGGGCGCTGGTCAGCACACGGGGCGAACTGATTGGCATCAATACAGCCATTGCTTCGCGTACCGGCAGTTATGCCGGTTATTCCTTCGCCGTTCCGGCCACCATCGCCAGCAAAGTAGCCGCCGACATTATCAAATACGGCAATGTGCAGCGCGCCTTTATCGGTGTAAGCATCAATGATGTCAATGCTGAAATTGCCGAACAGGCAGGACTGCCTGAAATCAGCGGCGTGGTGGTAAGTGCACTTACCCAGGGCGGGGCAGCAGCAGAAAGCGGTATCCGCGAAGGCGACATTATCCTTAAAGTCAACAGCGTGAAGGTGAAAAATGTGCCCGAATTGCAGGAACAGGTATCCAAGTACCGACCGGGTGACAAGGTGAATGTCGCGGTCTGGAGAAATAGCAAAATGCAGGACATCCTGGTAACACTGCGCAGCAATTCAGGCAGCACAGCACTGGGTGCTGCAGAAAATGCGCCTGACAATGTCATGGGGGCAGTGCTCGCGGATCCACCGGCCGGCGAGTTGAGCGAGCTCGGACTTTCAGGCGGTGCGCGCGTCGCTTCGATTACACCCGGGAAGCTGAAAGAGATCGGCCTGCAGGCCGGGTTTATTATCAGCAAGGTTGATGGGCAAAAAATTTCGGGAGCAGCGCAGGCCCGTCAGCTGTTGAGCGGCAAACCTTCCGGCCAGACGCTTATTATCGAAGGGTACTACCCCAACGGTACCAAAGCGTATTACGAGTTCCGCAAATAGTATTGGATGAGCATAATGCAGCGGGCCTTTCGGGGCCCGCTTTTTTATTTTCCGCCTTCAGCAGGCCTCATCGCCCCATCGGCACTCCAATGTTGGGAAAAATGTGGGCATGATTCGGGCCTGCAGCGTGTCTGCACCCGGATGAAGGTACTACCTTTGCCGCCGTAAAAAATCAGCCGCCATCAATGTTCTGGCGGGCTGGGTGTAAACACTTTTTATTTCAACCATTTAATACCAATCCCATCATGCCCCAATCCGTTCTTTCACCCGATACCTACAGCAATGAACTGGAGGTATATGTAAAACAGGAGCGAGCAGCCGTTGAGTTGGCCAATTTCACCGGCAAACTGCTTTTTGACAAATCCATCGAACTGGTGCTGTTCAGAAACCACCTGGTCGATACCCGCATTACAGAAATCCTGCGGCTTCATAAGTATGCCGCCGAAGTGGTCGGTAAACCCATTTCAGTATTCGATACCTCCGACCTTGCACGCGAACTTTACGCCATGGAGCTTGCTCCAGCCAAAATAGACATCGGCAAACTCGCCAGCGAATGGTTGACAGCGCGCGATCACTACAAAACCCAGCGTGAATTCCTCGCCGACAAACTCAACAACTTCATGCTCGAAGACGGACGCGACATCGAACCGCGTGATGTGGTGCTTTATGGATTCGGCCGCATCGGTAGGCTGGTCGCACGCGAGCTGATCAAGCAGGCCGGCAAAGGCCAGCAACTGAGGCTGCGCGCCATCGTGACCCGGGAAAACGACGACCTCTCCCTTAAAAAGAGGGCTGCTTTGTTTGAAAACGACTCGGTTCACGGACGCTTCAAAGGCACAGTCGATATAGACTACGAACACAAATCGCTCATCATCAACGGACAGCGTGTCCACATGATCGCCACCCCCGATCCTTCCTCCGTCAACTACACCGAATTCGGTATCAACAATGCCCTGATGATTGACAATACCGGCGTGCTGAAAGACAGGGCCGGTCTTTCCAAACACACGGCAGCCAAAGGCGTGAGCAAGGTAATTCTCACCGCGCCCGGCAAGGAAGTGCCCAACATCGTTTATGGCATCAACCACCGTGACCTCGACATTGAGAATGAGACCATCTTTTCCGCAGCCAGCTGCACCACCAATGCGATTTGTCCAATCCTATCGGTAGTCCATGAAAAACTCGGTATCGAAAAGGGCCATATCGAGACCGTGCATGCCTACACCAACGACCAGAACCTGCTCGACAACATGCACAAAAAGAGCAGGCGCGGTCGCAGCGCTGCGATCAACATGGTCATCACAGAAACCGGTGCGGGCAAAGCGGTGACCAAGGTGATTCCAAGCCTTGCCAACAAACTCACCGCCAACGCCGTTCGCGTGCCTACACCCAATGGCTCACTGGCCATCATTCACGCCTACATCAGCAAGGAAACCAGCATCGACGAGGTCAATGCCATCGTGCGCAAGGCCGCACTCGACGGAGACCTCGTGAATCAGATCTACTACAGCATCAGCGAAGAACTGGTCAGTAGCGATATCATCGGCAATGAATGCTGCTCGGTCTTCGACTCTCAGGCTACCATCGTTTCACCAGACGGCAAAGGCGTGGTGCTCTATGTATGGTACGACAACGAATTCGGTTACACAAAACAGGTGATTCGCCTGGCCAAGTACGTGGCCAACGTGCGACGCAACATTTACTACTGATCCCGGCATTATAAACGAAAGGCCGCAGCACCCCTGCGGCCTTTTTTATTCCCGGCTCATACAAAATCCATACGCCTGCAACGCACCACCGACTATCTTCGCTCCGATACCAAAAACATATCCCCGACGCCATGGACACCGAATTCCCCTACTCCATCATTTGGATCGCACTGCTCGCCGCTCTTGCGCTGAAATCCTTTGCCATTGTTCAGCAAGGTTATATCGGAGTAGTGACCATCTTTGGCAAGTACCGCCGCGTGATGCGTCCCGGACTCAACCTGCGCATTCCGTTCATCGAAGTGATTTTCCGCCGGATTTCCACACAAAACCGCTCGGTGGAAATGGAGTTCCAGGCCGTTACGCAGGACCAGGCGAATGTGTACTTCAAAAATATGTTGCTCTACTCCGTCATGAACGATGAGGAGGAAACCATCAAACGGGTCGCCTTCAAGTTTATCAGTGAACAAAACCTCATGCAGGCACTGGTCAGAACCATCGAGGGCACCATACGGTCATTTGTTGCCACAAAAAAACAGGCAGAAGTGCTCGGACTGCGCGGAGACATCGTCGAACATGTCAAGGCCGAAATAGACAACCGCCTCGAAGAATGGGGCTACCACCTGCAAGACCTTCAGATCAACGACATCACCTTCGACCAGGCTATTATGGAATCCATGAGCCGCGTCGTCGCTTCCAATAACCTCAAGGCCGCAGCCGAAAACGAAGGACAGGCCCTGCTGATTACCAAAACCAAGGGTGCAGAGGCCGACGGAAATGCCATCAAAATTGCTGCCCAGGCCGAACGCGAAGCAGCACAAATGCGTGGCCAGGGTGTGGCCCTTTTCCGCGAAGAAGTAGCCCGGGGTATGCAGAATGCAGCCCGCGAAATGCAACAGGCCAACCTCGATACCTCCATGATCATGTTTTCCATGTGGACCGAAGCCATAAAAAACTTTGCAGAATACGGCAAAGGCAACATCATCTTCCTCGATGGATCGGCCGAAGGCATGCAGCATACCATGAAACAGGTAATGGGACTCAACAAAATCATGGAATCCGGCGAAAACAAGGTGTAGGCGCCAGGTCCTTCGCCAAGCACCACCCTATTCAAATCCCACGCATGATGCGTGCGCTGCTCCCCTGCGGAATAACGCAGGCGGACTGCCAAAATGGCGTATCTTTGCCGCTACTCATTTTCAAAACAGCCAAACACTGTGGAAGAAAAAATCATTGACGAATCCCGTCAGGGAGAATACTTCATGGCTCCGGACCCTTCAGGCGTCCGGCCCACCACCGGCCGCAAACTCCTTTTGGAGAGTTACGGCTGCCAGATGAACTTTTCAGACAGCGAAATTGTGGCCAGCATCCTGGCCGGAGAAGGGTATTCCACTACCCGTGATCCGGAAGAGGCTGACCTGGTGTTGTTAAATACCTGCGCCATACGCGACAATGCCGAGCAGCGCATCAGGGGGCGGCTCGATTACCTGCGCAGCATCAAGCGGCGCAAGCCCCACCTGACTGTCGGAGTGCTGGGATGTATGGCCGAGCGCCTCAGGGAAAAATTGCTGGAAGAAGAAAAACTCGTAGACCTCGTCGTGGGGCCTGACGCGTACCGCGACCTGCCCAACCTGATCAACCGGGTGGAAGATGGGCAAAAGGCAGTGAATGTGCTGCTCAGCCGGGAAGAAACCTATGCCGAAATTGCTCCGCTGCGCCTCGATACCAACGGCGTAACCGCATTCATTTCCATTATGCGCGGCTGCGACAACATGTGTTCCTTCTGTGTGGTGCCGTTCACCCGTGGTCGTGAGCGAAGCCGCGACCCGGAGAGCATCGTGCGTGAAGCACAGCAACTTTTTGAAGCCGGGTACCGGGAAGTGACCCTGCTCGGACAAAACGTGGACAGCTACAAATGGAAAGGGGGAAACCAGGACGGCGACATCCTGGTCAACTTCGCCCAACTGCTCGAAAAAGTGGCCCGGGTCCACCCTCGATTACGCGTGCGGTTTTCCACCAGCCACCCCAAGGATATGACCGACGAGGTCCTGCATACAATGGCGCGTCACGACAACATCTGCAAATACATTCACCTGCCCGTTCAGAGCGGAAACAGCGATGTGCTCAAGCGCATGAACCGCGGTTATTCACGCGGGTGGTACCTCGACCGTATCGCGGCGATCCGGAGGATCATGCCCACTTGTGCGATTTCTACCGATATCATCACCGGTTTCTGCGGCGAAACGGAGGAGGAACACCAGGATACCCTTTCTCTGATGAACGAAGTGCAATACGACATGGCCTTCATGTTTAAGTACTCGGAAAGGCCAAAAACACTCGCAGAAAGAAAGTTTGAAGATGACGTTCCCGAAGAAGTGAAAGGGCGCAGGCTGCAGCAAGTCATAGAGGCGCAAATGAAAAGCGCTGCGCAGCGGACAAAGTTGTATGTCGGTTACGATCAGGAAGTATTAATCGAAGGAACCAGCAAAAAGTCACAGGAACATTTTCAGGGCAGGAACACCCAAAACGTGGTCGTGGTATTCCCCAAACAGGAAGGGTTGAAACCCGGAGATTACGTCAGGGTACACACCTACGGCTGCACGAGCGTGACCTTGCTGGGAGAGTATGTAGCTACTGTGTCGTGATGGCTGAAGCCACCGCATTATAAACAGAACGCATCGCTAATGTGTATAAAGGCATGAACCCAACTTTCACAACTACTGACCATGCGGCACAGCGCTCAGGCCAGTCAATGGCGCTATGCGTTGTGGGTTGCTTGCATGCCGGTAGTCCTGCTCAACCCCTGGCCTTCCAAAACCGCGCCGTGCTGCCCGATACTGCGATCAACTGCGCGCCCGCGATGAGCACTGTGGCCGCCAGCACGCTAAAGGAAGTTGCGCCGCAGACCATCGTGCTTTCAGACACCCTCGGGCTTGCGCAAATGCAAAACATCCCACAGACAGGCGACGCCCCCGGGCCCGAAGCCGCATACCCACATCAGCCTGCAACCATTCGGGAAGCGACAGAACATAGGCCGGGGTCGGAGGAAAGTGTTGAACGCAGGCCCATGGGCTTAACTGAGCGGGTGGGTCACAGCAGCAGCGAAGCGCTCCCCAAACACGAAGTGCCTGCGCAGGAAGACACCACGGTTTATGAATTCCTAACAGCACCGGCAGCGTTTCCCGGCGCCCAGGAGGCCTTGCCCGCATTTCTCAAGACCCACATCAACACCCCGGCACAAGAATTCGGAATGCCTGGCCCGGCCGGGCAATCCCTCATCCTGCACATGGCAGTCGAAAAGGATGGCCGTATGAGCCACCTGACCAGCAGGAACCGGGTATCAACACCCACCGCTTATAATGAGGAGGCCGTGCGCGCAGCCAACATGTTTCCGGATGTTGCTTCAGGTAAAATGAATGGAGCGTTCGTGCGTTCTACGATTCGCATTCCAGTGAAAATCAGGTTTCAGTAAACCCATGGATGTAAAAACAGTCAAACAACGATTCGAAATCATCGGCAACAGTCCGATGCTCAGCCGTGCACTCGACATCGCCGTGCAGGTAGCCGCCACCAATATGTCCGTGCTGATCAACGGGGAGAGCGGCACCGGAAAGGAAAACATCCCAAAGATTATTCACGCATACAGTGCACGGAAACATGCTCCCTATATCGCCGTGAACTGCGGGGCGATTCCGGAAGGTACCATTGACAGCGAATTATTCGGACACGAAAAAGGATCTTTCACCGGTGCCACCGAAGCGCGCAAGGGATATTTTGAAGAAGCCAACGGAGGCACCATCTTTCTCGATGAGGTAGCAGAATTGCCGCTGCAGACACAGGTGAGGCTTTTGCGTGTGCTTGAAACCGGCGAATACATCCGCGTAGGCTCGTCGAAAGTGCAGAAAACCAATGTGCGCGTGGTGGCAGCCACCAATGTGGATTTTTCAGAGGCCATACGCACGCACAAATTCCGCGAAGACCTATACTACCGACTGAACCAGGTGCCCGTCTACCTGCCACCCCTGCGCGAGCGCCGCGAAGATGTTGCCCTGCTGTTTGCCAAATTCGCAACAGACTTCGCCGAACTCTACCATATG
>DHLU01000053.1 GCA_002405435.1 Flavobacteriales bacterium UBA4660
CCGTAATCACCTGACTCCCAAGCAACAATTTAAAGGGCACGGATAGACGTCTGCAGGGTATAAAATGTAGACCAGTTCGCAACGCCCATCACCATCACCCTAGCGCAATGTGAACACGGGTGCAATGCGCTGCCTCGCGCTACCCCGTCACGGTTAAATACGTTAGAAATCTTTTACTCTCCTGCCGCAAAGGGGGTACTACCCCATGAAGGATTTGCAACCCGTTGCACCCACCCAAGACCCAGACGCGGTATCAGGCAGAACCGATAATCAGTGCATCCGACGATCGGGTTACTTAACGGACAAACTCAATGTAGTCGACTTCCAGGGAGAAAGGACCCGCTTTTTTTTCGCTGGTCATTATGCCCATTCGGACGATGTTTTTGAGCCTCGCTGAATCAAACGACTTCCCCGTAGGTTCTCCGATCACGACTTCCTTAAAATCGGAGAAACTCAACATTACCTCTTCCCAGGTATTGTCGCGGGAAGCGGCAAACTCCTTTTTGTAGTTAGGCCGTGTCCAGTTTTGGCTATCCTCCAATGTGAAGGCGAATCGCTGGTTCGACGATTTGAAACGGATTTTCACACCCTTGTAGGCAGAGAGGTCAACACCGTTGTAGCGCGTCTTTATGGAAGAGAAGCCACCGTAATTGTCAAGTGAAATGGTACCTGTCAACACCACTGAATTGTCGGTGTATTCCACTGTTGACCGGCTAACACCGCCCATGACGTTGTCGGAGAGCAGCAACCATTCCTGCGTTTTACCGGGGGAGGAACCAAAATCTATGAGAAGTGACTTGTCAGCCGGAACGGTTAGAGGCAGTGAGAGAAGAGCAAGGAGCACAAAGTTCATGAGGGTAATTTTTTACGGTTGCTGTGAAAACGTCCCCTTAAGAACAAACCACGGCCGTCGTTGTTTGGCCAAAACCATGTAATTGGATAATTTTAACATGGGAGATAAAGCGCGTTACTTGAAGTTTTTCAGCTGAACCCCTTGCGCGCAGTAATGCCGGCATAGAGCAGTATAGCGAGCACCAGCCCTCCCGAAAGAAGTGCCAGCCATAAGGGCCATTGCGGTGCGTAGCGAATAAGCACCTGGTTTTTACCGGCCTCGAGGGGTACTTGCACAAAGGCCCCGCTGAACACGGAAACGGGTACAGGCCTACCGTTGACTTCGGCTTTCCATCCCGGCATGAAGTTTTGCATAAGCACCAGCTTACTGTTTGTAACGACCTCCGTGTTGGCTTCGAATCTGCCTCCCGCCAAAGCCTGCACATCTACACGCGCAGTCGAATCACTTTCGACAAACAACAGGGGCCTTCGGATGAGCTCGGCGAGCTGGCCACTGCGCTCCAGGGCGTCATAACCGCGGTGAACAAAGGAATTGTATCCGTCCCATTGGGGCTGGTGTAAAAAGATTCCTTCATTACGCCACACAAGGTCGACACCCGCACGCAGGCTATCTCCGCCAAGGGCTGACAACGGTCTGCCGTCGTATGGCTCGGCAGAACGCATGGCCTGTTGCAGCTTTTCATTTTGTTCGCGGGCACTGAGCGGTGCGACAATGGTGGCAGGGGCATTGAGCTGCACCGCGATAACGAGGTCGAGCGCTGCCAGCACGGGTATCCATTTCAATTGACGCCGCTGCCAAAGCCACAGTGCTAAGAGCAACAACATCAGCAATACAAAGGCCTGCAATACAATACGCACCGGCACGGTCAGCGATACGGCGCGACCGGGCTCCTGCCAGGCCTCAATGGCGTCTCGGGTAGCAGCGATGACACCCGGTGGCCAGACGCAAACAGCGGTGAACACCAACACACAGGCCATCGCCAGCAAGGCGTTGCGCAAGGCCATCCTTCGTTGAAAAAGGTTGTCCCACGCAAGGGCGCCCAGCACGCACAGGCAGAAAATGACAAAAAATCGAAATATGCTGGGATGCCTGAATAGGCCGAGTCCGGGCAGATGCGCCACCCACAAGCGGAAAGGGAAAAGGGATCCTGCAGCGAGAAACAGCAAGACAAGAGCGCAGATCGCTACCGTGCGGTAACGCCGGTCGGCATAGCGCAGGGCCCACAGGGCAAACAACAGGGTGAACATGCCGCAATAGGCATTCAACATGGAAAAATCTGAGCCCCATGCGGCTTCGGGCGTTCCCACGGCAAAGGGAAAAAGAAAAGACACCATCGCCTTAAGGCTCAGCGGGTTTTCCAATATTTTCTCGGGCATCAATCCCTGCGTGCGGGTAATCCAGGGCAATGCGTAGGCTACGGGCACAAGCACAACCGAACACAAGGCCAGCGATGCAGCGCCAAACACAGCAAGCGCCCTAAGTATGGCCAGCCGGATGGCTGGAACCTTGAGGGCGGCGCGCCGCTGCCACAAGGCCAGAAGCAGGTAGACGATAAGGGAATAGGCCGCTATGAGGGTGATACCGGGATAAGAGCCTGCGCACAGCATAAACACGGGAACAGCAGCCAGCAGGGCATTGCGCAGGGTGGGCGCTGCCAGCATGCGGCGCATACCCGCCACCACCCAGGGAAACCAAGCAATCCCGATGAGATAAATGAAATTCTGGGCATTACTCACAAACACGCCGCTGCACATAAAAGCGATACCGGCCAGATAAGCGGCCCCGCGCGAGCAGCCTACCTGCCTCATCAGCATGTGCATGCCGGTTCCTGCAATGACCGTGTGCAGGCACCACTCGAGTGCAAGGCTCCGCATATCGTAGGATCCAAAGAGGGAAAACAACCAAAGTACCGGATACCACGCGCCGCATTCGGGATCGGCAAAAAGGGGAAAGCCCAGGTAAGCATTGGCGTTCCATAGTGGTAATTGTCCATCGCGGATCAGTTCGGTTACCGCATACCGCCAGGCCAGAAAACAATCAATGGCATCCCACTGGAGCGGATGCACACCGAAAAACACCTGCCAATAGGCCACGGCAGCCATCAGGGCATACACGCAGGGCATGAGGAGACCGTATCGCAGGGCTGAGATTGGCATGGCGGTTTAGGGCAGCGGCGTTGGGTTTGACGTCTGTGCCTGGCAGGCATTGGCAGATGGCCTTACGTTTCCGGCAATGAGTAACTGGTGCGGCATGGGGCCCCGGCGCAACCGCGTTCAGCGGTAAAGTACTTCCCTGACCGCTCTTACCACATCGCCGGTATTGGGCAGCGCGGCATCAATCAGTGAAGTAGAAAAGGCAAAAGGCGTCTCAGTCTGCGTGAGTCGGCGGATGGGTGCGTCAAGATAGTCAAAGGCATGGCGCTGCA
>DHLU01000028.1:0-302 GCA_002405435.1 Flavobacteriales bacterium UBA4660
AGCACATCCGCGCACGTATGCCCCACGCCTGCATAGGGGTTGACGTAATTACCGGTTTTCCCGGAGAATCAGAAAGCCATTTTCACGATTCACGGGATTTTCTGATGGAGCTCCCGGTGAATTACCTGCACGTCTTTTCCTACAGCGAAAGACCGGGCACCACAGCCATCAGGAAGGAGGGCTCAGTTTCGCCCGATGTGCGGCTCAGGCGCACCAACCTGCTAAGGCTGATGGGGGAAAAGAAAAAACGAGAATTCTACCTGCAGCACCGTCACCAAACCAGGCCCGTTCTCTGGGAAGAA
>DHLU01000028.1:420-6617 GCA_002405435.1 Flavobacteriales bacterium UBA4660
GGGAAGAAACGGAAGACGGAGAGACTTTCGGATTCACGGACAACTACATCCGCGTGAGCACTGCCCTGCCCGTCGTGCCCAATTCCATAAACCAGGTGAGGCTGTGCGACCTCAATGCCGAAGGTATCTATGGGGTTGAACTGGTGCCTGACCCGGCGCCCCGTTTCACCTGAATCTTCAGCGGACCATGCCGCGCAGGCAATGGGCAGGCTTTGCACAGTTTCGTCTAGGCAGCAGGCCCCAAATGATGGCCGATTTTTGTTTCGCTTGCCCGTGAGGCCCGACCCGTTCTTAGTTTCGCTGCCGGAATTATTATGTATCCTACCCTCTACCACGCTTTATCAGATCTTCTGGGTATCGAATGGACCTGGATGAAGTTGCTCAACAGCTTCGGCTTTTTTGTGGCACTGGCCTTCGTGGCCGCCAATATGCTGCTTGCAGCTGAACTCAGGCGGAAGGAAGCCCAGGGGCTGTTTTTGCCTTCTACGCGCAAGGTCATCGTTGGAGAACCTGTGCGGTGGTCTGACGTGGTCTCCAATGGCCTCATTGGATTTGTAATCGGATGGAAATTCATCTGGCTTATCGCGAATGCGGAAACGCTCTTCAGGCCGGGCGAAATGCCCCAGCACCATATTTTCTCCTGGCAGGGCAACGGGTGGCTCGGGCTGCTGCTGGGTGCCGTGTTTGGCGCATGGAGGTGGTATGAATACCACAAACAGCGGCTGCCTGTGCCCCAGGAAAAGCAAGTGGTACAGCATGTCTTCGAGCACACGGGCACTATCACCTTCATTGCGGCAGTCGGGGGCATAGCCGGAGCGAAAATTTTTGCCTGGCTGGAAGATCCTGCGGGCATTACAGCCTTTTTTGATCATTTTTCCCTCGAGGAGTTTCTCAGCGGGCTCACGGTGTACGGCGGTCTGATCATCGGAGGCGCGGCGGTGCTTTTCTATGCATGGCGGAAAAAGATTCACCTGCTGGCACTCATGGACGCAGCCGCCCCCGGCATGATGCTGGCTTATGGCATAGGCAGGATGGGTTGCCATGTGAGCGGCGACGGTGACTGGGGTATTGCCAACCCGGACCCTAAACCCGCCTGGCTGGGCTGGCTGCCCGACAGCTGGTGGGCCTACGACTATCCCAACAACGTGCAGGGCGCCGGCGTTAAACTGGCCGAAGGGGCATGGGAGGGATATGGCACGCACCTCGTTCCGCCGGTCTTCCCGACGCCGGTATATGAAATCTGCATGGCCGTGCTCATCTTCGCCCTGCTCTGGTACCTGCGCAGGAAGCTGAGCACACCCGGAAAATTATTCGCCCTTTACATGGTGCTTTGTGGCATCGAAAGGTTGCTGATTGAGCAGATTCGGGTAAACGAGCGAATGTCGCTGGCGGGCTTCAGCCTGACCCAGGCGGAAATCATCTCTGTCTTGTTCATCGCCGGTGGTCTTGCCATGGCGGCCTTGCTGAAAAGAAAACCCGCATCAAACGGGCAAGCATCATGAACCACAACCCCTTTTCCCGCGAACAGCTGCAGGAACTTACCGCCAGGGTGGTCGATCTTTCGGTGGAAACCGGCAACTGGATGCGCGATGAAGTCACCGACGAAGCTGCAGCCTCGATCAAGTGGCACAACAACCTGGTGACCCATGTGGACCATGAGAGTGAGCGGCGTTTTATGGAGGGCCTGCACACGTTGATTCCCGGGGCTGGTTTTATCGCGGAAGAAACCATGCAGCACAATGTTCCTGAAGGACTAAACTGGGTCATCGATCCGCTGGACGGCACCACCAACTTCGTGCACAGTGTTCCGGTTTGGTGCACTTCGGTGGCGCTGTGCGTAGGACGACACCCGGTTATCGGTGTCATTTACGACCCCTCATCCGGTGAATGCTTTCACGGGTTTGAAGGCGGCGGGGCGTTTTGCGGAACGGCCGCGATCCATGTATCAAAAATCAACACGATGCCGCAGGCCCTGCTGGCTACCGGATTCCCCTACCACGATTTTGGCCGCCAAGACGAATACATCGCCCTTTTCAGGCAGCTGATGCGCGACACACGCGGCATGCGCCGCCTGGGCAGCGCCGCTCTGGATATGGCCTGGGTGGCTTGCGGCCGGTTCGAAGGCTTTTACGAGTATGGCCTGTCGCCCTGGGATGTGGCGGCAGGTACCCTGCTGATCCGGGAGGCCGGTGGAGAAGTCACGGGATTCAGCGAAGGCGGTGATCCGGTATTTGGACGCGACATTCTCGCCACCAACGGCGCAACGCATGCCGCCCTGCTGGATACCATTGCACGGTTTTTCTGAGACCTCCTGATTAGGCGCTGAAATGCGCCATGAGAATGCCGCCCGCCACTGCCGCATTGAGCGACTCCGTGACGCCTTTGCCGGGAATGGTAACCGGGGTCAGGGGCAGTTGCATCAAGGCAGGGGAAATACCATGGGATTCGCTGCCGATGAGCACTACGCCGCTCGACGGTGCGCTGAAATTGCTGTAGGGTGTGCCCCCAAACAGCCCGGCAAATACCGGCGTTCCCGACATAATCATTTCTCCAAGGGTTTCTTCCAGTGACACATAGCTCACGGGCAGGCGAAAGACAGCGCCCATTCCCGCCTGAATCACTTTTCCGTTCCATACGTCTGCACTGCCGTGGCTGCACAGACAATGGACATAACCAAACCACTCGGCCGTGCGCACCAGCGTACCCAGGTTTCCGGGGTCCTGGAGGTTGTCAAGGGCAAGAATCATCCCCCGGCCGGGCGACGTAAAAACCGGCGTGCGCATCGCCGCAACAGCCAATATCCCCGGAGCAGTAGAAAGCGCCGACATCCGGCGGAGGTCTTCCTGCGTGCCGAGGTAAACCGTACACCTGTCGGTATCAAAGGGCTCAGCGGTGTAGATGGCTTCCACGTCAAGGGAACTCGTCAGCAGCTCTTCGACAATTTTTCTGCCTTCGGCAACGAATAAACCCGTTTCCGTGCGGTTCTTCTTCTGGTGAAGGGACATTACCCGCTTGACCTGTGCCTTTGAAATACCCTGTATTAACACCCGGTGTTGTGAAATTGAATTCTGGCCCGAAATTTAGACCATCCTGGCGGGTACTTTCACACCGTGAACGCCGCAGCAGAGACTTTCAGGCAATTGGTCGGTTCAGCTTGGCCTGTATTGGGCTTGGCGGCATTTTTTCTCTTCGGTTGCAGCGGGGCAAAGCGCGTAGCCTCTGACGAAATTTTCTTCAAGAAATACGCCATTGTAACACACGGGCATACGGAGAAAGACGTGTTTTCTCCTGATCAACTCGACCAACTCATCAAACAGCGGCCTAACCGCCAGGTAGCGGTTGTGCGGTTTAACCTGATGGTTTACAATTTTTTTTCGCCCCGTGACTGGGATGAATACCACCTGCGAAAATTCGAAAAGCGCAATGCGCGGAACGCACGTCGGGTGCAACACGGGCGCGATTCACTCAAGACCCGCGAGCGAACCGGAAGGGAATGGTTGTGTTTCACGGTTGGCGAGCCGCCCGTAATCCTGGATTCTGCGCGTATACTCAAGTCAGCGGAACAGATGAGCATTTACCTCCGGAAAAAGGGGTGCTTCAAAAACATCGTTTATCCGGAAGTCCGCTTTAAAAACCAGCGATACGGTCTGGCCGGAATACGACTTGCCGAGCGCGCAGACAGTACCCGGCGTAAGGCGGCCAAAGCGAAAGTCATTTACCATATTTACCCCGGTCAGGTCTTTCACATCAGAAATATCCATTACCACACCTCCGACACGCTGCTTACGGAAAAAATGGAATATTTCCGAAGCCATTCGCTGCTGGAAGAGGGCATGACCTTCGACGTTGACCGCCTTGACAAGGAACGTGAGGCCATCACCAGTTACCTCAACAACCACGGGTACTACGATTTTACCAAAGATTTCATTTCCTACGACGCCGACAGCACGGTGGCGGGCGGTTGGGTGGATGTTGACCTCCGACTCAGAAGCATGCGCATGGAGTCGCTGCTCTCTACCGATTCACTCATTGACATACCGCACCGTAAGTACTTCATTGGTGACATTGAGATCCACACCCAGTATAATCCCATCGACCCGCAGTATGAGCCGATAGATACAATCAGGATGGAGGGCGCTAAGATTCTGAGCAATGGCTACCTGCCTGTGTCCAGCCGCCTGCTGATGTGCACCATCAACCTCGGGCCGGGCGAGATGTACCGCAAGGATGATGTGGAAATGACCTACAAACGCCTTTCGCAGCTTCAGCTCTTCCGTTCCGTAAGCATCCAGCTGACACCGCGGCAGGGCATTCCGCTTTCCAAACCACAGCAGCTTGATTGCAGGATACTGCTTACTCCCGCCAAAAGACAATCGTTTTCGATTGACCCGCGCGTCATTCACCGCGATGACAACTTCGGTGTGTACGGCAACTTCAATTACCGCCACCGAAACATCGTGCGTGGGGCAGAAACGCTTGAACTGCGCGGATTGGCCGGATTTGAGGCCACGCGGCTGCTCACACAGACCGTGGATGCCTCGGCCGGCGAGCAGGTATCGCAGGCTGTGCGGCCAAATACCTTCGAGGTCGGACTCGAAGCCGGTGTGCGCATTCCGCGCCTTGTTCCTTTCGGTTGCGACAGGTTCAGCAAGTCTACCGAACCCACCACGGCATTCACGGCGGCCTTCAATTACCAGTCACGCCCCGACTTTGAGCGCACCCTCTCGCAATTTAGGATCAACTACAACTGGACCGAAAACCCAACGAAAGTCAGCAAGATCTATCTCGACCCGGCCGAGTTTTCGGTAATCCGCATTGACAAATCAGCCGAATTCGATGCCTACCTCGCGGAAGTCAAGGACGACTTCCTTTCCAACGCCTATAACAACCACCTTATCAATGCCTCCGGACTTGGATGGGTGCTCAATACCCAGAAAATGCGCAAGCAGCGGACCTACTGGTATAACCGTACCGGGGTGGAATGGGCGGGTTTTATGCCACGACTTTTCTTTACCCTGAGCGGCAGGGAGGAGGCACCAGGAGGAGGCTACCGGATTATCGATATACGCTTCTCGCATTACGTAAAAGTGGAGCAAGACCTGCGCCTGTACTGGAACGTGAGCGAAAAGAGCATGATGGTAACCCGCTTTAGCGCAGGAGCTGGACAGCCGATGAGAAACCTCGATGTACTGCCCTTTGAAAAAAGTTTTTTTGCCGGCGGGTCCAATGATATCCGGGCCTGGCGTGCCCGTTCGCTGGGACCAGGATCCTTCCGGGATACCACCACGCTAAGGACCTTTAATGCCATCGGGGAAATGAAGCTGGAATTCAACCTCGAGTACCGTTTTGATCTCACGTCCATCTTCGAAGGCGCTCTGTTTATGGATGCCGGCAATATCTGGCTGCTGGATACCCGCGAAGACAAGCCGGGTAGCGAATTTGATCCCGCGCGTTTCGCCGGTGAAATTGCTATCGGCGCCGGTGCAGGCGCCCGCCTGGATTTTGACTTTTTTCTCTTGCGTTTTGATTTCGGTATGCAGGTGAAGGATCCCGCCAAACTGGCCGGTGAACGCTGGTTCTGGGAGCCCAAGACAGAATACACTGCCTGGAGAAGGCGCCTGCCGGATGCAGATCCCCGCTACACATTTTTTCCCAGCTGGACCTTCAACCTGGGTATCGGGTACCCGTTCTGACGGCCACGTGACCCTCGCCAGGAAAATATTGCAGCCAATACCGGGTGAGAATAATCAGGCACAGTGCTTGAATAAAGCCACCTAACTTTACTCCCGAAATCTGAAAATTTCAGCCAATTGAAAACAACATTTTTTCCCGCTGTTGCAGCCCTTATGCTGGCATGCCCGGCCCTGTCCCAGGAGGTCAGGAACGTCAATTCAAAAATCACCGATGTCACCGTTTTTCTTCAGGGCGCCCAAGTCACCCATGAAGCCAGTGTTTCGCTGAAGGCCGGACAAAATGAATTGGTGTTAAGGAACCTCACCGCCAACCTCGACCCCAACAGCGTTTCCGTTGAAGGAAATCCCAACTACACCATCCTGTCAGTTAGGCACAGGGTCAACTACCTCACCGCGCAGGAGAATACGCCTGAAATAGAAGCGGTCATTGATTCGCTTGAGGACACCCAGATGAAGGTGAAGGAACGACAGGCCTTGCGGGGGGTATACAATGAGGAGAAGCAG
>DHLU01000028.1:6764-7575 GCA_002405435.1 Flavobacteriales bacterium UBA4660
CTATCAAAGGCGTCGATGCGGTGCTGCTGCCGGAGGATTTGGCGGAGATGGCTGACTTCTATCGCACGCGGCTGAAGGAATTGGAGTACAAAATGCTCGAACTCCAGCAGCAGGAACAAAAACTTGCCGAAGAATATATCCGTCTTCAAAATGCCCTAAACGACCTCAATGCGCGACGCGGACAAAACCCAAGTGAGGTGGTGGTGATCCTTGATGCCCCCAAGGCCGCAACAGCCGGCCTGGTAGTTTCCTACACGACATGGAGCGCCGGGTGGTTTCCTGTTTACGACTTGCGCAGCAATGAGATTAACAGTCCGGTAGAACTGATTTACAAGGCAAAAATCTTTCAGAGTACCGGAAGCGACTGGAATGATGTCAACCTCACCGTAAGCACCGGTAACCCCTCGGCGGGCGGACAGGCGCCGGAGATATTGCCGTGGTACCTCAGCATCTACAACCCGGTGGTGCTCTCAGATGATCGGCTCAGAAAGGATAGATACGGAAATATGCCAGCCATGGCCGGGGAAGAGCGGTTCGAAGAAAAATACAAGGATGAGAATGTAACCACCCTTTCCCAAACCGTTCAGATGGATTATTCGGGCGTTACTGTGGAATTTACTATTGGCATCCCCTTCGATGTGCCCAGCAACAACCAGCAGTATGATGTTGAATTGCAGCGATCGAGCCTCAAGGCATCCTATGCCTACATCGTGATACCAAAAATTGACACCGACGCATTTCTGCGTGCCCAGTTGACTGACTGGGCTCAGTACAATTTACTGCCAGGCGAAACCAACATCTATTTCAAGGG
>DHLU01000028.1:7669-9889 GCA_002405435.1 Flavobacteriales bacterium UBA4660
AACATCTATTTCAAGGGAACATACGTGGGTAAGGGGTATATCGATCCCGCGATGGCCAGCGATACCCTTGACCTGAGCCTTGGCCGTGACAAATCCATTTTGGTTAAACGCGAGATGCTGCGGGACTTTAGCAAAACCGGCTCTTTGGGTGGTAAAAGTCAGGTGACGCGGGCTTTCGAAATTTCGGTGACCAACAACAAGAAGGTGGCGGTATCTATGACCATCGAAGACCAGGTGCCTATTTCTCAAAACGCAGATGTCGAGGTACAGTATGAGGAACTCAGCGGTGGTGTGCTTGCCGCGACTACGGGTAAGGTAACATGGCAGCAAACGCTTCAGCCCGGAGAAAACCTGAAAAAACAAATTCGTTTTAACGTCAGGTTTCCCAAGAAAAAGCTCGTTTCAGGATTGTAAAGGGCTGACCCGGGACTAAGGGTTGCGTGCGACGAGTTCGGTGCGGTATCCGGAGCGGTCTACGTGTACACGGAGCGTTTCACCCCTGAACAAAACCTTAAAGGAATAGGATTGCCAGGCTTCCGGCAGAATGGGTGCAAAGACCAGGCGGTCATCCTGAATCCGCATCCCGCCGAAGCCGTGTACCACACTCATCCATGTACCTGCCATTGAGGTAATGTGCAGCCCCTCGTGTGCTTCGTGGTTGTAATCGTCGAGGTCAAGCCGCGCGGTTCTCATATACATCTCGTAGGCTTTTTCCTTTTTGCCGAGTTTAGCCGCGAGTATGGCATGCACGCAGGGTGAGAGCGAACTTTCGTGTACGGTCATCGGCTCATAGAAGTCGAAATTAGCCCGAAGCGATCTTCATCGAAGTGGTCCTCAAAAAAGTACAGCCCCTGCAATACATCCGCCTGTTTGATGAAGCAGGAACGCAAAATCCTGTCCCAGCTCCAATGCTGGTTGATGGGGCGCTGCGCAGGATCCACGGAGTCGGCGGGGCGTTATTCATTATCCAGAAAAACGTCTTGCTGGAGAAAGACCTGACTTCCGGGAATCTGCCCCAGGTACATACCCGTGGCCTTGGCTTTCCAGTCGGCAGTTTCCGTTTCGAAAAGCAGGTGGGTGCGTTCGCGGAGTGCTTCGAATGCCTCCGGTTGCGCTGTGTGCAGACGAATAAGTTGGGAGGCGCAATACTCCATACACCACCGCGCGATATAGTTGGTGTACCAGTTGTTGTTGACATTGTTCTCGTACTCGTTGGGTCCGGTTACCCCGAGCATCACCCACTGCTTTTTGTCTTCGCTCCAATTTACCCGCTGTGCCCAGAAGCGTGCGATGCCGATTAGCACCTCCATGCCACAGGGTAGCAGGTAAGCCGTGTCACCGGTATAGCGCAGGTAGTGGTAAATGGCATAGGCAATGGCGCCGTTGCGGTGAATCTCTTCAAACGTAATCTCCCACTCGTTGTGGCATTCTTCGCCGTTCATGGTGACCATGGGGTAAAGGGCCGCACCTTGTCCGAAGCCCAGTTTGGCTGCGTTTTCGATGGCACGCGGCAGTTGGTTGTACCGGTACATGAGTAGTTGCCGGGCCACTGTATGCGGTTTCGTACCCATGTAAAACGGCAAGCAATACGCTTCAGTGTCCCAATAGGTGGAACCGCCATATTTCTCGCCGGTGAATCCTTTCGGGCCGATATTGAGCCGGGCATCTTCGCCGGTAAAAGTCTGGTTGAGCTGGAAGATATTGAACCGGATGGCCTGTTGTGCTTCGTCATCTCCTTCAATCGTGATGTCAGCCATGTCCCAGATATCGGACCAACGCGCTGCGTGTTTTGCCTTCATGGCTGTATATCCCTCTGCAGAAGCCCGCCGGTATGCCGCCCGGCAAGCCGCCACGAGCTGATCACGGCTATAGTTCAGAGAGGAAACCACGCCGACGTACTTGTAAATGGCAAGGGTATCGTTCTGGTGTACATCTTTACTAAGGGTATTGCCGGCGTAGAAGGCAGATGCAGCAGGTGCAAAGGGAAGGCTCAGTGCCTTGTCGTTGAGCAGGGCCTCAACGTGCATGCCAGCTACCACATCAAACTCTGTTTTGCGCGTGCGGGTATGTACCCAGCCTTCACCGGGGGCGGCATATTCATCGACCCGGTCCCAAAACAACTCATCGTAATGGCTGTCATGGTTGTACACCTTGCCGTTGAGATAAGGCTGGAAGGTTATTGTGCCACCGAAGTTCAGCGGGGTTACCGTTAATAATGGT
>DHLU01000028.1:10002-10235 GCA_002405435.1 Flavobacteriales bacterium UBA4660
CACCGAAGTTCAGCGGGGTTACCGCATAGCGAATGGCTGCCGTTTCATCATCAGCCATCGAGCAGAAGCGCTCTACTTCCACCTTGATTCTTTTCGGTTCGCCGCTGTCTCTGGTCCCGGGCAGCACAGCATTCATTTCTGCCACAAAGGACCGGCGCAACAACCCGGCTTTCATGTCGAGCTCACGCCGGAAGTCGCTGATCGTCACCGTGCCAAAATCCAGTTCTTCATCA
>DHLU01000043.1 GCA_002405435.1 Flavobacteriales bacterium UBA4660
ACTCCAGGAGGAGCTTACCAACCAGCGGCTTGGCGATGAAAACATCGAGGGTGAAGATGGCAATTCCGGACCCCAGGAGCCGGTGGTTACTGCTGTTACTCCACCCGAACCAGAACAGGTTTTTGAGTTTGTTGAAGAGAACGCCGAATTCCCCGGTGGCTACGAAAAGTGGCTTGAGTTTTTCAACCAGAACTCCAAATACCCTGTAATGGAAAAGGAAAACAACATCCAGGGTACCGTCAACCTTCGCTTTAAGGTCGACAAAGACGGTAAAATCTCAGATATCTCCGTGCTGCGCGGTGTGAAAGGCGGAAAAGGCCTCGAAAAAGAAGCCATGCGCGTGCTGGAGTTGTCTCCCAACTGGAGGCCGGGAAAAATGAATGGAAAATCCGTTTCCCAGTGGATGACCATTCCGGTGAAGTTTGTGCTGAAATAATTGCCCCGCAACTAAATTAAAACGGCCGCCTCTGTAAAGAAGCGGCCGTTTTGCTTTTGGGGTATTGGCCTAGAATTTCGGGCTGTACTGGTTCTTAAAATAAGGCTCGTAAATAGAGATCACCACCATGGCGCCGGCACTGGTCTTCACTGCCGCCATTTCAACCGTGGGGTGTTTCTGCTTGTCTGACATTTTGGTGGAGTTAAAATCAAACACGGTTTTCATGTTACCCACATGGTCCTGTCCGCCATAGGTTTGGCTGCGCAGGTAGTCGCCGGGGGGCAGCATCCTGGCCATCTGCTCTTCGAGCCTGGCCAGCATATCGGTCGCGGTGCCTTCATTGATCAACGGCATTTCTGCGCGAAGCACCAACACTTCCGAGGCTTCGTCCAGCACAATAAACGTGCGCTCACAATCGGGAACCGACAGGGTGCTCGTCCACTTCCCGGGCGCCACCTGACTGCCCTTCAGCATAGACAAGCCCTGAATGCTACGTGTAAAGGCGTCTTTGCAGGCCATTAACGTCGGTGTTTGTGCCGAGCCTTCCGGAGCCAGCCAAAGCGCAAGGCATAAAATCAATAGGGTCTTTTTCATGGATCTGTAGTTATTATCTGTTCCGCTTTCGCAATAATGAAGCCCCGTTTACGCCAAACCGGACCGCCGGGTTACTTCTCGGGCGCGAGGCTGTACCGGTAAAACTCCATAATCTCGTTGCACAACAACTGCCTGCACGCCTGCTCTACCTTCTGCTCGGCCGACTTCTTGTCGTCCGCTTCCACCTGAAGGGTGATGTGTTTGCCAACGCGCACGCCGCTGATTTCCGGAAGACCAAGGTTTTTCATGGCCCCTGACACGGCCTTGCCCTGGGGGTCCAGCAGGGCCTCCAGTGGCATGATATCAATTTCTGCTTTGAATTTCATGGGGCAAAGTAACAAGAACCTGCCGGAAAGTAGGTGCGCGGAGTTTTTCACACTCCCCGGATTTCCTGACTGCAGAAGACTCCGCGGGTTGCGCCTTGCCCCGACTTTGGTTCCAAAAAGGCCCTAGTGCAGAAACAGGTATTGCCTCAGCACCGCCATCACCAGGTACAGCAGGATAATCAGGGGCAGTGCCAGCCAGACCGATACCGGCGCAAGGGTTGTGAGCGCCACCAACACACACGATAGTGCCAAAAACAGCACGCGATGGCGGTTGGCTGCAACACCCCCGGGCTGAAATTTGAGGGAAAACAGGCGCAGTCCGGAATTGAGCAACAGCGGGAATACTATAAGAAAGATCAGGAAAGAGGCCTCAGAAACCGGCAACACCCAACCTTCAGGTTGCTGCACGTGCTGCCCCGACATAACCAGCGGCCAGCCCACCCAAAAAAGGGCATGGGCCGGGGTTGGGAGGCCAATAAAATCAACCTGCTGGCGGCTGTCGTGGTTAAACCGGGCCAGTCTCAGGGCGCTCAGGGGAGCCATCAGCAGGGCGAGGTACCTCAACCAGGGCACCTGATGAAACAGTCCTGATTGCGGCATACCCATCATTTCAAATACCACCAGCGCCGGCACAACCCCAAACGATACCAGGTCTGCCAGCGAATCGAGGTCTTTGCCCAGCGGCGACGTAACCCCTAGCGCCCGGGCGACCTGGCCGTCAAGCAGATCAAAAACCGCCGCGAGCAACACCAACAAGGCTGCATGCCTGAGCGGATTGCCCGAAAGCAGCAGCGCCAGGGCGAGCACCCCGCACGACAGGTTGCAAAGGGTTAAGAAATTTGGCAGGTGTCTTCGCATAGAGGTCCCGAAAATAGGCAGCCCCGGGCCTTTCACGCCCACCGGCTTTCGGGCTTATCTTTGAATGCCCGATGATGAAATGCCTTTTCCCCCTTTGGTGCTGCGTTAGCCTCTTTTGGGCACCTAGCGGTATGGCCCAACTGGTGGATGTGATCCACGAAGAAGTCATGACCGGACCGTTGGGTGGAATTCCCGCGGGCTATTCGACCTACCGCATCTACGCCCGTGTACTCAATAGCAATGATGCGGTCGTGGCGGTCGTCGGGTTTAGCGGAACCGGTGGTGCCAACTTCCACTCGCTGCAGATCGGCAGCACGGAAGGTGATTCTCTCGTCTGGAACACCACCTTCGGCGGCATGACCGCTCAAAATATCAACCCGGCCATCTTCGGGTTTTTTCCTGATGTAGAGTGGGACTCCTTCGTCTCAATTGGCCGCGGCAACAGCCTCGACCCCGGTGGCGACGTATGGTACCTTGAGCTTCCCGCCGGATCTGATTTTGCTGCGTCCACCTTTGCCCCAACCAGCGGCGGACTGGTCGCATTCGGCCCCAGCCTGGGCACACAGCCCGGAGAAGAACTGCTGTGGTTCGTGTTGCCCACAGAACCCAATGCCTATGGTCAGGAACCTGATAACCGTGTGTTGCTTGCGCAGGTCACCGTTCCCACCGGCACGTTATACTACCGTCTTAACCTGCAGATACTCGATGACTGGCCCTTGTCAAAAAGTATGGTATACCAGCACACGCTGGAAGCACCCCTCGACGATTCGCCAGATGAATTTGCCATTCAATACATCGACGGCACCTGTATGGGCCTGGTGTATCCCGAGCCCGAATTCTGCTATGGCACCGGCTGCACAAACCCAGATGCGGTGAACTATGACGCCACCGCAACAACCGACGACGGATCATGCCTATTTCTCGATACGCACGGATGCACAGATGCCTCAGCCCTCAACTTTTCTCCCGATGCCCTGACCGATGACGGATCCTGCATTTATACTTGTCCCGAGCCCCACTGGGAATTCACCCTCGACTGCCTGGGCGACTCCCTCTTTTCCGTTATCCTGAGCATTACCGATCTCGGCCTGCTCAATCCCTCCGCCCTTTCCATCTCCGGTCAGGGCTTTTTTGCCAACATTACCGATAGTTTTACTACCGATACGGGCCCTTTTGCTTCCGGCGACTCTGTTGTCTTTTCACTCGATCCCTACAACCTCAACGGCTGCATAGCGGAGTCACCGGTACTCACCATTGACTGCGCGTCGTTTCAGACCGGCTGCACCGACTCACTGGCCCTAAATTTTGACCCGGAAGCCAACTGGGACAATGAAACCTGCATCTATACATGCGAATACCCTCAAGCCACTTTCACGCCCTGGTGCGACCCCGACTATCCGGGCGGTATGGTCATCGACATGGACATTGCTTCCATTGGCAACGCTGCGCCATTCACGGTGATCGCCAATGAAGATACGCTTTACAGCCAGTTGTGGAATCCCTTCGACTGGAGTATCGGCCCGTATTACGGCGGAGCCTCGGGAGAAATCTTTTTTCACTCGCAATCGGTGCCGGACTGCAGTTTTTCCAGCGGTCCGCTCACGATAGACTGCGTGACACCCTATATGGGCTGCACAGACACGCTGGCCCTCAACTATACGCAAGACGCCTTGTTTAACGACGGCAGTTGTACCTACAACTTCCTCTTGTGCGACTGCAACCTGATTGCCTTCAGTCCAGAGGAACGTTTCAGGCTCGGCGACGGAACGGCCGATGACGGCTCGCCCGGGACTCTCAATTTCAACTGCGCCACATGGGGCTGGGACTGCGGCGACTTCCCCGACACACCCGAAGAGGATCCGTTTTTTGTTTGCGAGGGCCAGCTACCCGACCTGTACGGATGCATTGCCTCTGTGCCGGCCGATGGTTTACCCCGTTTTCGCCTTGGGCCCAACCCTGCCTATGACCACATTATGGTTTCAGGAAACACCTTGTTGCACCGCGTAGAAATTTTCAGCGCTCAGGGAACCCGGGTCATACAGGTTTTTCCCGGCACCCCAGCCTGCACGATCGATGTGCACGATCTTGTACCAGGCACGTATTTTGTCCATATCAACCAAATCCATGCGCGCTTGCTCGTCATCAACCGATAGGCACGCCCACGAACTATGATAAAGAAATTGTTTTCCCTTGTATTTCTGTTCGCGGCTTGCCGCTTACTCAACGCGCAGCTGGTCGGCATTGTGCATGAAGAGGTTGCGCGCGGACCGGTCGCTGACCCAGTGTTTAATCATCCGCTCCCTGAAGGCTTTTCGTGCTACCGCATCTATGCCGTGCTCGATGACCCTGACGACCGGGTCTCCGCGGTTTTTGGCAGCAATGCGCCCTCACCTGTGCATCATTTGATTATCGGCTCTACCCGCGAAGAAAACGCCATCTGGAATCACCCCAACGGCGGGGTGCTGGGCACCAGCCTCAACTGTGCGTTCTGGGATATGGCGCCATCCATGCAGTGGGACTCCTACGTGACCCTCGGGGCCTTCAGCAGCTCGTCAGACAAATGCGTTGACTGCGAGGGCGCTATCGGTATTCCGCTTCAGGTATCCACGCCGCCCGGTGCGCTGGCCCTCTCATTTGAGCCCGGCGGCCTTGCACCAGACCTGCTGCTCACCGACGGCTCGTGGTTTCTGCCCAATGACGGATCTTGCAATGCCCTGCCCCAGGGCAAAGACAACCGCGTACTCATCGCCCAGGTGGCAGTTCCCACGGGCACCCTCATGTACCAAATCAATATCGCGGTCTTTGATGGCGGAATCGGATCCAACCAGGTTGTGTTCGTGCACACGGAACAGGATCCGCCGACAGAAAGCCGGATGATCAAAGAGGTCGCCGGGCCCGGCCTTGTGTTTAAGCCGGGTCAGCAGTAGCCGGCCTATTGTATTTCTCCCGCGTCGTACCGGGTATTTGGATACCGCACCTTGTGAATTTCGCGCACTTTTTTATAGAGTAAGTCGCGCAATTCGGGCAGGCCCGTTTTCTGCACGGCTGAGATGAAAACCACATCAGCGCCGGCTATGCGCGACATCCATGTATTGCGCCAGTCTTCGAGCGTCATGTGCTCCTTGCCCGCAGGAGCGAGATCGTCGGGGTCTTTCTCGACTGGGCGGTAAGCGTCAATTTTGTTGAACACCAGTATGACCGGCTTGCCTGAGCAGCCGATTTCTTCCAGTGTATCGTTGACTACCTGCACGTGCTCTTCAAAAGACGGGTGTGAGATGTCGGCCAGGTGAATAAGTAAATCGGCCTCTAGGGTTTCGTCGAGGGTGCTTTTAAACGACTCAATGAGCTGGTGTGGCAGTTTTCTGATAAACCCTACAGTATCTGCCAGCAGGAAGGGGATGTCGTGGAGCACCACCTTGCGGACCGTTGTGTCGAGGGTAGCAAACAGCTTATTCTCGGCAAACACGTCGCTCTTGCTAAGCACATTCATCAACGTGCTTTTGCCGGCGTTGGTATAGCCTACGAGGGCCACGCGCACCATGGCGCCGCGGTTGCCCCGCTGGGTTCTTTTCTGTTTGTCAATCTGGCGCAATTCTTCCTTGAGGAAGGCAATACGATCGCGTACAATCCTGCGGTCCGTTTCTATCTCCTGCTCACCGGGTCCGCGCATACCTATACCACCGCGCTGCTTTTCAAGGTGTGTCCACATGCGTGTGAGCCTCGGCAGCATGTACTCGTACTGGGCGAGCTCTACCTGCCTGCGGGCATGCGCGGTACGCGCACGGCTGGCGAAAATGTCGAGAATAAGCGAATTGCGGTCGAGGATTTTTACCGTCGGGCGCTCTGTGTCTTTTTCATTGAACGAGCGCTCGAGGTTCCGTTGCTGGGCCGGACTGAGTTCATCATCAAAGATGACGAGTTCGGGTTTGTGCTCCTGCACATAGTTTTTTATTTCCTGCAATTTGCCTGAGCCCACGAAAGTGCGCGGATCAGGATGGTCGAGCGCCTGTAGGAAGCGGGCCATGCATTGTGCGCGGGCGGTCTCCGCCAAAAACTCCAGCTCGTCGAGGTATTCGTTGGTCTGTTTACGGTCCTGGTTTCTTGTCACCAGGCCCACCAGTACACATTGCTCCGTTTTTTTTGCGGTTTCAATCATGCCTTGCCAGCTCAGGGGGTCGCCTTGCGCAATTGCAGGGTGTAGTCGGTAAGCAGCTGCACCTGGTCGGCCGTCAGCAGGTCTCTGAACGGCGGCATGGTGCCTTTTCCTTGCAGGATTCTGGCCACCACCTCATCGCGGCTGAGCGCACTGGTGCTCAGGTCGGTTGCGTTGTTGTAACCCATCTTTCCGTCTGCGCCGTGACATATGCCACAACGTGCGTTGAAGAGCGCGGTTACCTGACCCGGATCACCTTGCGGGCCCCCGGCGTTGCCTCCGGGTGAACATGCCACGGATACTCCGGTGCACAGGGCGAGTACAATCAGAACCAGCCGCGGCCGGCGCCTACTTCCCTGAATGGCCATGGAATGGTAGCAAGTATGATGATTAGTGACAGCAGGTAATAAAAGAGGATGGTGCGGTGGCGCGGCCATCCGTCGGTCGTTTTTTTCGCGCGCATGTATCCGACGGTTGCGATCAAAATGGCCAAAACCATACCCACAAGGTGCTCCACTGCCCAGAACCTGCTTGTTGCGTGCGCCATTTTCTCCGGATCGGCAAGGGCGGCCTTCACGCTCGGGCTGATGAAGTATAGTCCGAGTCCGATAACCAGTTGCAGGTGAAGCACGATCATGGTAAACAGGGCCAGTTTGCGGTCGCCTGCCGTATAGGTTTTTGACGGCATTCCCCTGAGACTCGAAAAGATCGTGAGCAGCAGCAACGCGAGCGTCACCCATCTGAGGGCTGAGTGTAAATGATTTAAGGGTACTAACATGCTAATAAGATTGTTTACGGTTAATGGTCATCATTCTTTGATGCCCGCAAGATCGAGCAGAAACGCGTATTCAAGCGCATATTCCTTCAGCGCTTCGAAACGGCCACTTTTGCCCCCGTGGCCCGCATCCATGTTGCACCACATCAGCAGGAGGTTGTTGTCGGTCTTGAGCTGTCGCAGGCGTGCGAGATACTTGGCCGGCTCCCAGTACTGCACCTGGCTGTCCCAGTATCCGGTGGTGATGAGAATGTTGGGGTATTCCATCGCCTTGAGGTTGTCATAGGGCGAATAAGACATCATGTACTCGAAGTAGGTTTTGTCTTTCGGGTTTCCCCACTCGTCAAACTCTCCCGTTGTAAGCGGAATGGTTTCGTCGAGCATGGTGTTTATCACATCTACAAATGGCACCGCGGTTACCACGCCCTTCCACAGTTTCGGTGCCATGTTGGTGACAGCACCCATCAGCAGTCCGCCCGCACTTCCTCCCATTGCAAACAGCTTATCCGGCGCACTGAATTTCTCCTGAACTAAAAACTCTCCGCAATCGATGAAGTCGGTAAAGGTGTTTTTCTTTTTCAGCAGCTTCCCGTCTTCATACCATGCGCGGCCCAGCTCCTGACCACCGCGTATGTGTGCTATGGCAAATACAAAACCGCGGTCGAGCAGGCTCAGCCTTGTGCTCGAAAAATAGGCGTCCATGCTGGCGCCATACGAACCATATCCGTAGAGGAGAAGGGGGCTGGTGCCGTCTTTCCTGAAGCGATCTTTCCGGTACACGATGGAGATAGGCACCAGGGTTCCGTCGTCGGCTGTGGCACGCACGTACTCACTGGTGTAGGCCGACTCATCATAACCACCGACAACTTCCTGCTGTTTGAGCAGCGTGCGTGTGCGTGTGGCCATGTTATAATCGTAGGTGCTGTTGGGCACAACCATCGATGAGTATCCGTAGCGCAATACCTGGGTATTGAATTCGGGGTTTGCTCCTATGCCCATCGAATAGGTTGCGTCCTGAAACTCCATGTAATAGTCTGCAGCATTGTCCCAGCGTTTGATGCGCAACTGCGTAAGACCGCCTTTCCGCTCCTGAATAACCAAATATTCCTGAAATATCTCAATGCCCTCGAGGAACACATCTGCGCGGTGGGCGATGACCTCCTGCCAGTATTCCTTGCCGGTCTGGTTCAGCGGACACTGCATCAAGCGGAAGTTCTTCGCGTCGAGGTTGGTCACAATGTAAAACTTGTCGCCGTAATGGTCTATTCCGTATTCGAGTCCGCGCTCACGGGGCTGAATCACTCGCCATTCGCCATCAGGCGCGTTGGCATCAAGTACGCGGTATTCCGCACTCATGGTCTGGGTGCTGGCAATCACGATGTACTGATCGCTTTTTGTCTTGTACACACCGGTGTAGAACTCTTCGTCTTTCTCTTCATACACCATCACGTCTTCAGACTGCGGGGTACCCAGCTTGTGCTTCCAGATCTGCGACTCACGCAAGGTTACCGTGTCTTTGCGTGTGTAGAATACCGTCTTGTTGTCGTTTGCCCAGGTAATTCCGCCTCCGCTCACGCCTTCAAGCTTGTCTTCGAGCAGGCCGCCATTTTCCAGGTTCTTGAACACCACGGTATAAATCCGGCGGCTTATGGTGTCTTCTGCCATGCCCATTAGGCGGTTGTCTTCACTGACATCCCATCCGCCGAGTGACCAGTAGTCGTGGCCCGCCGCCCTTTCGGGGCCATTAACGAGAATTTCTTCACTGCCTGTTTCCATGCTCTGTTTCTTGCGGCAGTACAGCGCATAATCGGCACCCTGCTCAAAACGCGTATAATACCAATAGCCGTTGTCGAATACCGGTACACTCATATCGGTCTCTTTGATCCTGCCCTTCATTTCCTGAAACAACTTTTCCTGCAGGGCCTCCGTATGGGCCAGTGACGATTTGGTGAATGCGTTTTCTGCCTCGAGGTAGGCCACTACTGCCTTGGTTTGTTCATCGGGTGTTTCCGACTCCTTTTGTTCGTCAGACAGGCGCATCCAGAAATAATCATCTTCAAGGGTAACGCCGTGGATGTCGGTCGTGTGCCTGACTTTGGGGGCGATGGGCGCCTTACCGGGTGTGTAGGTTGCTTGGTACATATTGTTTTCCTTGTTTTGGCAAGCCAGCAGGAGAGCCGCTGACAAGA